>JABDKF010000040.1 GCA_013003155.1 Woeseia sp. | reverse complement strand
CGCTGCTCGAGGTGCTTGATTTGCGAACTGACCGGTGCGAGATCCACGGCTTTTGCCGGGGGAATGCCATGTATACGTTTTTCAAGCGTCTGGATCTGAGCCTTTAGAGGCGCAAGATCCGTTGCCTTGGGCTGAGGTATGGCATTGATCCGTTGCTCTAGTGATTTGATCTGGGAACTAATGGGAGCAAGGTCTACGGGCGGTTGCGACTCTACCGCCGGCAACGTTTTAATTTGTTGCCGAATTGAACTCAGCTCGTTGTGAATTGGTTTGAAATCGACTTCCTGCTGCGGTGCGGGCTGCGAAATGCTCTTGATGGCAGTCTCCATTTTCTCCAACTTAACGACAAGCGGTGCGAAATCTATAATCGCGGGTTTCTCCGGCACTGGCAGGTTCCCGATATCTTTCTCGATTTTTTCGAGTCTTTTTGCAAGAGGATTAAGGTCGACATCTTTCAGTTTCAGGGTGGATGGAATCGCTTGTACCACCTCAGAGAGCGAGTCTATGCGCTTCTCAACCGGCGAAAAATCAGCTTTCTGTGGCGCGGGAATCTTCGTAATCGCTGAAGCGACGCTGTCTAATTGCGAATAGATGTTAGTTAGATCAGGCTCCTTGGGCTGGGGAATCGATGCAAACTGACTCCAAACGCGATCCCAGTTCTTCTCATCAGAACGCGCATTCGCCTTGCGCAAGTCTTCAAAGCTTTCGGTTACGTCCTCCATGTTGCGTCGTGAGAACCAGTAGCCAAGAAAAAATCCCGCTCCTGCAGTTAGCAAAAATAGCAGCGTGTATTTAGCGAGTAAGTAAATCATGGTTTATCTCCTTCGATTGCCGGACACTTCTTGTGCCGACATCTTTTCCAAGCTTATTCTTCTATAGAAATAGCAATTCGGCGATTCGTTGCCCGACCGGCGGCGGTATCGTTGTCTGCGATCGGTCGAGACTCGCCGAATCCAACAGCGCGCAGCCGCTCCGCATCAATTCCGCGAGTAATCAGTGCTTCGCGCACCGCGCTTGCCCTGGCGAGACTAAGCGCTTCGTTCATGGCCGCGTCACCCTGACTGTCGGTATGTCCTTGAACGGTTAACGTCCCGGGACAAGAGTTCGCGAGTTCCGTGAGGCGATTGAGCAACACATCGTTACCGGTATCGATTTCGGCACTGCCAACTCTGAACTTTACGGAAGCGTTGCTGAGTGCCTCGTCAAATTCCTGACCGCATTGCTCTGCACCTGTCAGCGCACGAACATTGAAGATGCCGCGCGAAGATTCATTGGGAAATGCGCCAAATTCATTGCGCAGGCGTGTGATCTCTCCGGAGTCCGCGGTACCGTTGACCGAGAAAGCGCTGCCGGACCAGCTTGCTCTGCCTGAAGTCAGCCCGCTGGCGACGGTTAGCGCTCTGTCCGCAGCGATTCCAAATTGCTCTCCTGCAGCTTCATTGCTTATGCGCAGCTGGTTTGTCACCGCAGCGAAGTTCTTGTTGGCGCGATCAAGAAGTCGATCATGCTCTGCCAAATCCGGCACTTCCCCCTTCAACAAAACAGAGGCACCGGTTTTTTCGACCGTGAACGCGTGCGGGCGAACGCTTGCTGCCGCAGGCGCCGCGGCAGGAGCGACAGTCTGAATGTCGATCGTAGTGGGACAGTTCAATTGACCGGCCCACGTTTCGCATTTCGTCGATGCAGCAAACGCTTCTACGTAGCGCGTTTCGTCTGCCTGAGTTGCTGCCGTAATCATCACGCCCTGACCGTCCGCCCTGACCTCGGCGACTGGCAGATCCACCGAACTGATTCGCTCCGCTACCTGTTCGCGAACATCGGCTTCAATGCGCGGTGCCATGAAGAGAGCGCCTACAAGGAAGAGCATGCCCAGAGCGGCGAGTGGAGCAAGTCCCCATGGCCACCACGGTTTAGTTGTTGTCGTCCGACGCCAGTAGCGGCGTGTCGTTTTCTTGAATTCAGTCATTGTCACGACCTCCGAGGGCGCCGGTGTTCGAATTGCTGCCGCTGACGATTGCTATAAAAAGTGTCTCAATAACCCGACAAATACTAGATAGCGAGGCTGCCGCGCACAATCACTTGTCTGTGAACGATTGTCACAATAGAAGGTTTTTTGAACAATTCGCTGGCAAAAGCGCGGTTTTTTGCTACCCGCAGATCGACTACGTCGCTATTAAAACTGCGGTTTGTCCTGCCCCCGGCAAATTCAGACTCAGGCGGAGTCAGGCCTTGCGGCGTCGGTTCTCCACCGCAAGCCCGGCTTTACAACTAACTAGTCGAGATGAACCCGAACGTCATGTTGCCGCGTGTAACGCCTGCTTGATATCCGCGATGATGTCATCGACATGTTCGATGCCGATCGACAGCCGCACCATGTCCTCAGTAACACCGGCAGCCTGCAGTTCCGCCTCGCCAAGCTGGCGATGGGTGGTTGTAGCCGGGTGGCAGGCGAGCGATTTTGCGTCGCCGATATTGACGAGTCGGGTAATCATTTCCAGTGCGTCGATGAACTTCGCGCCGGACTCCTTGCCGCCCTTGATGCCAAAGGTAAGGATGGCAGCCGGCCGTCCGTTCATGTATTTCCTGGCCAGTTTATGAAATTTGTCCTTCGGCAAGCCCGCGTAGTTAACCCAGGTTACCTGCTCATGCGCGTCGAGATATTCAGCAACCGCCAACGCATTGTCCGTGTGGCGTTCCATGCGCAATGACAGAGTTTCAATTCCCTGCAAAATCAAAAATGCATTGAACGGTGACAGGGCCGCACCCATGTTCCGCAGCGGCACGACGCGAGCGCGGCCGATAAAGGCGGCCTCCCCGAGTGCCTCTGTGTAAACAACGCCATGATAGGAGGGGTCGGGCTCGTTCATTTGTTTGAAGCGCGGGTTGTCCTGCCACTCGAACTTTCCGGAGTCAACGATGATGCCGCCGATCGAAGTGCCGTGGCCGCCCATGTACTTTGTCAACGAATGCACGATGATATCTGCGCCGTAGTCGAAGGCCCGGCACAGTACCGGCGTGGCGACGGTATTGTCGACAACGAGCGGCAGGCCGTGACGATGCGCGAGTTCAGCGAGTGCTTCAAGATCAACGATGTTGCCGGCCGGGTTGCCTATGGATTCGCAAAACAACATGCGCGTATTGTCATCGATATGTTTTTCCATCGCCTTCAGGTCGTCGCCCGGCGCAAAGCGCACGTCAATGCCCATCGTCGGCAGTGTGTGCGCAAAGAAATTATAAGTGCCCCCGTAAAGCTGGCTAACGCTGATAATGTTATCGCCCGCACGCGCCAGCGTTTGCAGCGTTGCCGTAATCGCGGCCATTCCCGACGCCATGCACAAGGCGCCGATGCCCCCTTCGAGTTGCGCTACTCGTTCTTCGAGCACGGCGTTGGTGGGATTCATGATGCGGCTGTAAATATTGCCCTGCACCTTGAGGTCGAACAGGTCGGCACCGTGCTGCGTATCGTCAAAATAGTACGACGTCGTTTGGTACAGCGGTACGGCAACGGCGTGGGTGCTCGGGTCGCCCTTAAAGCCCCCGTGAATGGCAATGGTTTCGGCTTTCATGTACTTCTCCGGAATTTTCTATGTTGAGTATTGGAAGTTTTGTATTGAATTAGATGCAGCGGATCTGCGGGGTCGAGTTCGTTCATGAACGGCGTGCGCCGGTCAGCTCCCGTGGTTTGGTAAACGAGACCAAGCCAGTTATTAAAGATCGACTTGGCGGTATCGATCCAGGTGTTATCCAGGCGCTCGAGCAATGCGACTTCTGGAAAGCCACTAACACTGCCCGTTGCCCCGGCCAAGACCTCTTGCCGGTATTCGTCGAGCAACGCCTGAGAGGTATCATCGAGATAACCGTGCGGGTAGGGCGGGTAATCCTCGCGCTCGCCGCTTAGAAAACGCGCGACCTCACGCTTGTATTCTTTGGCGAGGCTACCGGTATCGTATTCGGGATGTCCCTGCAAATAGATGAATCGTAATCCATCGTCACTGGTCGCGAGTAACACGCCTGCCTCGTCACTTCGAGTTAATACCGTCAAGCCGGCGGCCGTAAGTTGTTCGCCGGAAACATCGTTATAACGGGAGTGCGGGGCATAAAAGCGCGTGTTAACGCCGCTGACTATCGGGTGTTGGCGTTCAATAGTGCGGTGTTCGAATACTCCCCAAAGTTTGTTTTGCAGGGGCCTGCGTTCGATCCCGTAGCGGTGTCGCCAGATTGCATGAGAGGCAAGGCAGGAACACAGTACCGATGTCACGTTATCCTGCGCCCAATCCGCTACCCGCGTCATCGGCTCAAAAAATGTTTCCCGAGTAAGATCAGGCCCGGTGATGTTGGCGCCGGTTACTATCAGCGCGTCGAGTCCGGCATCCGCAAGATCCTCGAAGCGCTCGTAGTAACTGGCAATGTGCCGTTGCGCTTCGGTAGAACGGTCCAGACCCTCGACCGTGAAAAGGTGCACATAGAACTGCGCGATTCGGTTTGAGGCACCGATTAGCCGCAGAAACTGTCGTTCCGTCGCCTCCAGCGCCGCATCCGGCATCATATTCAGGAGCCCGACATGCAGTTCGCGAATGTCTTGATGAGTTGCGCGGTCACCGCCAATCATTACCTGCCCTTCGTCGGACAAACGGCCATAGCTAGGCAGGTCGTTGTGGGCAATTAAAGGCATAAGTTCAAGATCAGCACATTTAGCTCGAAGCCGCAATTGTTTCGCGCGATTGCAATTCCACTAACGTTTGCACCGCGACGGACACGCTTTAGCGAGTGGCGGGTGTTCAATACATTGTGACGCGATCGCAGTGGATTCCTTATAACGCGCAGTGGGGCTGGCTTGTTGAACCCAAACGGTCGGCCTGTCTTTTCGTGCCCTGAATTAGTGCGCCCTCGTGTCCTTGAGCGGCTCTAATGAGAACAGTCTTACCAGGCAACCCCGTAATCATCCCCGTAGTCGCTGGCACCGCCCCACATCGTGCCGGTCTCCCGGTCAAAATAGATTGCCGTTATGGGACTATAGGTGCGCTCGACGGTGCGGATATCGTAGCCCATATCGCCAAGCTCGCTGCGAACCCATTCCGGCACTTTTGCCGTCACGTCGAGACGGCCGGGTTCTGATTGGTGCGCACCGAATGAACTCTGCATCTGGTAGCTTGTGATGTTGTGCGCTTCGGCCGCCTGCTGCACGTTCATGTTGAATTCAACGATATTCAGGAAAAACTGCAGCAGGTTTTGATCCTGAGTGTCGCCGCCCTGAACCGAGAACGCTATCAGCGGTTTGCCATCCTGCAGTGCCAGGCTTGGTGTCAACGTGGCCCGCGGCCGCTGCCCCGGTTGCACAACGTTAAACGGGTTCAGCGCTTCGTCGAGAACAAAGCTCTGCATACGCTGGCTCAATCCAATGCCGGTGTGACCGGCAATGAACGCCGGGATCCAGCCGCCGCTCGGCGTTATCGACACTACCCAGCCGTCGGCATCTGCCGCCTGGATAGACGTGGTGCCCGCTACGAACGCCTCGTCGTCGCTCATCAAACTCGCCTGTTGAAAACTGTCAGCGCCCAGCGCATCAGCTGCAGGCGGGATCGGCGTCCATTTCTCCAGCAGTTTAAGGAACGGGTTCCTGTCGCCCTGAAACGGGTAAGGGTCGCCTGGTTTCGTGTTCGGATTGTTCCGTTCCCAATTGATTTCGTCGCGACGCGACTTCGCGTATTTCTTCGAAAGCAGGCCCGCAATTGGCTCAGCGGGCGGCACGTACGGATCGCCGTAGTAAAAATCCCGGTCGGCGAACGAAAGATTCATCGCCTGGTAAAGGGCATGAATGTAACGCGACGTGTTGTAGCCCATACTCTTCAGGTCGATTTCTTCGAGCAGATTTAGAGCTTGCAACATAACGGGACCCTGCACCCAGGTCGTGAGCTTGTAAACATCGATGCCTTTGTAGTTGGTACTAACCGGTTCCTCCAGGTAGACCTGCCACTTGTCGAGGTCCTGCATGGTCATCAGTCCGCCGTACTCGGCTGAGGCACGCACTATTTCTTCGGCAATGTCACCGCGATAAAAGCGGTCGTACGCAGCGTAGATCGCCTCCTTGCGGTTCTTGCCGCCGGCGAGCGCTGCCTTCTCGGTATCAACCAGTTTTTGTAACGTAGCGAGCAGGTCTGGCTGGCGAAAGTTTTCTCCCTCGCGCGGCGCGGCACGTTTTTCGTTATCGTCGGCGTCCAGGTGCGGCAGAAACACATCCCGCGAGTAAGACCATTGTGCCAACACGTCGCGGCGTCGTTCCATGTTGTCGGCTTGTGATCGTTCGATCGGGTAGCCTTCAGCCATCTGCATCGCCGGCGCGAGAACTTCAGCGAGGCTTAGTTGGCCGTACTCGGCCAACATCACCATCAAACCGCCCGGCGTGCCGGGCGTTACCGCTGCCAACGGGCCGTACTCGGGCGGGTAAACCATGCCCTTTTTCCGAAAAAAGTCTGCGGTAGCGCCGGTGGGCGCAACGCCGAGCGCGTTAATGCCGATGACCTTGCCCGTCTTGGGGTTAAATACCAGCGCCTGCGTTTCGCCGCCCCACCCAAGTGTGTCCCACATTGTTGAGGTTGCCGCGAGCATGGCACACGCGGCATCCACCGCGTTGCCGCCACGCGTAAAAGTCATCGCGCCTGCCGTCGCAGCCAGGGGCTTGCCGGTAACTGCGACCCAGTGCTTACCGTGCAGGATTGGTTTGCCTGTCTTTTGTGCCGACACGGGCTCTGACGTAAAAAAAGCACAAACACCGATGAAAACTAAAACGAGCGGTAACGCTCTTCCGGCTGGCAAATGACGAGTCACAGGCATAGTGCAGTCCTCAGCAAAAAAATGAAAAGCTGTTTCGGGGCGTTCCGATAAATACGCCGTTCCAGCGACTTCAAACCCTAGTTCTTGGCATACAAACCGTCAGAAAACAGGAGTTGTGAATCAAACGCCACCAGTATAGCCGTTGCCCGGCAGGCTGCGGCTTTCACGCTAAAGCTCCGCGGCAAGCCGGCTTCCCTGGTTGATTGCGCGTTTCGCATCCAGTTCGGTTGCGACATCGGCTCCGCCAATGACATGCACGGGAACTTCAAGCGCTGCCAATGGCTCTTCAAGTTCCCGTAGCGGAACCTGGCCTGCACACAGCACGATGTGATCGACGTCCAGCCAGGTCGGGTTTTCCCGCTTGTCACCGTTGGAAATTAACAGCCCCTCGTCGCCAATTCGCTCGTAGTTGACGTTACCAATCATTTGCACGTTGTTCATTTTCAGCGACGCGCGATGAATCCAGCCGGTGGTCTTTCCCAGGTTGGCACCGTGCTTGCCCGCTTTGCGTTGCAGCAGGGTCACCTGGCGCGCAGGCGGTGACGGCGGTACGCGATGAACGGCTACGCCGCCGCGGGCTTCGGCCGGGTCAACGACGCCCCATTCCGCCAGCCATTCTTCAAGATTCATCGTCGGCGAATGTCCGTCTCCTACCAGGAACTCCGCAACATCGAAACCAATGCCGCCCGCTCCGATAATCGCCACGCGCTCGCCAACCGGTGCGTTGTGGCGCAAGACATCAACGTAGCTCAGAACCTTGGGGTGGTCTTGCCCCTCGATCTTCGGGTCCCGCGGCGTAACGCCGGTTGCGATGACGATGCACGCATAGTCTTTGCCGACCAGGTGCTCAGCAGAAGCGCGGGTGTTCAAATGCACGTTTACGTTCTTCAGCGCCAGTTGCCCTTTGAAGTAGCGCAGCATTTCGTGAAATTCTTCCTTGCCCGGTATGACTTTGGCCATGTTCAGCTGCCCGCCGAGCTCTGCCGCAGCCTCGAAGAGATCAACGCTATGGCCGCGTTCCGCCAGGACTATTGCGGTTGAAATTCCGGCAGGGCCTGATCCAACGACAGCAAAGCGCTTCGTGTTCTTCGTGGCAACGTAATTGAGCTCTGTTTCGTGACAGGCGCGCGGATTAACGAGACAGCTGCTCATCTTGTTTGCGAACGTATGATCGAGGCAGGCCTGGTTGCAGGCAATACACACGTTAATTTCGTTAGCGCGGTTTTCCTGTGCCTTCTTCACAAAGTCTGCGTCAGCCAACATCGGTCGCGCCAGCGATACCAGGTCTGCACATTCATCGGCGAGCACCTGCTCCGCCGTTTCTGGCAGGTTGATGCGATTCGATGTCACCAGCGGTATGCCGACCTCACGTTTCATCTTTTTGGTTACCCAGGTGAAGGCGCCGCGCGGCACGGACGTTGCGATTGTGGGGACGCGCGCCTCGTGCCAACCGATGCCGGTGTTTATGATTGTGGCACCCGCCGCCTCGATCGCTTTTGCCAGTATGACGGTCTCGCTCCAGGAGTTGCCATCCGGAATCAGGTCGATCATTGATAGCCGGTAAACGATAATGAAATCGTTGCCCACCGCCTCACGTGTCCTCGCAACGATCTCAACGGGCATTCGCATACGGTTGGTGAAATCGCCGCCCCATTCGTCTGTGCGCTGATTGGTATGGGTTACCAGAAATTCATTGATGAAATACCCCTCGGAGCCCATGATCTCAACACCATCGTACCCCGCTTCACGAGCAAGTCTGGCGCACCTGACGAATGCCTCAATTTGCTTATCAACACCTTTGCTCGACAATTCGCGAGGAGTAAACGGGGTTATCGGCGAACGAATCGCCGACGGGGCAACCGGTAGCGGGTGATAGGCGTAGCGGCCCGCGTGCAGGATCTGCATCGCGATCTTGCTGCCCTCCGCATGCACCGCATCTGTCACCTGCCGATGCTTTTTTGCCTCCCCCGAGGTGGTCAACTTGCCGGCGAACGGCTTTACCCAGCCAGCCCGGTTTGGCGCATAGCCTCCCGTGATCATCAGTCCGACGCCGCCGCGCGCACGCTCGGCAAAATAAGCGGCCAGTCGGGTGTGCTTGTTGCCGTCTTCGAGGCCGGTGTGCATCGAGCCCATGACGACGCGATTTTTGAGTGTGGTAAAGCCCAGGTCGAGCGGTGCGAGTAAGTGCGGGTATGCCGTGCCAGCCAAACGATGCCCTCGAGCAATAAGTTGAGGCATCGATAATAAACATACCGTGGGATTTTTTCTTGATTGCGCTCAAGAAAGCTTGCCGCCAGCGAAATGTGGCGGTAGCGGCCAAGACTAGCTCAAGATGATTTCCAGTTATTGCGGGCTAGCAGAACCAGCTTTGGTCCATTCGGCGGCCGTATGTCTGCAAGAAATCTAGTGGATAGCCGCGCGCAATCTTGCAAAAGCATCGCGGAATCGATGCCTGTCCGATCTGGACGGAGTGGCAGAGTCCTGGTGGCGGAAGAACATCGCATCAACGTCACGCATGACGTCATCGAAAGACTCGTGATGGTCGCGGCTAAATTGCACTAATCCTACAAATGCCGGTCGTCGATCCTGGCGGTCACTGAGTGCGTTCTTGGTCAGGGTGCACAAGTGATTAATGGCGCGCCGCTCATCAAATGCGTTGTCCTTCTTGATCAATACACCGAACGTATTGTCTCCGAGGCTGGCGATCGATTGCGCTCTCGGATAGAAGCTCGGTAAGAGCGTTGCAAATATTTTGCCGGCTGACAAATGCGGTTCTTCGAGTAAGACTTCACTCGCGACGTCCTCAATTTTGAAAAGGTGCAGAGAATAACCATCTTTCCCCGTCATTCTTGCAAAACACTTTGATCCGGTTTCCAGCAAAGCGTTGCGGTTCGCAAGTCCGGTGCCCTCATCGAAATAATCGACCATTTGGGCGACAACATTGTCAGCGAGACTTCTTAATATGGATTTTTCTTCGGCACTGAGCCGACGGGGAACCCGATCCAGAATGCACAGCGTGCCAAGTTTGTAGCCATCCGGTGTCTCGAGCGGCGCGCCGGCGTAAAAACGAATGTGCGGTTCGTTGACAACCAGTGGATTATCGCGGAATCGTGGATCGCGCAACGCATTGCTGACTTCGAATACGCCATTGCCAAGAATAGTGTGCCCGCAAAAAGAAATACTTCGAGGAGTTTCATTGTCGTTGAGGCCTGCCGCTGACTTGAACCACTGCCGATAGCGATCAACCAGGCTGATTACTGCCATCGGAGTGTCAAAGATGCGGCGACTGGACCGAGTAAAGCGGTCGTACCGCTCATCGGGCGGCGTATCAAGTATCCCCAGACTGCGCAGCGCATCAACCCTGGCAGCCTCGTCTTTCGGCAGTGCCGGCTCTTGCACGACTGTCTCCCACAACCATGCCTATCTCCACGATTTAGTATAGACCTGTTGGACTATTCTGCGTGGCGGCTTGCTTGAAAAAATTTCATTCGATCGTTTGTTATTGAAAAATAAAGATAATTACTTTCCCGAAAATATAAGTTTCGAATACGTTTGCAGTGTTATGTTGCGCTGCTGCGCAAATTCGATTGGTTTTTGCAGCAACAAATCGGCGGCGTTTTATACAAGTTATTGATTGCACGTTCACGATCAATGTAGCTCCGGTCCACGCCTCGCGCATAATCAACATAGACTCTTGCCTAAAATTAAGGTTCATAAGATTTGCGCATATCCAATTAGTTTCAACTTGAGATATTTAAAGCAGCGAATTGCGGACCGACGAGAGTCGGTTAGATTAAAGCGATTTCGACGACTTCCCTGGTTGCATCGCCGGCATCGGGTCTGCTGAAATGCACACACTCTTGCCAACGGATGTTTCGTAATGCACAAGCCAAAAGTTCTGCAGTTGCCAGTGTGTATTCTTGTGTTCTTACTAACGGCGTGCGCACCTGGGAGTGCGCTGCAGCGTCATACAGTAATGTCTGACGGTCATCCCCTGGCGCTGTGGGAAAAAAGCGCGCCAGGCGCAAGCGAAGCAGTCCTGCTGGTCCATGGCCGGACCTGGAGCGCGCTGCCCGATTTCGATCTGCAGGTTGACGGAGAGGAGTTGTCGCTGATGGATGGCCTGGTGCAGGAGGGTTTCGCGGTTTTCGCTGTCGATTTACGCGGCTATGGCCAAACTCCGCGCGACGAAACAGAGTGGCTAACGCCGAACCGGGCCGCCGATGACGTTGCGACCGTGCTTGACTGGATCGACGAGGCGGGAAACTGGCAGCACAGACCGCATTTGTTTGGCTGGTCTATGGGTTCAACTATCTCGCAGCTTGCGGTGCAGCGACACCAGGACGCAGCAGGATCGCTGACCTTGTTTGGGTATTGGCGCGACGCCGATATCGTGTTGCCCGCAGATAAACCGGGCATCGTCCCAAGGAAACAAATCAATACCGCGGAAGCAGCGGCTAGCGACTTTATTACCCCCGGCTCAATCAGCCGGAAAGCAATTCAGGCGTATGTCGACGCAGCACTTGCCGCGGACCCGGTGCGGGTAGATGTGCGCGGCGTCGATCAATACAACCAGCTTGATGGGTCGAAGATCAACGTGCCAACGCTTGTCATAGTAGGCGAGTTTGACCCTATTGCGCCGGCCGAATTCCAGGAGAAGCTCTATCGCAGTATTGCTACCGGCCACAAGCAGTACGTTACGGTGCCGGGCGGTGATCACGCCGCATTCCTGGAAACGCCGCGCGCCTATTTTATCCATGAGCTGGTTGCTTTTTTGCAGGGCGTGTCTTTGTCAAACTGAAGCAAGTTGCCGATTCACGGCTAGAACTTAAAAAAACTTCCCCCAGCCGGCGACGCAACCAGCTTCCCCGTGATGCACCGCGGAGTATATGACCGGCTAAGGGTTTTCGCGTTTAGTACTTGCCGGCAAAAAAAAGAATTGCCGGTTCACTATGTGTTTTGCAGAACCAGCCAGAGCACGATGCCATACCGTGCAGACTTGCCGATCGCGACGAGCAACATGAACAACCAGAAGTTGACGCGCATGAGGCCGGCAACAAAGGTCAGCGCGTCGCCACCAACAGGCATCCACGCCATCGTTAGTGACCAGACTCCATAACGCTGAAACCAGCGTTGCGCGCGCCCCAGACTCGCCTCCCGGAACGGAAACCACGGTCGGTCACTGTACTGAAGAAAGAATCGCGCCAGCGCCCAGTTCACGGCGGCACCCAGTGTGTTGCCAGCGCTTGCCCAGGCCCAAAGCGCCACAGGGTCGAGGCCCTGCATCACTAATCCGGCGAACAGAATTTCCGAGTAGGCAGGGAGTAATGTGGCCGCCAGAAAAGCAGTCAGGAACAGACCAAGGTAGGTCACTTGCTTGCAGCGCTGCGCCTGTCGCGATACTCACGGGAAGCTGCAACCAGTTCCTTGAATAGTCGCCGCTGCCGCGCGGCATAGATAAGAAACTCCGGATGCCACTGCACGCCGAACAGAAAGCGGTGATCCGGGTTTTCAACGGCCTGCACAATGTCGTCAAGGTCGCGCCCGCTCACTTGCAGGTTCTGTCCCAGTTCATTAATGCTCTGATTGTGCAGGCTGTTAATTCGGATGTCTGCTTCGCCAAGCAGGGCCTCGAGCCTGCTGTTCTCGGCCAGGCAAAGAGATTTTAATGGCAGCAAGAATCGACGTTTGGATGTTTTATGCCGGCGCTTGCTGAGATCCTGGAATAACGTTCCGCCGAGGCGCACATTTAAAAGTTGGGCACCTCGGCAAATTCCCAGCAAGGGAGTCTCGTCGCGCAGGGCGCAATCGATGATGGATGACTCAAACGCGTCTCGCTCTGCGTCGTAGCGCCCTTCGACTTCGGCGGCGGCCTTGTAAAGCGTCGGTTCAACGTCGTGCCCGCCCGAAATAATCACGCCGTCCAGCGCCGAGGTATCCAGCGGGTCGCCAGGCCGCAGATGCCGCGGCTTGCCGCCCGCAAGAAGTACGCCGAGGTGAATGCAGCTTCGAGGCCCAACTGCACCTCGTTGCGGACCGGTCACGCCGATCGTCGGACGATCCGTCACGCCGCCGATTTCTCCATCCACTGAGTCACTTCTTCTGCCCAGTTGTCAAAAATCCTGGCAATAGGTTTGTCGAACCATTCTATATAAGCCGCGCAGATTTCCTGCAGCCGGTCCTGGTCGTCTGCGAGTTCTTCTACCTGCAACCAGTCATTCCAGGCGACGTGCACCCCCCAGTCTGGCCGATCAATCTCGCAGTTGGGCAATCGGTAATGCAGAGTGGGTCGCGGCTTTACGCGCGGATCATCCACCACGTCCCGCAAACGGTCTTTATCGAGATGGAGAAACAACGGAAGCATATCGAGGGCGCGATTGCGCGTCGGGTTTTCCTCCAAATAATCGTCAATCATCGAGTCCTGATCAGGCCAGTAATCGGGATCAACGACTTTGCGGACATAGGTTCCGGGGAATGATGCGCTGTATCCAGAAAGGCGGCGCGTCATATCGACTTCGGACTGCTGCATGAGCCAGTCGTACAAGCAAAAAAACGCTTTCAGATAGGACACCACCGTCTTCGCATCCAGACCGGGCAATTCAGGGTTGAACTGCATGCCAAAGGCATAAGTCAATCCTGCGCCGGAGCCCTTCGCGCCCGCATCGCGTAACTTAACGATCAGTTGTTGTATGTCTGTGAGGCGAGAAAACGGCAGCGGCGGGCTGACAACCTCCACTGGCACCACAGCTTCGGCGCCAACGCGAAGCAAGGACTCCGCTGCATCTTCAATGATGCCCTGCAGTTCGTCTTCTGCTTCGTCTTCGCGGCCGCGCTCCTTCAGATAAGCGTAGTCGAGCTCAATACCCCAGTCGCCTGCATCATCACCGCGCACAAAATGTTCATACCGGGATTCGATATCGAGTTTGCCGCCGATTTGGCGTACTACGATATCGCTGACATCATCGACACCGGGGCCAATCATTTCCAGCTCAACGCCAATGCGCCGCGGCTCGCCATCCGCGGTCTCGGTGTGTGGCGGCATGACGGGGGTCCAGTTCAGCAATTCTTCGTCATGATTTTTCATCAGGCGGACGGTAGCAGAAGAGCTGCCGCATCGCGACTGTATTACAGCGTGAAAACCGCGAAAATTGTAAGCAAATGTATGCGTTGGCACTTCACAAGGGACTGGTGCAGAGGCCAACAGAAAACCAGCTTTTTTAGCAGCGATTAACGACGTTTACGCCGGGAAGCACTGCCGCCTGTTGAGATAGGCTAGGCGACCAAACCGGCCGCATACCCTGACGCCCATG
>JABDKF010000282.1 GCA_013003155.1 Woeseia sp. | reverse complement strand
GTGACTGGCACGTCATTGCTCCCGACTGGCGTGGCTTCGGCGACACAAGCCACAACGACGGCTCTTACTGGTTTCCGGACTACCTGGCCGATCTTGATGCCCTGCTCGACACGCTCGACGTCACGGGTCCTTGCAGGCTCGTAGGGCACAGCATGGGCGGCAACGTCGCGGCATTGTTTGCCGGCGCGTTTCCCGAGCGCGTCGCGGCTTTCGTCAACGTCGAAGGCTTTGGTTTACCGGACAGCGACCCTGAGCATGCGCCGACACGCCTGCGCAAGTGGCTTGAAGCTGTGCGAACGCGCCGCGAGCACCCTGGCTATGATTCTCTCGCACCGCTCGTAAACCGCATACGCCGGCAAGGCGCGCACATCACTGAGGAGCGGGCGCGCTACGTTGCTGCCCTGTGGTCTGCACAAGCATCGGATCATCGCTGGTACTTGAAAGCAGATATCGCGCATCGTTGGCCCAATCCTGTCCTTTACCGTCGCGCCGAGGCTCGTGCCTGCTGGCGGCGCATCACCGCAAGGGTGTTGCTGGTCTGCGGAGACGACACCGAGTACCGCGAGGCGATGGCGGCATGGCACACGGCAGATGCTGGCGGCGACTATCCGGGGTCACACTGCCTGTCGATCGAAAATGCCGGGCACATGGTGCATATCGAGCAACCCGAGGCGCTGGCAGCCGCGATCGAGGGATTTTTCAGCACCTGAGCCCTTACTTGTAAATTCATACAGTACTGTATAAGAATACAGTCTTTGAGGGAGGGCGCTTGTGGGGCACGCTGCAGAACTACAGACAGACTACCTCGAGAGTCTGAATTCGGCGCAGCGGCAAGCCGCCGCCTATGGCACGCGCCCTGCGCAGGGTGGTGGTTTCACCGCCGGCCCGCTGCTCGTCATTGCCGGCGCGGGTACCGGGAAAACAATGACGTTGGCCCATCGAGTCGCGCACCTGCTGGTCCAGGGCGTCGATCCGCAGCGGCTGCTACTCCTGACGTTTACGCGGCGGGCTGCGCAGGAGATGACGCGGCGCGTCGAAAACATTGTGCAGAAGGCGCTCGGTGAAACCGGGCAAATGCAGGCGGCGCGCGGCACCATGCCCTGGTCCGGCACGTTTCACAGCATAGCGAACCGCCTGTTACGCCGTTACGCCCGCCCGATCGGGCTTGATCCTGCATTTTCAGTTCTCGATCGTGGCGACGCTGCAGATCTGATCGATGTGATTCGGCATGAGCAGGGCTTAAGTCGCAAGTCGCGACGCTTCCCGAAGAAAGACACCTGTCTTGCGATTTATTCGCGCTGTGTGAATTCGCGGGAGCCGCTCGCCGACGTACTGCTCGAAGTGTTTCCCTGGTGTTCTGACTGGGAGCAGGAGCTGACGATTCTGTTTCGGGCTTACACTGAGCGCAAGCAACAAAATCAATCACTCGACTATGACGACCTCTTGCTGTACTGGAGTTACCTTGTTGCCGAACCCGAATTTGCTGCCGAGATTGGTAGTTGGTTCGACCACGTTCTGGTCGACGAGTACCAGGATACGAACGTCCTGCAAGCCGAAATTTTACGGGCGCTGAAACCCGATGGTAACGGTTTAACCGTCGTCGGTGATGATGCGCAGTCAATCTATTCGTTTCGTGCCGCGGAAGTCGAAAATATTCTTGGTTTCGCTGACCAGTACATACCCGCCGCACGCATCGTTACGCTCGAGCAAAACTATCGATCAACCCCCGCAATACTCGACATGGCGAATTGCCTGATCGCCGAGAGTGATCGCCAGTACAAGAAAAACCTGTTCAGCCGGCTACAGGGCGGTGCCAGACCGATCTATGCCAGCGTCGAGGATGCCGAGTCGGAGGCGGAGTTTGTCGTCGAGACCGTGCTCGGCAACCGCGAGCAGGGCATGGCGCTCAAAGATCAGGCGGTACTTTTTCGCAGCGCGCACCATAGCGATCAGCTAGAGCTCGAGCTCGTTAGGCGCAACATTCCGTACGTGAAATACGGGGGGCTGAAATTTCTCGAAGCCGCGCACGTCAAGGACCTGTTGTCCGTCCTCAAATGGGCAGAGAATCCACGCAACGAGGTTGCGGCGTTCCGCGTTCTCAAGCTGCTGCCGGGCATGGGTCCCGCCTATGCGCGTCGTTGCTTCGAGGCCATGCAAATAGCGGGATTCAGTTGGCAAGCGCTTGCGGAATTCTGTCCGCCTGCACCCGCGAAGGCTGAGTGGCCGTCGTTCTGCACGTTGATGTCGTCGCTTGGCGGCGCCACGTTGGACGAGAATCAATGGCAAGGGCAGCTGACGGCTGTGCGTCATTGGTACCAACCACAGCTTGAGCGCATTTATGACCACGCGGAAACCCGCCACGCCGATCTCGAACAGCTCGAACAGGTCTCGGCCCGCTACGCGACTCGCGAGCGATTCCTGACGGAGCTTACGCTCGATCCGCCTTCGGCTTCCGGTGACCTGTCCGGTGATCCCTTTCTCGACGAGGATTATTTGGTTCTGTCGACTGTTCATAGCGCTAAAGGCCAGGAATGGAAGTCAGTATTTGTATTGAATGTTTCCGATGGCAATTTCCCTTCCGAATTCGCGACGGGGAAGCCGGAGGCGATCGAAGAGGAACGGCGCCTCCTGTACGTCGCCATTACTCGCGCCAAGCAATCGCTACACCTGATGGCGCCACTGCGATATCACGTTACGCAGCAACGGCGCGACGGCGACAAGCACGTGTATGGTGCGCGCAGTCGTTTCATGACAGATCGTTTGATGGAAACGGTCGAGGCAAAATTCTTCGGGCGTCGCGACGCGGAAAAATTGGCCTTACGTCCACGGTCGGACAAGCGAATTAATGTTGGCGAAAAACTGCGACAGATGTGGTGAGTAAAGCTTGTATATCATTTAAGTCACGCTTCACAGCAGACATCGCTTTTGTGTAATAGAGAATAATAGCGCGAACACATTTTGTGACTCAAGTCCGGCGACATAATCTTCACGCAATTTCTTCGTGAACCTTGTCACAGCACGTAATGTCATATTAAGTTATAGATAAGACAGCATCTGCCGATACAGTTAGCAGAGGTTTCGTGAGCGGTTTACTGCGTGTTTCGAATTGCGCTGACGCACTCTACTTTGTGGCAACGCACTTAAACACGAAGCCCGCAGTGGCCGTAGCGATTTCCGATCGTCAGGAGAGGAAGCGTCGCCATGGATAGTAACTATTCCGCAGACACGGTTGTGCCAGTCGCCGATCTTCGCGATTACTTTCGCGAATCGATCACCGCAGCCATCGAGAATCAGCGCGTGCAGGTCGATGAGCACGCGACGCACTACGTCGTTAATCTGCTTACCTTATTTTCCCGATCTGAAGAGCTTTACGAAGACAGCGGCGAAGTCTACGGACTGAAGCCCCTCGCGATGATGTTGCTCGATGCCAACGAAGCAGCGAACCCGGTAGAGCGTAGCGCGTCGCTGCAGCGACTCGGCGATGTCGCATTGTTTATAGCTGGTTTCTTTGCCGATGGCCTGGCGCATCAGCTTGTTGATCTGGATTACTACATCCGCATGGGCGGTACCGCCTATGGCTCGCTGTCCGATGAGATACGCGGCACGACCCGGGGCCGTGCGCTGGCTCCTGTCTATGGAGAGCTGGCCTGCAAGTTTCCGATCGTTGTCGATGTGTTGAATGAAGTGCGCGACGGTACGCGGCAAAATTCCGATATTGATATCCTGAGAACTTACGAAGTGTGGTTAAAAACCGGCAGCGAGCGGGCGGCTGCCCTGCTGAAACAAAATGGCGTCACGCCCCTTCCGCAAGCGAAGCGAAGGCACTGAATATGTTGGCCGCGCTCCAGGATCAGCTAAGCGACCTTTACCAGCTCGATACTGGCTACCATATTGATGATTTCCTCATCACCGATCCCGAGGTCGCGCGTATTCTCGGTGCGGATAGCATGCTTGTCGACAACGCAGAAACCGTGCTGCTTAGCGAAGATGAAAGTGGCGTTGCCCTTAGCGTGTATCTCGATGAAGACGTGCTGGAGCGCCTGCGGAGCAAGAACCCGCTCGAAGGCCTGGAGCCTGATCAGCTTGACGACTACTGGACCGTGTTGGAAGGCGTGAGCCATTTTAATTACCTGGCATTCAGTGCGCAGCAAGACAAATCAGTGACCCTGCTGGAACTGGAGATGCAGGCCGAAGTCGACAAGTTCGTGAGCGCCTTGCGGCTCGCCCTGGCACAGGAAGATCATGCACTGGCTAAACGTCTGCACAGCTGGCTGTTTGATGAGGTCAGCTTCCACCCGGATCTCGATGCAGAGCAGCGTGAGCGGTATCGCGCCGCGAGCGATTATGCCGCGAGGTTTTGTCACAGGCTTGGTCGTCGCTTAACAGGCGGCGGCAAAAGTGGACTCGATGAGCTCAGGCATTTTTACCGTCTGACCCAGTCCCGCAAGATTAGTCACATTCATTCGCAGGCCTGGTCTACTTAAATCCAGCACAAAAAAAAGACGGTGGCAGAGCCACCGTCAATCATACGAAACAAACCGCATAAGGGATTTAGTTTGTTACGCGTACTTCTTTACGAATAATCCGGACTTCCTCGTCTTCGCTTGCCGGCATTTGTGATACGGAAGCAACCTTGTCGAAATTGATAAAGTGCACTTTACTCTCGCCTGCCGCCGCAAGAGTTGCCGAAATGCTTGCACGTGTCGCGCCATCGAGTGGTGTCGGGCTGATAATGGTGACACCCTCGGCGTGACCGTCAGGACCGCCCGCCATGTGCCTTATAATTCGTACTTCTTTGTGTTTTGAGGCAGCTTGGTCATGCTCCGTTTGGCCATGCTCCATCAAAGGCATCGAAATCTGCCTGCCGTCCACGTCAAACTGATAGCCGTCTTCGACTCGAGTGACAACCACCGGCCGCCCGTCCACGGTATTCAGCGCGTGACTTGCACCCAGCTGCATTTCCTGAAGATTGAAACCGTCCTCTTTGCTATCGATACGTATGACAACGTCGTCGCCTGCGCCATCGTTGATTGCAATTTCCATTTCGGTCTCTGTTTCCTGCGCCACCGAAGCACCTGCCAAGAACACAGCGCATAGCGCCAGTTTGCTTAATTCCCCAATCATCGTTTTTAGACTCCCCAAATGTGATTCCACTTACTATCAGATGCACGAGTGCCGGGAATAGTTGCAATGAAATAGCAAAAAGTAATAAACGGGGCTGAATCGCTCCGGTGCAGCCGGAAAACTGCTGTCGACCGCTGGTACACTGCGATTCACGGGGGTCTGAGGAGCAGCAACATGAGCACGGCGGCAAATAACCTGTCCGTAAGGGGCCAGGTCAGCGACGAGGAGTGGCAGGCGCGCGTCGACCTTGCAGCCTGCTACCGGCTAATTGCCATGCACGGCTGGGACGACCTAGTCTTCACCCATATATCTGCACGGGTTCCGGGGCCCGATGAGCATTTCCTGATAAATGCCTACGGTCTCCTGTTCGAGGAGATGACCGCGAGCAGCCTGGTGAAAGTGGACCTCGCTGGTGAGATAGTAATGGATTCGCCGTACTCGATTAACCCGGCGGGCTTTACGATTCACAGTGCAATTCACGACGCCCGCCCGGATGTCGTTTGCGTGTTACACACGCATACCAAGGCGGGCGTCGCAGTGTCGGCTCAGGTCGATGGGCTCCGCCCGTTGTCGCAAGGTTCGTTGTTTCCGTTGATCTCGCTCGGCTATCACGACTACGAAGGCGTTG
This sequence comes from Woeseia sp., assembly GCA_013003155.1. Classification (GTDB taxonomy): domain Bacteria; phylum Pseudomonadota; class Gammaproteobacteria; order Steroidobacterales; family Woeseiaceae; genus Woeseia. Next base: position 26,651 of record JABDKF010000282.1, on the reverse strand, counting down.
CGCTAAACGAAGCAGAAAAGCCGCGCCTTGTTGCGGATCTCGGGACGAAGCGCAGCCTGATCCTGCGCAATCATGGCTTGCTAACCGTAGGGCCGAACATCCCCGACGCGTTCATCGCTATGTATTTTCTGGAAACCGCATGCCAGACGCAGCTACTGGCACAATCATCAAACGCAGCGTTAATAGAGATTGACGAACAGATACTGAAGGGTATCGAGGCGCAGGCGGAGCAGGTAACGAAAGGCCTCGGCGGCATGCTGGCGTGGCCGGCGCTGCTGCGCAAACTCGACCGGCGCGATCCGAGCTTTCGCGACTAGCGCGTTTAGTCGAGAAACAGCCGGTAAGCGGGATTGTCGCTTTCGTCGCTGTGTGGGTAGCCGAGTTCTTGCAGATGTGCTTCCAGTTCAGCGTTGTCCGCGTCTGCGACCTGGATGCCGGCGAGGATGCGGCCGTAGTCTGAGCCGTGATTTCGGTAGTGAAACAAACTGATATTCCAGCGATTGCCGACAGCATTTAAAAAGTCCGCCAAAGCCCCCGGTCTTTCCGGAAACTCGAAGCGAAACAGGTGTTCGTCACGGAGTCCCGGGCTGCGACCGCCAACCATGTGGCGAACATGCAGCTTCGCGAGTTCGTTGTCGCTCAAATCGGCAACGCGATAGCCGAGTGCCTCCATACTTGACAGCACGTCATGTTTTTCTTCATTCCCGCGACGTAACTCGACGCCGACAAACACGCGCGCGCTAGCGGCGTCAGAGTAGCGATAATTAAATTCTGTAACGCTGCGCTTGCCAAGCGCTTCGCAAAAGTGCAAGAAACTACCGGGTTCTTCAGGAATCTCCACCGCCATCAGCATTTCGCGTTGCTCCCCGATGGCGGCACGTTCGGCGATGTGGCGCAGCCGGTCAAAGTTCACATTGGCGCCGCAGGCGATCGCAACGAAGGTTTTGCCGCTCGCCGGTTGCTGCTGCAGGTATTTCTTGATGCCGGCAACCGCCAGCGCGCCGGCCGGCTCGACGATCGAGCGCGTGTCCTCAAAAATGTCCTGCACGGCAGCACAGGTCTGATCCGTGTCGACGGTCAGGATTTCGTCGACAAACTCGCGGCAAAGCCGGAACGACTCATCGCCGACACGGCGCACGGCAACGCCGTCTGCAAATATTCCCACGTGATCCAGTGTTACCGGATGTCCAGCGGCAAGCGCTGCGGTCATGCTTGCTGAATCCGACGCTTCGACGCCAATAATCTGTACTTCCGGCGCTCGCGCTTTAAGGTAGCTACTAATACCTCCGATCAGGCCGCCACCCCCTATCGGCACGAAAACCGCGGCGGGCGGCTTGTCCCATTGCTCACACAATTCGCGCGCGATCGTTCCCTGGCCTGCGATAACGTCCGGGTCATCAAACGGATGAATGAATGTAAGCCCGCGTTCCGCTGCGAGACGCAGAGCGAGCTCATAGGCGGCGTCATAATTGTCGCCGTGCAAAATCGTTTCCCCGCCAAGACGGTTCACCGCCTCGATTTTTATGCTGGGCGTTGTAACAGGCATCACGATAACTGCCTGCACGTTTTTACGGCTCGCGGCGAGTGCAACACCCTGCGCATGATTGCCCGCCGAGCTGCAAATTACGCCCTTGGCCAGCTGTTCGGGCGTCAGATTATTGAGTTTGTTCAGGGCGCCGCGCAGCTTGAAGGAAAAAATGGGCTGCAGATCTTCGCGCTTCAGCAAAATACGATTATCAAGTCGGTCGGACAGGAGTTTGGCCTGTTCCAACGGTGTTCGTGCGGCTACCTCATAGACGTCGGCCGCATCGATCTTGTCGCGGTAATCTTGCGCATTCATCAGGTGTTTACTGTTTCGGTGGTGAGCAAGCATCGAGGTTAGCGTATCGCGCCACCAAGCGACAGGCACCAAAAAAGAAACCGCCGCAACCATTGCCGGTTGCGGCGGAATCTGGTTTCAGAAGTGTCGAGGTCTAGTTCGGCAGAAGCTTGCCGTCAGTATCCAGCGACGTGATCTCACCCAGTTCCAGCCCGCGAATACCCGATTCAATTTTCGCGCGATCGCCAACAATTACCCAGATCGCGTTCTCGGGTTTAACCACGGATTCAGCCGCCGCATTGACGTCTGCTAGTGACAGTCCGCGAACACTTGCGGCGTAGGTGTCCCAGTAGTTATCCGGTAGGCCATAGGTAACGATTTCGTCAATGTCGCGCAGTACTGCAGAGGAAGTTTCCCAGCGTCCTGGCAGACTCAACGTATTGTTGTCTTTAACCTTGTTTAGCTCTTCTTCAGTCGGCGGATTGTCGCCGAGGATGCCGTTCATTTCACGCTGTATTTCGACGATAGATTCGCTGGTTTTGTCTGTTTGCACCGGTGCGTAGGCGATAAACGGACGCTGGGCAGCTGTGTCGAAGATCATCGTGCGCGCACCATACGCCCAGTGTTTGTCCTCGCGCAGATTCATATTGAGTCTCGACGTGAACGAACCGCCCAGGATTTCGTTCATCGTTTCGACCGCAATCTCGTTGCCGTTTGCGGCGGCTGGAGCAACATTGCCAGCAAAGATAATTGTTTGCTCTGCTCCCGGACGATCGACCAGATAAACCTGTTGCTTGTCTCGCAACTGAACGTTCGCAACATTTTTCTGCGGCGTGTCGCCTGGTTTCCAGCCGGAGAACAGCTTGTCCAGCTTGGGCTTGATCTCCGCCATCGTGGTGTCGCCGACAACGATCAATGTCGCATTATTGGGCTTAAACCAGGTGCGGTGCCAGTTCATCAACGTCTCGCGATCGATGCGTGAGACAGATTCCTCATTGCCGGATCCCGTAAACGGCAACGAGTAGGCATGCCCCTCACCGAACAGCAATTCCGGAAATATGCGCAGCGCGAGCCCAACTGGCTGCGACTTTTCCTGTTGAATTCCAGCAAGAACCTGGCGGCGCAGCCGCTCGAGTTCGTTTTCGGGAAACGCCGGATTAAGAATGACATCGGCATACAGGTCGAGCGAGGCGTCCAAATTTTCCTTCAGCGCATTCAGGCTGATGCTGGAGCTGTCGAGCCCGGAGCCCGCTCCGATCCGCGCGCCGAGGCGCGCGGCTTCTTCGCTGATCTCGAGGGCGTCACGCCTTTTTGTACCTTCGTCTAACATCAACATGGATAGATTAGCGGTACCCGGTATCGCGAATTGGTCGGAAGCATACCCGGCATCCAGTTCGAGACTCATGCTGACTACCGGGACAGCGCGACGAGTAGCAACGATTAATTCCATGCCGTTCTTCAGGGTGCCGCGTTCAAAATCTGTAAACGAAACCTCGGGAAACGAATTCGGTTCGGGGAGCGCAGATCGGTCCGCGCCCGCGCTTGCCGCGCTTAATTCCGGGAATGGTTGAACTTCGAGCGTGTAGTCACCGGCGCGTAGCCAGCGGCGAGCGGCTTCCACCACGCTGTCCGGCGTAGCTTTTTCGAGACGTTGCAACGAGGTTTGGTAAAAGCCAGGGTCGCCCGCGTAAACCGCGTTCTGTGCAAGCAGGTCGGACTTGCCGCCGAAGCCGCCGACCCGCTCAAGTCCGCGCACCAGGCCAGCTTTGATTTCAGTCTTGACGCGTTCTAATTCGCTGCGAGTAGGGCCATCGCGCAGGAAGCGCTCTAGTTCTTCGCGCAGCGCCGTTTCGACTGCTGCAAGATCACCGCCTGGCTGAGCCGACGCCTGGATCATGTAGAAGCCGCCGATATCGCCTGCATATTGAAACGAGCCCACGTCTGTAGCGACCTGATCCTTGTATACCAATCGCTCGTACAGTCGGGAGGTCTTACCGGACGTGAGGACCGCATCGGCGAGCTGCAGCAGATCGGCATCTCCGGCGCGAAATTCCGGCGCGCCCCAGGCGGTGTAAAGTCTTGCCTGCGGCACACGATCCTGCATGACTTCCCGCTTGTTTTGTTCCAGCTTTACGGTCCAGCGTTGGTGTTTCGCAATTGGCGGTCCCGGAGGTATGTCACCGAAGTAGGTTTCGACCTTTTCACGGACCTCTTCCGGATCTACGTCGCCGGCAACAACCAGGACAGCATTGTTCGGCCCGTAGTATGTCCGGAACCAATCGTGGACATCCTCGAGACTGGCCGCGTTCAGGTCTTCCATAGAGCCAATCGTGCTCCAGGAGTACGGGTGGTCGCTCGGGAAAACGCCGGCCAGAATGTTATAAAAAACCTTGCCGTAGGGCTGGTTGTCGCCCTGGCGCTTTTCGTTTTGCACGACACCGCGTTGTTCATCGAGTCGCTCCTGGGTCACTACGCCCAGTAGATGGCCCATGCGATCCGATTCCATCCACAACGCAAGGTCGAGTGCGGTATTTGGCACGTTTTGAAAGTAATTTGTGCGGTCGAAGAACGTTGTGCCGTTCATGTTCGTCGCACCTACGCGCTCGAAAGGCTTGAAGTACTCGTCGTTGTAATTTTCGGTGCCATTGAACATCAGATGCTCAAATAGATGAGCAAATCCTGTTTTGCCGCGCTTTTCATTCTTCGAGCCGACGTGATACCAGAGATTGACGGCAACAATTGGCGCCTTGTGGTCTTCATGAACGACCAGCCGTAGACCGTTGTCAAGCGTATACTCCGTAAAAGGAATATCGACGTCGGTTGCGGCCAGGCTGGCCGGCCCTGCAAAACACAGCAAGATGAACAGGGATGACTTGCATACTAGTAGTGAAAATTTCATAACTGGACCTTTAAACGTTTGATTTTGTTGTGCCGGGAGTCCTGCATGGGAATTGCTAGAGACTGGGGGCACGCACTAATGTTCCCGAGAAAATAAGCTGCGATTCGATAATTTGTTTGGCAAAACAAGACAAACCTGTGATTTCAGAGGCGACAAATATGACCGAATACCCACACCGGCGCGACTTATATCCCGCCATCGAGCCCTACCATCAGGGCCGGCTGGACGTCGGTGACGGTCACGAACTGTACTACGAGGAATGTGGAAATCCGAGGGGCAAGCCGGTGGTAATGCTGCACGGCGGTCCCGGGGCGGGCTGCAATGCGGCGATGCGGCGCTTTTTTAATCCCGACGTTTACAGAATCGTACTTTTCGACCAGCGTGGCTGTGGACGCAGCACGCCGCATGCCAGCCTCGACAACAATACGACCTGGCATCTCGTCGATGACATCGAAGTGCTGCGTGCTGCACTGCAAATCCGGCGCTGGCTGGTTTTCGGGGGTTCCTGGGGCAGCACTCTGGCGCTCGCCTATGCGGAAAAACATCCGGAGCATGTCAGCGAACTCGTGATTCGCGGCATTTTTCTCGGCCGCAGTCGCGAGCTCGACTGGCTCTACAAGGAAGGCACGAACCTGCTGTTTCCCGACGAATGGCAGAAGTTTGTTGCGCCGATTCCAAAAAGCGAGCGCAGAGACATGCTCGGCGCATATTATCGTCGCCTGCTCGGCGATGACCCGGTGGAGCAGACGAGCGCAGCGAAAGCCTGGGCGATCTGGGAAGGTGCGACCAGCCAGTTAATTCCACAGCAGGCGCATATCGATGCATTTTCAGAGGACAAGATGGCATTAGCGGTCGCACGCATCGAGAGCCACTATTTCGTAAATGGCTGTTTCCTCGATGAGAATCAGCTGCTAGACAACGTAGCGAAGGTGCGCGGCATACCCGCAATCATTGTGCAGGGTCGGTACGACGCTCTATGCCCGGTGGTGAACGCATGGGAGTTGTCGCAGGCCTGGCCCGAGGCCAAATTAAGAATCGTGCCGGATGCCGGTCACTCTGCATTCGAGCCCGGTAACGTGCATGAACTCGTTACCGCAACTGATACTTTTGCTTGAGTATGGATGACTAGCGTGAAAAAACTGCTGATAAAAAATGCGCTGCTGGTTAACGAAGGCGCCACGTTCGAGAGCGATTTGCTGATTGCCGGTGAGCGCATCGAGAAAATTGCCGCCGATATTCCTGTCAGCGCCGAGATGGATGTGCTCGATGCGGCGGGTCGCTACCTGATACCCGGCATGATCGACGACCAGGTGCATTTCCGGGAACCCGGGTTAACGGCGAAAGGCGACCTTGCGACGGAATCAGCCGCTGCGGTAGCCGGCGGCATTACCAGTTTTATGGACATGCCAAACGTCAACCCGCAGACGACCACGCGCGAAGCGTTAGCTGCCAAGTATCAACTTGCGGCGGGTCGCTGTACCGCGAATTATGGCTTCCACCTTGGGGCCACTAATCGCAATATTGAGGAGATCAAGGCGCTGCAGGTAAATGAAGGCAGTGGCATCAAAGCGTTCATGGGGGCCTCGACGGGCGACATGCTGGTCGATGATCCGGCGGCACTGGATCTGTTGTTCGAGCACGCGCCGGTGATCGTCCTGACACACTGCGAGCACTCGCCGACGATCTGGGAAAACGAGGCGCTTGCCAGGACCCAGTACGGCGACGATGTGCCGATGTCTGAGCACCCGGCGATACGTTCTGCCGCCGCCTGCCTGCAGTCGTCGAGTCTTGCGACCAGTCTGGCCAACCGTCACGACGCGCTATTGCACGTGCTGCACCTGACGACCGGCGTAGAAATGGCACTTTTCAAGCCCGGCCATCGCAGTGAAAAACGGATTACCGGCGAAGTGTGCGTGCACCACCTGTGGTTTGACGAGAGCCGTTACGCTGAGCTTGGCACCCGCATCAAGTGCAATCCGGCGATCAAAACAGCAGACGATCGAGCGGCGTTGCTTAAGGCTCTGGCAGAGGACCGGCTCGACATCATTGCCACTGATCACGCGCCGCACACTGCGGCTGAGAAAAACAATACGTATTTCAAAGCGCCGGCAGGACTGCCGCTGGTGCAGCACGCGCTGTTATGCCTGTTCGATCTCGCCGCGCAGGGCCATTTCAGTGTCGAGAAGTTAGTCGACAAGACCTCGCACGCGGTCGCGGATATCTTCGGCTTGCCGGAAAGGGGTTATTTACGAGAGGGCTATTACGCAGATCTCGCGCTGGTTGACCCGCAAAAGCCGTATACGGTCGATGCTTCAAACGTGCTGTGCAAGGTCGGCTGGTCGCCGTTCGAGGGTCAGACCTTCGGCAGCACAATTGATGTCACCGTCGTCAACGGCGAAATCGTCTGGCAGGACGGCAGGCTGACAGGAGCGGTGCCGGGGCAACGACTGCAATTTGCACGAGCGCGATGAATATCGCAGGCACACCCTGCGCGCCGTGAACTCTTTGCCAAATGCCTGTTTACTTTCAGCTTGATGTCGCTATGCTAACGCTGGAATGCAATGGCAACATCGGCGCTATTCGCACACCGCGATTTCGTCAGTGCCGGACCAGATGTCATGAAACCTACTGACGTATCCAAGCCAGACTATTTTCACAAAGTTGTTGATTGCCAGTGGGCCTGCCCCGCTCACACCGACGTTCCCGAATACATTCGAATGATTGCCCAGGGGCGTTTCACCGACGCCTACATGTTGAACAGGGAATCCAACGTTTTCCCCGGCATTCTTGGTCGTGTTTGCGACCGGCCGTGCGAGCCAGCCTGTCGCCGTGGCCGGGTCGAGGAAAAGCCCGTCGCGATCTGCCGCCTGAAGCGAGTCGCCGCGGATCATCGTGACGACATCAGCGCGCTGTTGCCGAAAGCACCAAGCAAAAAGAACGGCAAGAAGGTGGCATTGATCGGCGCCGGCTGCGCGTCGCTAACGGTTGCCAACGATCTTTTGCCGCTGGGTTACGACGTCACGATTTTCGAGGCATTGCAGGACACTGGCGGTCTGATGCGCACGAATATCCCGCGCTTTCGTCTGCCGCCGAAGGTCCTTGACGAAGAAATTAACAACATCATCAATATGGGCGCGACGCTTACGCTTAATCATCGCGTCAAGAGCTTGAAAAGCATGCTGGAGAATGACGGATTCGACGCAGTGTTTGTCGGCACCGGTGCGCCGCGTGGCAAAGAACTGGAACTGCCGGGCAGGCACGACACCAAAAACATTCATATCGGCATTGATTGGCTCGAGTCCGTTGCGTTTGAGCACGTGAAATCAATCGGCGAAAAAGTCTTGATTATTGGCGTTGGCAATACCGCGATGGACTGCTGCCGCACCTCGCTACGGCTTGGTGCAAGAGACGTCAAAGTGATGGCACGCAAGCCGCGCGGCTTCTTTAAAGCATCCGATTGGGAGCTGGAGGATGCGGAGGAAGAGAACGTCGAGATCGTCATCAACCATTCGCCAAAAGAGTTCATTATCGAAAAAGGCAAGCTGACCGGCATGCGCTTTGAGCTAATGGAATACAAGATCGACGATAAGGGGGGTATCGATCGCGGCACGGTCGTCGGCGAAAAAGTCATTCCGTGCGATGACGTGATACTGGCAATTGGACAGGAAAATGCCTTTCCCTGGATAGAACGCGACATTGGCATCGAGTTTGACCAGTGGGACTGCCCGATCGTCGATGAAACGACGATGATGTGTTCGCGCGATGGCGTGTTTTTTGGCGGTGATTCTGCCTTCGGTCCGAAAAACATTATCTGGGCCGTAGCGCATGGCCACCAGGCCGCCATTTCCATGCATAAGTTCTGCCAGGGTGAGGACCTGCACGATCGCCTGCCGATTGGCATGAATCTGAGCAGCACGAAAATGGGCGTGCATGAGTGGAGTTACTCGAACAACTATGATGCATCGGAGCGGCGCATGATGCCGCACGTCGATCTGCGTGAGCGCTTTAAGAAAATAGATATCGAAGTGGAGCTGGGTTTTAACGTTGAGCAGACCATCAAAGAGGTTGAGCGCTGCCTGAACTGCGACGTCCAGACCGTATTTACCGCGAAACTGTGTATCGAATGCGACGCCTGCATCGATATCTGTCCGGTAAATTGCCTGACGATTACCGAAAACGGCGACGAAACCGATCTGCGGACCCGCCTCGCCGCGCCGGCGGAAAATCTTGACCAGGAATTGTATGTCTCGGAGGCCCTGCCGCAAACGCAGCGCGTGATGGTCAAGGATGAAGATCTCTGCGTGCACTGCAGCCTGTGCGCGGAACGTTGTCCAACCGGCGCCTGGGACATGCAGAAATCCACAATACTTATTCCGTACGCCACCGACGAAGCTGCGCCTGATCGACAGCGCGCCAAGGCAAGTTGATATTCGTGACACCCTGGAAACCAGGTTGTCACTTTAAATGTAAGAGGCCTTAAAGAAAGCCCGTGTCCACAGTCAATGATGTCGTCATAAAAATTGCTTCGGTTAACGGTACTGGCTCCGCCAGTGCCAATGGCTTGCTCATGAAATCAATTTTCCGCATGGGTATACCCGTCGTCGGCAAGAATTATTTTCCTTCCAATATTCAAGGGTTACCGACCTGGTACGAAGTTCGAGTTACTGGCAAGAGCTATCAGGCACGAGCCGATCACGTCGATGTGATGGTTGCGATGAACGCGCAGACCTACGCGCGCGACATGGCCGAGGTCACACCGGGCGGTTGGTTAATTTATGACTCGACCTGGCCGCGCGCCCAACAGCTCAATCGCGACGATATCCACGTGCTGGGTATCCCGTTGTCAAAGATGTGCAACGAAACGTTCGAGGGTGCTCGCGCTCGTATCCTGCTAAAAAACATCGCATACGTGGGCGCGCTCGCGGCGCTGTTAAGTATCGATCTCGAAGTAATCAGCAATCTGCTGGGCGAGACGTTTGCGGCAAAAAAGAAGCTGATAGATGCCAATTACCAGGCTATCAAGCTGGGCTATGACTACGCGATCGAACACTTCGAATGCCCATTGTCGAAAACTGTCGAACGCATGGATCTCACTAAAGACCATATTGTGATCGATGGTAATACTGCCGCAGGACTGGGCTGCGTTTATGCGGGCGCAACCGTTGGCGCCTGGTATCCGATCACGCCGTCAACCTCTCTCATGGATGCGTTCAAATCGTTCTGCAAAGAGTTTCGTATTGACGAAGAGAGCGGTGGCAAGAAGTTTTGCATCGTACAGGCTGAGGATGAATTGTCTGCGATCGGCGTCGTGCTGGGGGCGTCCTGGAACGGCGCTCGCGCGTTCACGCCGACGAGCGGACCGGGTATCTCGTTGATGAGCGAGTTTATCGGCTTTGCCTACTATGCCGAGGTGCCTGCTGTAATTTTTGACGTGCAGCGTACAGGCCCGTCGACCGGCATGCCGACGCGTACGCAGCAATGCGATCTGCTTTCCTGTGCCTATGCGTCGCACGGTGATACGCGCCATGTATTGCTGTTCCCGGCAAATGCCGAAGAATGTTTTTACACCGCGATTAAGGCCTTCGATCTCGCTGAGCGGCTGCAGACGCCGGTCATGGTTTTGTCCGATCTCGATATTGGTATGAATGACTGGATGTGTCCGGACCTGAAGTGGGACGAGAGCTACCAGCCCGATCGCGGCAAGGTGCTTACGGCTGAGCAGCTCGCGGGCATGGAAAAGTTCTACCGCTATCTCGATAGCGATGGGGATGGCATCACCTATCGGACGCTGCCAGGGGAGCACCCCAAGGGCTCATTTTTTACCCGTGGCTCGGGCCACAATAAGTTTGGCGGTTACACGGAAGACTCGGCCGAGTACCAGGAGGTGGTCGACCGACTCTTGGTGAAATGGGAAACAGCACGCCAAATGATGCCGGAACCGGTTATCAGGTATTCAAACTTCAACAAGGAAGCCATTCTGACCGTCGGTAGCTGCGATGGAGCCGCGTTGGAAGCGCTGGATCTGTTGCAGGAAAAGGGCAGCTCACTGAACTATTGTCGGGTCAAGGCGTTTCCGTTCAGCGATGCGATCCGCGAGTTTATTGCGAAACATGAGCGTGTCTATGTTGTCGAGCAAAATCGCGATGCGCAGTTGCGGTCGTTGTTGATACTCGATCTCGAGATTGATCCGGCTGCCCTCGTGCCGCTGCTGCATTATGACGGTATGCCGTTGGCTGCAAGTTTTATTGTCGACAAAGTGATCGAAAAACGCGCGCAGGGGCAGGCTGCCTGAGGCAAAGGGACCAAGCATGAGTTATATCGCGAAACCCAAGATCACGCATCCAAAGATGCCCCGCAATAGTCTCGGCCTTACCGTCAGAGACTACGAGGGCTCGGTCTCCACACTGTGTGCTGGATGCGGGCACGATTCAATCACTGCAGCACTCATTCAGGCCGTATTCGAATTGAACATCGAGCCGCATATGCTTGGCAAAATGAGCGGCATTGGCTGTTCTTCCAAAACACCGGCATATTTTGTAAGCCAATCGCATGGCTTCAATTCAGTACACGGGCGCATGCCGTCTGTGACGACGGGTGCCAATGCCGCAAATTGCGACCTCATTTATATCGGTGTGTCCGGCGACGGCGACTCGTTATCTATCGGCATGGGTCAGTTTGCACACGTTATTCGTCGAAATCTGGATATGTGCTACATCATCGAAAACAATGGTGTCTACGGACTGACGAAAGGACAGTACTCTGCATCCGCGGACGTTGGCAGTACGGCAAAGAAGGGCCCGGCAAATCGGCAAATGCCGATTGATCCGGTGAGCACGGCGATAGGTCTCGGCGCAACCTATATCGCGCGCGGCTTTTCGGGTGACAAGAAACAGCTGGTGCCATTGATAAAAGGGGCCATTGCGCACAAAGGCTTTGCGTTACTCGACATCATCAGCCCGTGCGTAACCTTTAATGATCATGTCGGCTCGACGAAAAGTTATGCGCACACGCGGCAGTTTTATCACCACGTCATTGACGCCGACTTCGTACCTCCCGCTAAGGAAATCGTCGCAGCCTACGAAGCCGGGGACGCAATGCCCGTAGAGATGCACGACGGTAGCAAGATCATATTGCGCAAGGTGGACGAGAAATACGACCCAACCAGTCGTGAGGCCGCTTTCTCTTTCTTAAGAAGCAGCGTGCGCGCAGGCGAAATTATCACTGGCCTGCTCTACATAGACGAAGAAACGGGCGATATGCACGATCTGTCAGGCAGTGTGGACAGACCGCTGGCGAAAATACCGTATGCGGAACTGAACCCCGGCAAGCAAGAGCTGGCGAAAGTGATGAGCCGCTATCGCTGAAACGCTGCCGCCGTGAAATTTTGGACGAAGGAGAAAAGCGAGTGAACAAGCGACGACGCCGCCTGGTGCAGGCAAGTCTGTTGGGTGGCGCGGTTGCAGCCGGGGGATTGCTGCCTGCATGCGCACAACCAGCGAGGCAAGGCAAAACAATCGAACCGCGACGAAACGGATCATTGCGCATACTGGTGCTTGGCGGTACCGGGTTTATCGGCCCGCACATGGTTCGTGAAGCATTACGGCGCGGTCATTCTGTCGAGCTTTTTAACCGCGGTCGCACAAACAGTGAGCTGTTTCCGGATCTGGTTACTTATGTAGGTGATCGCAACAACGGACTGGCACCGCTTGCAGGAGGGCGCTGGGATGTTGTAATCGATAATTCCGGCTATGTGCCGCGCCACGTTGCCGACTCGGCAAGAATGCTGGCTACTCGCGCGTCGCATTACATTTTCGTCTCCAGTATCTCAGCCTACGCAGATTTTGGCTCACCCCTGGACGAGGATTCTCCGCTCGCGACCATTGAAGATGAGACCGTGGAGGAGGTGACCAACGAAACTTACGGCCCACTCAAGGCGTTGTGCGAAAAGCGGGCTGCAGAAGAGTTCGGCGCAGAACGCGTTGCCGTCTTGCGACCTACCTATATATGCGGTCCGGGAGACCATACGGATCGCTATACCTATTGGCCAGTTCGTACGATGCGTGGTGGCGAAATGTTGTGGCCAGGCACGCCGCAAGACCCCGTGCAGATTATCGACGTACGGGACCTCGCCAATTTCGTTACCGACGTCGCGGAGAAAAGAATCAGTGGAAACTACAACACCGTGATACCTGCCGGAAGTTTTACGATGGGAGGGCTTCTAGCCGACTGTCAGGCGGTTACTGCGGCAGAAATGAACCCGGTGTGGGTCGACTACGAGTTCATGCAAACCAACGGTGCGGCGGAAGGGAACGAGTTTCCCATTTGGGTGCCGCCCCAGTCTGACGACGCGTACATCGCAAGAGTGAGTGGCGCGCGTGCGCGGGCCAAAGGGCTCACGACGCGGCCAACTCGAGAAACAGCTCGTGACACCATCAGTTGGTGGAAGACGCTGCCTGAAGAACGGAGCGGGAATCTGCGGTCCGGCTTGAAGCCCGCACGGGAAGAAAAACTACTCGCAGCCTGGAAGTCGCGGCAAAGCTGACGCGAACTGTTGGTGAGACAGCTCGCGCCGGTATCATCAGTCCCAAAGCTTTTTCCACCAAGGACTGCGAGGCGTGGGTTCGGTGCCTGCAAGCATTGGAATTTGTTTGCGAATGTCTTCGATGCTCCAACCTGTCAGGTTTGCCAGCGTCTCTGCCTCGCGCTCCTGGCGCTTCCGAACTTCAGCCCGGTAGGCCTCCGCGCCACAAGTGATGTTGCCCTTGAAAGGGTGTCGAATCACGTAGCGTCCCTGGAAGTTGCTGCGGTCACCTGTTTCATGAAACATCAGATCTTCAGGAAAATGGTCTTTGTCATAGCGGACATGCAGGCGCGTGACAAATACGTTCTGTGCTTGCGGAGTAATTTTCCTTTGAGATGCATTTGCCTGGTCAAGCCAGAAAACGCCCAGCTTGCGCAACTGGGCAGCGCTTAGCGGATCGGCAGCACACGGGTCACACCACGCCATGTCCCACGCGTACTCCAGAAATACGGCGCGCTTTTTTTCCTTCTTAACCTGGTGAGCAAACATTGCCTGGTAGAAATCGCCAAACTCATCTTCTACATATTCCGGAACATCGGTGTTACTTGGCAGACGCACGGTGCGGTAGTTTGCCGTTTCGACGCGTCCTGTCCGGGTAAGGGTGTACACAAACAGTTCCTGCGCGCCGTTTGCGTTCAGCGTGCCGAGCCGTATCGGCAGCATGAATCGCTTGCTTTCGAAGGCAATTTGCAACGGCCGCAACTTTGCAAAACCCAGTTTGGCCTGCTCCTCAAGATTCACCCTGGCCACAAAAAAGCGCATGCCCTGCTTCAGGTAGCTGTTGACCACCGGCTGTGCGCCTGATGGCAGTCGATAGTCGTTATCCTTCAGCCAATCAATCAGGCCGTCACTCTCGGTGGCCGACAGAATCAGGATGTCGTACTCACCCACGGTGTAGCTCGCCTCAATCGTGACACCCTGTTCTTCGGCCGTCGGACGCTTCGCAGCCATAACCGCTCGTCGCGGCAGGGACATATCGCTGGATTTCAACTCGAACGGTGCGCACGGGTCGGGATCGTGGTATTCCACAAGGCGCGGCGCCGTATACGCATCAAGGTGATCAAGCAAAGCCGCATCGCCGACGTTGATTTGTTCACGCTCAATGAAAGTGGGTACCGGGATAACCATCGCGAAGTCGCGCGTTTCACCCTGGAAGTCATTAGCCATTGTAATGACCGTGCGATCACCATCTCGCACCAACACGACTTGCGACGCCTTGTTGAAGAGCGCGGTATCGGCGCGCGCAACGTAAAAGCCGCAAAATGCTTGCGCGGTAGCACTAAGTGTAAAAGTGGTGACCGCTGCGCACAGCAGTATCAGAATTCTCATGGGGAAGCTCCTTCGATATTGGTTTGCGAATCGTGGCGGACCATTGGTAATGCGCGCCCCGCAGGATGAAATCAATCAGTGGCACGAGCGGTGCGCAACAGAACAGCGCGAGCAATGGTCCGTACGGTTTGTAAAGCGTGAATTGGATGGTGAAGCCGGCAGCGGCGACAATGCAGCCGTACAGTATTCGACCGATCGCGGCGTCTGGCGCAGTTTTCGGATCAGAAATCATAAAAAACGCGAATATCAACAACGCGCCGTTCTGCAACTGGTGAAAGGGAATTGTCAGTGGATCGCCGAGCCACAGGGCCCGGCCGATGAGTAGCGCAGAATAGGCGGCAAGAAACGCCAACGTAGTTTCAGCGCGCCTTGCCCGCGTCAGTACCAGGAAACCGCAACAGGCAAGTGCGAATGCCGCAATGGCTGTATTTCCCCACTGGCCGGTGGATACCCAGACTTCGTTGCTCAACAGCATTAAGGCAACAATCGCGCCATTGGCTGGATTGAAAATGTGTTTGCCATTGATGCGCAGCAGAAACTTACTGCTAATTGCGATGATTGCTGCGAGTCCCAGCCACAACGGATCGCTGCTGCGCAGCAACAAGGTTAGTGACAGGGCGGTTATCATTGCGCTCTTTGGATCGAAGCGCTGTCCCAGGTAGAGGCTTCCTGCTAGCTGCGTGGCTTGTGCCGCACAAAGAATAAGCAATGCGCTGTGTAACTGGACGGGAAAGTCGAGCAGCAAAATGCCGCATAAAACAAGCGCCGTAAGCACCGCCATCTGGTAGTAGCGCGGATCGGGAAAGACGACGGCTAGTCGATCGATACCGTCAAGCCAGCGTCGCCAACGAGCCTTGTTATTGACTTTGCTCATGGTGACTTAAACGGACGGCGTCGCGGAACAGGGTTGAGGCACCCCAAAAATCCCCGCTTATTGCAGGACAAAATCTCTTAAGTCCTTGATAAAAGATGCATCCCGACAAATTGACCGCGATTTGCATCCAAGCCGCCTGTCGCAGGCATCTGTACACTGACAAGGCGCCGCCGGCGTCGCTACAGGAGTTCGAAATGGTTGAGGAGTTAATTCCGATCGTGATGTTTTTATCGATCGCCCTGGTGCTGATTTTGTTTTATTACTTCAAGTTTCTCGGGCGCAAAGAATTGCAAAGAACCGTGCGCATCGCACTTGAGCGAGGTCAGGACCTCAGCCCCGAGCTGCTGGACAAGCTCGGCGAGCCGCAAAAATCCCCCTTGAGTGATCTTAGACGCGGGCTTATTGCATTGGCGATTGCGGCGGGCCTCGCAGCAATCGGCTTGGCCCTGGGCCAGGAAGAAGCAATTCGGCCGTTGCTCGCAAGCGCCATGTTGCCGCTCTTCATCGGTCTCGCGTACCTGGTTTTATGGCGCCTGAATGCCAGTAGGCAGTCTGACTGAACAGAGTAGTCAAAAAGGGCGTGGACGGCGATGATGCCGAGTTGATTGCCGCTGCCATCTTGAGCAAGGACTCAAGTGCCTTCGGCGAGCTGGTGCGCCGCTATCAGTCGCAGGTGCGCCTGTTCTTGTTGCGGCTCTGCCGCGACGGCAGCCTGGCCGACGATCTCGCGCAAGATTGTTTTGTGACAGCATGGCAAAAGCTTTCGAGCTTCCGCGGGACCGGCAGTTTTGGAGGTTGGCTGATGCGCATTGCCTGGACCACTTTTCTGCAACAGAAACGCAAGCACGATCGATATCGCGAAGTGATCGAGCAGGCAGCTAGCGAAGGTGTATTGGCGACGACTGTTCAGCCGGACGGCGAGATTAGCGATCTTGACCGCCTGCTTGCGGCGCTAAATGGACAAGAGCGAGCGGTGATGATACTGGCATATGGCTGTGGTTTGTCGCATCGTGAAATCAGCATTGCTGCGGAATTGCCACTGGGTACCGTGAAATCAATAATATTTCGTGGAAAACAAAAACTGAGACAGGATTTCGATATTGAAGATCATCAATATGGCTGAATTTAAAGAGGACATCGCTGATCGCAAGTTGCGCAACATGTTTGCACGGGCGCCGCTTGCGGACAACGGCTTTAGCGAGCGAGTGGTGCAGCGAGTCCGTCGCAACGAATGGCAACGAAAGGTACTGATGTCGCTGGCGATCTTGCTTGGAGGTTTCTTCGCTGCCGGACCTATTGCACAGTTGCTGGCGATGTCCGCCGGGATCGTCATGAAGGTTACGAACAATGTCGTGCAAACGGGCGATTCGTTTGTTGCGGTGCAAGGCAGTTTTGCACTGCCGCTGCTGGTTTCGCTGTTTCTGATGGTGGCCATTGCGGTCCGCCTGCTGGAAGATTGAAAATCCATAAAAAACAACAAGATATGAGCTCGTAACCGAGCACCCGTGCGACCCGATTGGCGACCAGTTAGTGTGGCGCGCGGCGGGTTTTTGAAACCGTGACTCTGTCGTTGTTTCTGTCCTGACCGTCGTATACATTGGCCCCATGAATCTTCGCGAACAGGTCGAGCAGTTGCTGCCAAACTGGGAACGCTGGTATCCGAGCCTGTTCGATGCGGCAAGCGATCTCGGGGTAATCAAGGCCCAGGTTTGCGACCCGAATTCACTATTGCTAACCAACCGCCACTCACGCGTTCGCCAAAAAGCAGAAGATGCGCATCGCGAAAAGTGGGGCGGCAAGGCGTAGCTAGAATCGAGAATCGGCCATCGCATCGCTTAATGCCGCTATCTCGACGAGTCACACAAAGATCGGGGAAGACCAATGGGCTTTGAGCTTGACGTAATCCGTGCGCAGTTTCCTGCGCTTGCCATAAAAGACAGTGGCCGCCCGCGAATCTATCTGGACAACCCGGCCGGCACCCAGGTACCGCAGATCGTTGTCGATCGAATGACTGAATGCCTGATTGAGGCGAATGCCAATCTTGGCGGATATTTCGCGACGTCGCGTCTTGCTGAAGCGATCGTGGATGAAGCCCACCAGGCCGCCGCGGATTTTCTCAATGCCGCGTCTCCTGAGGAAATCATTTTCGGCCAGAACATGACGACGCTGACACTCCACGTGTCGCGCTCTATTGGTCGCACACTACAAGGTGGTGACGAGATCATCCTGTCGCGCATGGATCATGACGCGAACGTTATGCCATGGGTGTTGCTGGCAAAAGATCTCGGGCTAGTCGTCCGTTGGCTGCCATTTAATCCCGAAACATTTGAATTCGACCTCGCCGAACTCGACAATTTGTTGAATGCCAAAACGAAACTCGTTTGCATCGGCGGTGCAAGTAATTTGCTGGGTACCGTAAACGATATTAAGTCGATCAGCGCAAGAGCACGTTCGGCAGGCGCCTTGACCTATATCGACGCTGTGCAGCTGGCGCCGCACGTGCCAATAGACGTGCAGGACATCGGCTGCGACTTTCTGGCCTGTTCCGCGTACAAGTTTTTTGGTCCTCACCAGGGTGTCTTGTGGGGTAAACGAGCAGTGCTGGAGTCTTTGCCGCCGTACAATGTTCGACCCGCGCTGAAAAATCTCCCCAATATTTTTGAAACTGGCACACAAAGCCACGAAGGCATGGCCGGTACCGCCGCGGCAATCGACTACTTTGCCTGGGTAGGGCAGACCATGGCGCAGGATCATTTTGACGACAATGTCCGATTTAAGGGGCGATCCCGGCTGGTTCACGCTGCGCTCGATTGTTTATTTCAGTATGAGAAGGAGCTGGCCTTGCACTTGATTGCGGGTTTGCAGCAGTTGCCCGGTGTGCGGGTTCTCGGCGTCACCGATAGATCAGCAATGGATCGGCGTGTGCCCACGGTTTCATTTACTGCCGACGGGAAAGCGTCGCCCGCAATCGCTCGTGGCCTTGCAGAGCGCAACATTTTTGTCTGGAGTGGCGACAACTACGCCGTGGAGGCCGCAGAAGTGTTGGGGATTGCGAAAACCGGCGGAGCGGTCAGGATCGGCCCGGTGCACTACAACAGCGTAGACGAGCTCGATATTTTGCTGAACACGCTTGACGAAGTGCTGGCAAAAGCAGACGCCGCCTGACTCAGGTCGCGACCCTTAAACGCGATACGCGCTCGCGCCTGAGTGCGTTGACCCCTGATCAGCTTGAAGGGCTTGGCAATGGACGTATCAGCGTACCCAAAACTGCTCGACATGACGGGCAAATCAGCACTTGTTACCGGTGCCAGCCAGCATATTGGTGCGGCCATCGCGTTGCGACTAGCAGAGGCCGGGGCAAGAGTGCTCGTTCACTATCGCAGCAAGGCCGATGACGCGGCGCGTGTCGTTGATGCTATTCGCGACGCGGGTGGTGAGGCCAGGGCTGTTGGCGGTGAGCTAAGCGACCCGCGTGACGTGGCCGCCGTGGTGCAGGAAACGATCGACGCCTTTGGTGGTATCGACGTGCTCGTCAACAATGCCGGCTCGTTTCCCGTTGGCGCGTTTCTCGATTTGAGTCACGAAGACTGGCGAGCAATGCAGCGCTCGAATGTTGAGAGCGCATTCTTGTGCACACAAGAAGCGGCACGTTACATGAAAGAACACGGGGGTGGCGCAATTGTCAATATCGCTTCGATTGCCGCATCGAGCCCCGGGCCCGACCACAGCCACTACAATAGCGCGAAGGCCGCGTTAGTGATGTTGACACGATCGGCTGCGCAGGAGCTCGGCAACTTTGCGATTCGCGTTAACTCTGTGTCACCGGGCGTGATCAATCGCGCTGGAATTCGGGAGAATTGGCCGGAGGGTGTGCAACGTTGGGAGACGCGTGCGCCGTTGCAACGCATGGGAGAGCCGGAAGATGTTGCCGACGCGTGCTTATTTTTGCTATCTGATGCGTCGCGCTGGATCAGTGGCCACGATCTTGTTGTCGATGGCGGTATGATGGCTGCGAGTGTTTACTGATAGCCGCGCGCCTGCAGCTTAAACAAATGCGCGTAGCGGCCGTCCATACTCAGCAGGCTTTCATGATTGCCTCGCTCAACGATGCGGCCACCTTCCATTACAACGATCTGGTCCGCCGCGCGCACGGTCGAAAAGCGGTGTGAGATCAGGATGCTCATCTTGTCGTGGCTGGATTTTCGGAAGTGCTCAAATACTTCAGCCTCTGAGGCCGCATCCATCGCAGCGGTGGGCTCGTCCAGTACCAGAATATCGGCGTCCGCTCGCATGAATGCCCGGGACAGCGCAATTTTTTGCCACTGTCCGCCTGATAGCTCACGACCTCCCTTGAACCAGCGCCCGAGCTGCGTCTGGTAAGTTTCCGGCATGCTCTCAATGAACGGCGCTGCCATGCCGGTTTTCGCCGCCGCAGCCCAGCGTTTTTCGTCGTCGAGGTAACGCACATCGCCCGCACCAATATTTTCGCCCACGGAAAATTGGTAACGCCCAAAATCCTGAAAGATTACGCCGATGCGTTCGCGCAAAGCCTCAACGTGCCACTCAGTAAGCTCCAGTCCATCCAGCAGAATCTGTCCGGCTGTGGGTTCATAAAGGCGCGTCAGCAGTTTGACGAGCGTGGTCTTGCCGGAGCCGTTCTCTCCAACCAGGGCGAGGCTCTCACCCGGCCTTATTTGCAGGGTAAGGTCACTCAGAGCATCCACCTCGCTACCCGGATAGCGAAAGGACACGTTCTTGAATTCGATACCGCGCGCCGGCTCAGGACCTTTTTCTGCATGGCCAACGCGTCCCGGAACCTCCTGCGCCAGGTATTCATAAAGATTGGAAAGATACAGGTTGTCTTCGTACATCCCGCTGATGGCCGACAAACTGGCAGCAACCGCGGCCTGCCCCTGGCGAAACAACATCAAGTACATTGTCATCGCGCCCAAAGTAATCTCGCGGAC
The DNA here is from genome assembly GCA_013003155.1 of Woeseia sp. GTDB lineage: Bacteria > Pseudomonadota > Gammaproteobacteria > Steroidobacterales > Woeseiaceae > Woeseia. The sequence continues at coordinate 6,182 of JABDKF010000282.1, read as the reverse complement.
GATCGTTGCGAGTACAATCCACACGTAAGCGCCGTAAAACGCGCCTGTCGACAGCAGGCCCAGAAAAAACCCCCAGGTGTCGCGCCGCAGAGTCAGGCGTCGATCTTCGACGAACAGTTTATTGAAGATATCCCGATAGCGCTGCAGCAAGCGCGGGCCGAGCTGGAATAACTTGACCTCCTTGACGCCATCTTCCCGGGCAATGACCGTCTCAAGGTACATTTGCATACGCGTGTCCGGTGAGCGCCAGCGAAACAAACGGAACGCGTCACCCGAAAACTTCGCTTCGGCGAAAAAAGATGGCAGTCCAGCGCCGATCAGGATAGCAACAGCCCATGGCGAGAATTGCCACAGCAAAACAGCGTAACTCGTCAACGTGATCGCATTTTGTGTCAGACCAAACGTGCGGTTTACAAGGCTCAAGGGCCGGCTGGAAGCTTCGCGCCGTGCCTGGGTCAGCTTGTCGTAAAACTCAGAGTCTTCGAAGTGCGTAAGCTGCAGCGTCAGAGCCTTTTCGAGGATCATGACGTTCACGCGTTGGCCGAGCAACGCGCGCAGCAGCGACTGGCTGGCCGAGATGCCGCGTTGGCTGCCGGCAACGAGAATCACGAGCAGCGCTTCGAGGCCGACCAATGACAGTACCCCGCGAACATCGGGCGTATCGCTGGCCATTGCCGCCACGACCCCGTCGACGATCAGCTGCCCGATGTAAGCGATGCCGGCTGGCAGGATGCCCGCGGCGAGCGTGAGCAGCGCCAGAGTCAGTGTCAGGGGCCGGCTGGTGGTCCAGACCAGCGAAATTGCGCGTCGACTGTATTGAAAAACGCCAAGAAAGCGAGTGACGAAACCTGCGTCAATTTTTTCACTCATAATGCGCCCACGCCAGCTTCATCATCGTGACAGATTTTTTTTCAACTTCATTAGGCGCAAGCATAAAGCATTCACGTCGACGCAGTAATCGCCGCGGATATTTGTATGCAGACCGTCTAGGGCGCAGAATGCTAATCTGCAACAAAAAAAATCAAGGAAAAACGATGGGAACGAGCAGCGGATTTCTCGAAAGCGTGAATCATATGGTTGACCGGGCGTTCGGTTCGCTCGACCTCCCGCCGGGTCTGGCCGACCAGATCAAACTTACGAACTCAATGTTCCGTGTGCAGTTTCCGGTCGAGATACGCGGGCACATCAAAGTATTCACCGGATGGCGTGCGGTGCACAGCGAGCATCGCCTACCGACAAAGGGCGGAATTCGATTTGCGCTTGAGGTCGATCAGGAAGAGGTCGAGGCGCTGGCTGCGCTGATGTCCTATAAATGCGCGATCGTCGACGTACCGTTTGGCGGATCGAAAGGCGGCCTTTGCATTAATCCGCAAGACTATGAGGAAGACGAATTGCGTGAAATCACGCAGCGTTTCGCCTACGAACTGTCAAAGAAGGGCTACATCAGCCCCAGTGAAAATGTACCCGCGCCCGACATGGGGACGGGTGAACGTGAGATGGCCTGGATCGCCGACTCTTATCGCATGTCTTGTCCGGATGATATCAACGCGATCGCGTGCGTAACCGGCAAGCCGGTATCGCAGGGCGGAATTGGCGGGCGAACCGAAGCAACGGGGCGTGGTGTGCAGTTCGCGTTGCAGGAATTCTTTCGCCACCCGGAGGATGTCGAAAAAACCGGCCTTAAAGGTGACCTTGGTGGCAAGCGTATCGTCATCCAGGGACTCGGCAACGTTGGCTACCATGCTGCGAAATTCCTTAGCGAAGAAGACGACGCCAAAATCGTCGGCATTGCTGAGCGCGACGGCGCGATCTACAAAGAAGACGGCTTCAATATTGAAGATGTCTATGAATACCTGAAGAAATCGGGCGGCGTCAGCAACTTCTCGGGTGCGGAGTTCATGAAAGACAGCGGCAAGGGCTTAGAGCTTGACTGTGACATATTGATTCCCGCGGCTCTGGAAAACCAGATAACAATGGACAACGTCGATCGGATCAAGGCACCGTTGATCGCCGAGGCGGCGAACGGACCAATCAGCTATGAGGCGGACCAAAAACTGTGTAAGTCCGGAAAAGTAGTTTTGCCGGATGCGTACGTAAACGCCGGCGGTGTAACGGTATCTTACTTTGAATGGGTCAAGAACGTATCGCACATTCGCTTTGGTCGGCTCGATCGACGTCTTGAAGAAAATCGCGGTCGGCATATCGTCAAAGTCATAGAAGAAATGACGGGTAAAAAAGTCCCGCAAGAGTTGTCGCAGCCCCTGCTGGAAGGGCCGCGTGAAATCGACCTGGTGCGATCCGGTCTGGAGGACACCATGCGCAATGCCTATCAGCAAATTCGGGAAGTGCGTAACACCCGCAAGAATATCCAGGACACCCGCACCGCAGCGTTTGTGCTTGCAATAGACAAGATTGCTTCAGCCTATCTGGAGATGGGTATCGGGCACTGATGCTCTAGTCGTTATTGGTCTGGCGCCATGCATCGGCGACAGCAATAGCGCTCATGTTGAATATACCTTTCATGCTGAGCGACGGTGTCACGATATGCGCAGGGTGCGCGGTGCCAGAGAGAATTGGGCCGATGAACAGCGCATCGGTTACTGAGCGAATCAGCTCCATTGCGACATTCGCGGTGTCGAGGTTCGGCATAATCAGCAGATTCGCACGTCCGGTGAGCGGCGAATCCGGATCCAGCGTCTTGCGAATGTTTTCGTTCATCGCAGTCAAAGCGTGCATTTCCCCGTCGACCTCAAGATCTGGTGCACATTCATGCAGAATTCGTGTTGCGTCGCGCATCTTACGTGCAGATGCTGCGCGAGAAGAGCCAAAGTTCGAATGTGAGAGCAACGCAACTGACGGACGAATGCCCAAACTGCGTACGCGCCGCGCGCTTGCCAGCGTTGTCGCAACGATCTGTTCGACGGACGGATTGACCTCAATAAAGCAGTCTGAAAGGAACAGCGGTCCGTCTGCGAGAAACAGCACAGACATCGAGGAAATTTTTTCGGCCGGCGAGGCCGGGCCGATGATTTCTATGATTTCCTGAAGGTGGTGATCGAAGCGGCCGATGGTGCCGCACAAAAGCGCGTGCGCTTGTTGCATTGCGACCATGCAGGCGGCAATTACCGTCGTGTTGGTCCTCATCGTTGTCTTCGCAGCCTGTACCGAGACGCCCCTGCGACAAACACGCGAGTGGTAGAAACGCCAGTAGTCGCGATACCGCGGATCGTCCTGTGGATCGACGAGTTCGAAATCCTTGCCAATCGTCATGCGCAGGCCCAGCCGTTTGATACGCTCTTCTACGACGGCGGTTCGACCAATCAGGATCGGGCTCGCAATATTTTCATCAATGACAGCTTGCACAGTGCGCAGCACAGTCATGTTCTCGCCCTCGGCATACACCAGGCGTTCGGTATCGCGCTTGGCGACATCGATGATGGGTTGCATAAACATGACTGAGCGATGGGAGAAGGTACGCAGCTTGACGCGATAGTCGTCCAGATCTTCTATTGGACGCGTTGCGACACCTGACTTTATGGCTGCTTCCGCAACTGCGATCGATACATCTTCCATCAGGCGCGGGTCAAACGGTTTGGGAATAAGATACTGCGGCCCGAAGTTCAGGTTTTCTTCCTGATAGGCGTTTGCAACCTCGTCCGTCGACTCGCGTCGCGCAATGTTTGCGATTGCGTCAACGCAGGCCACCTTCATCTGCGCATTGATCTGCGTCGCTCCCACGTCGAGCGCACCGCGAAAAATAAACGGAAAGCACAGTACGTTATTTACCTGGTTCGGATAGTCGGACCGACCTGTCGCGATGATTGCGTCCGGACGGGCCTCGAGCGCAAGCTCTGGCAAAATTTCGGGTACCGGGTTGGCGAGCGCGAGGATAAGCGGACGTTCGGCCATTTTCTTTACCATCGCCGGGCTCAATACCTCGGGCGCTGACAGGCCAAGGAATATATCGGCGCCTGCAATTGCGTCTTCGAGATCACGCAATTCCGTATCGCGAGCAAAAACTTCCTTGTAGACATTCATGTCTGCTTCGCGACCTTTGTAAACAACGCCCTGCAAATCGCAGAGCGTGATGTTTTCCTTCTTCAAGCCTAGATCGACGAGCAAGTTCAGACAGGACAGGCTCGCCGCACCGCCACCCGTCGAAACCAGTTTTACCTCTGCGAGTTTCTTGCCGACAACCTTCAGTCCATTCTTGATTGCTGCGCTGGCTACAATCGCCGTACCGTGCTGATCGTCATGGAACACGGGTATTTTCATTAGTTCGGCTAGTTTTTGTTCGACGACAAAACACTCCGGCGCCTTGATGTCCTCAAGGTTGATCGCCCCAAACGTGGGCTCAAGTCGCGCAACAATCTCTATGAGTTTGTCGGGATCCGCTTCGTCGATTTCGATGTCGAATGCGTCGATGCCAGCGAACTTCTTGAACAGCACCGCCTTGCCTTCCATTACAGGTTTTGCCGCCAGTGGTCCGATGTTGCCGAGACCGAGAACGGCGCTGCCATTGGTAATTACGCCAACCAGATTGGCGCGAACCGTAAACTCTGCGGCGGCAGCCGGATTATCCTTTATCCGCAGACACGGAAAAGCAACGCCGGGTGAATAGGCCTGGGCAAGGTCGAGCTGGTTGGCAAGAGGTTTAGTCGGCGAGACGCTCAGTTTGCCGGCCGGCGACAGCCGGTGGTAGCGCAGCGAACTCTCTTCCAATGGATCGGTCATTTGTAAGGTATCCCGCAAAAAATCGATTGCTTGCTGAGACCGGCAGGCGAAGGGTGATCATAAACTAAACCAGGCGACGCCATAAAACGGTCGGGGCTGGTAAGATTTTCACAGCTTTTGCAATTTATACGGGTCGATGGTCAAAAAATAGCGGTTTTCGTGCTGAAAAAGCCCGCTGTACTGTGCAAATCGACACTGGCATGGAAACTGCAGCTTACCGGGTAACTGCGCAGTCGATTGCGTCATGTTCAACCAACCCGGGAGGAAACGATGTTTCACAAATTATTGATTCTAACGATTGTGAGTTTTTCGATATTCATTGCTGCTTGTGAGCCCGATACGCCGGCTGAGCGAATTGCCGACAGCGTAGAGGAGGCTGGTGATAGCTTGCGGGATTCCGCTGATGATATCGGCAATGAAGTTGAGGATGCCTGCGAGGAGATTAAAGAGGAGGCTGGCGCAAAAGACTCGAATTGCTGATTCCCAAAGAATGGTCAGCAGGGTACCCTCGGGTACCCTGCTGCTTTTCTAGTTGAAACCCGAACTGCACTTTAAGAACAGGAAATTGAAATGAAATTTGATATGAAACCATTGCCCTATGACTACGGCGCACTTGAGCCGCATATCAGTGCCCGCACGCTCCAATTTCACTACGACAAACACCACCAGGGCTACATGAATAAGCTCAAAAGTGCTATTCAGGACACGCCGCAGGCGGATCAGTCCCTGGAAGAAATCATTGTGCGTGCCGACGGCGGCGTCTTCAATTCGGCAGCACAAGTCTGGAACCATGACTTCTACTGGCGCAGCATGATGCCTAATGGTGGCGGCACTCCCGGTAGCGGACTCAAAAAGGCTATCGATAACCACTTCGGTGGCGTGGAGTCTTTTCTGAAGCGGATGAAGGATGCTGCGACCGGTCAATTTGGTTCGGGCTGGGCCTGGCTTGTGGCTGACAACGAGGGCGATTTGAAGGTCATGAGTACCAGCGATGCCAAAAATCCTCTGCAACAGGGCCTTACGCCGTTATTGACAATAGACGTGTGGGAACATGCCTACTATCTTGACACGCAAAACGATCGCGGCGGCTATGTCGACAAGGTTCTGGCTGAGCTGATTAACTGGGATTTTGCAGAAGCAAACCTTGAAAAATTGACGAAGGACAAGCCCGTACTTAAAGCCGTGTGAGCGCATGCTCAGGGAGGAAAAAAATGAGTGACATTGATCAGATTCTTCGGGATCCGTCGGCCTCCTTCGCCCATCCCGGCGACGTACTGCGGCAAAGCACGCTTTCTCGCGATGAGCAGATCCGCGTGCTGAAGCAATGGCGTTATGACCTGGTGCAAATGCAGGTTGCCAGTGCCGAGAATCTCGGCGGCGACACCAACGCCGGCGCCGGCATCCGCAGTATCGACGAGTGCCTGCGGCAGCTGAGCTCCGAAGTAGAG
>JABDKF010000278.1 GCA_013003155.1 Woeseia sp. | reverse complement strand
TCGGCCGCGGTCGTCAATACCTCCGGCATCGCGAACTTCGTGGTGACGGTACCGGCGGGCAGGGTGGAATATACTGCCTGGGTCGGTGAGCTGTCATCGAACGGCGTGCGGATCACCGGTTTCTGAACCACTCGCAACGTTCGGAAAAAAAATTAGGGCCCCCGCATCGGGGGCTCTTTTTTTTGCCGGGGGTTAATTCGTCTTTACGCGCAGCAGAGCCGTGTCGAGAAAAATTCCGAGTCTTGATTGCGCAACTGCGCTAACTCCAAAAATATTCTGGCAATCTGGACCGCTTGCATCTGGCGGTCGGAAACAACAGGCTGGTAGTCCTGTGTAGGAGGGAATTCGCTAAAACACAGGGATCCACAGCGCCCCCTGCGTGTCAAAATTGAGGTCCACCCGGTTTTGTTCAACTGGACAAGACAGGTATAGTGCCCCGAACTCCAACGCAGCGAGACATTATGTTCACAGCGACGTGGCAGTACGAAAAACAGATGCAGGACGCGGAAAGTTACGCGGAATGGCGGGAAGCGGCGATCGCGTATGACATTGCGATGGGCTTTGATGAGTGGAAAGGTTCGGACGAGTCGAAGCACTATGATTACGTCTCGATTCGCAAGCGGCTTGCCCAGCTGCGCAGGTTACGAACCAAGAAAGACAACGAAGGTCTGCTGTTCACGCTGAACGAGGGCATCCACGGCAATATGGGCGGCATGGGACACGGCCGGCTTTACAGCAAGGCGCGCTTTGGCACCAAGCAGGTCATCAACGACTACATCGAGGAGATTGCCGCTGCCCTCGACCACCTGGCGAAAAAGCAGGTCCGCAGTATCCCTGAAGACGAGAAGATCGAATTTTTTCATCGCGCCAGCCAGTGTTTCGGCCGCACGGCGCTGATGCTGAGCGGCGCTGGCACGCTCTTGTATTTCCATCTGGGCGTCGTCAAGGCGCTGTGGGAGCAGGACTTGCTGCCGTCGATTATTTCCGGCTCCAGTGGTGGCTCCGTGATCGCCGCACTCGTTGGCACGCATTCGCATAGCGAGATGGAAAAACTGTTCGATCCGGAATACCTGAACGATGAAGTGGCAAAAGAAGTCAGCTTCATGAACAAGTTCTCGCCGTTCAAGAAAAAGCAGATTCCCATTGCCGAGGTGCGCGAGCAGATTGCGCGCATCATTCCGGACCTGACGTTTTACGAGGCGTACGAGTTAACCGGCATCCAGATCAATATCTCGGTCGCGCCCGCCGAACAGCACCAGTCGTCGCGTCTTCTAAATGCCGTTACCTCGCCGAACGTGATGATTCGCGAAGCGGTGCTGGCGTCATGCGCTGTGCCGGGTTTTTATCCGGCCGTAACCTTAGCGGCGCGAGATACCGATGGCACGAGGAAGCCCTACCTCCCTGCGCGGAAATGGATCGATGGTTCGGTTTCCGAAGACCTGCCGATTCGTCGCCTCGCACGCCTCTATGGCGTGAACCATACGATCGCAAGTCAGACCAATCCGCTAGTGTACCCGTTTATTAACGACGCCAAAGAACAAAAAAACGCGCTGGAAATTATCAAGGACGCGACGCTGAAGACCTCGAGAGAATGGACGTTGGCCAGCACCAAGCTGGCGAAGCGGTATTTGCGTTTTAGCAACGTGATTTCCAACCTGGTGGTGCGCGTTGAGTCAATTGCGTCGCAGTCCTACACTGGCGACATTACGATCCTGCCGCCGTCGCGCCTCTATAATCCGCTGCAGCTCTTATCGACGCGCACGAAAGAAGAAGTCTTGCAAATGATTCGCGACGGCGAGCACTCGGCGTGGGAGAAGGTTGAAACCATCCGCCTGCAAACCCACGTCGGCCGAACGCTGGACAGGATTCTCGACAAACGCAATGAAGGCAGCTATCACGACGCCAAGAAGTTACGGGCCGTATAGCCAGTCGCGGCCGGGCCTATTGAGGACCGAAGTCTGCACGGTCCCGTGAACCAAAAAACAGATTCATTTCGGCATCGAGCTCGTCCGACTCCTCCATCTGATCGTCTTCGAGATGCTCGATCTTGTCGAGTATGCGCGGGTCCGTCTGCGGCGCCTCTGAGGGCACGATCGTTGGCGTGATCAGTACGACGGTTTCCGTATTCGACAGTGTTTTCTGCCGGTTTGAAAACAAGCGCCCTAGAACCGGCACACGCCCGATCACGGGTACGCCTCGCTTGCTTTCGTCAACGCGGTGCTTGATCAGTCCGCCGACGAAAATGGTCTTGCCATCCGGCACGATCATGCGGGTCGTCACTTCGGTCGTCGTTTGCGACGGTATGCCGGAAACCGGGTCAATAATGCCGGTACTTACTTCCGGGTTGATGTCCATCATCACCTGACCGTTGGCGTCGACCGAGGCTGTCACTCGCAGTATGACGCCAGACTCGAGGAACTCGATGCTCTCCGAGGTGACCTGGTTGATGGTTGTGGTTACCGGGTAGCCGCGGCGGTCGCCAATGATGACGGACGATTCGAGGTCTTCAACCGCGAGCAATTTTGGTGTGGACAAGGTACGTACGCGTCCCTGCGAGGTGAGTGCATTCAGCGTGGCGACAATATCCGGCGTTGTGTAATCGAAAAACAGGCCGGGGCTCGAGGAATCGCTCAGTAACGTGGTTCCAAACGTGCCTGATCCGCCTTCGCTCGTAAAAAATTTTGACCAGTCCAGCCCGTAGGAATCTTCGTCGGTCAGCGTGATCTCGAGGATCTTGGCCTCGATCAGTATCTGCGTCGGCGGTTGGTCAATGTCGTCAACCAGCACGGCGATCCGGTCAAGAAAGTCGGGCGTGTCTTCGACAAGAAACATCTTTCTATCCGCCAGCACGGTAATTTCGCCGTACTCGGACAGATACGGTTGCAGCAACGACTGGATGTTTTCGACGTCGTTATACTGCAGCTTGAAGCTGCGTACCGTGGTCAGCGAATCCGGCGCGTACTTGCCGGCTTCGTTACGGTCGACGATGTAATAGTTGCCATCGACAAACTCTACGGCGAGCCCGGCTGCGTTCGCGATCGAGCGTATGGCATCGGGCAAGGCCATGTCATACAGGCTGAACGAGACAGTTTCCGTGCCGCTGGTGGAGACAAACACGTTGATGCGCTGTTCGCGCGAAATCATCTCCATGACGTCTGCAAGATCAGCATCTTTCACGGTCATGCTGACGCGATGATCGATCTCCTCGGCGCTGGCAGCGAACGCGAGCGACAGCATGCATAACAGCATTGGCGCAAGCGACTTCAGTTTTTGCAACGCGATGTTATTCATCGTCTTCATCCGCCGGTGGCCTGACGAATATGGTCAGTGTTTTGCCCTGGTGGTCGAATACGGCTCGGTCCTCGTAAACCCGGAGCAGCTTGTAGCGCCCGATGCTGTCACCCACGCCAATGATTTTCCCGGACACGTTGGCCAGCGAGCCCTTGCCGCTCACCATCGTTGCGCGCAGGTCCATCGACGCGCGCGTCGTGTTGTCGATCGGGATTAGCGAGCGATCGTCGACGACGGCCTCCCAGGCGGGGCGGGCAAAGGGATTTTTGTCAATCTGCGGAGGTTCTGCCGCGGCGCTTGCCGAGGCGTGCAGGCCGACCGCAAAAATGCACCATCCAATGTTCAGTCGATGCGGATTCATTCCACTCTCCGGTACGAGGCAAGGCTAAGGTTTGCTTTTAACAACGGTTCATCGTCAACATTGTCGTTGCGGCTGAGGCTCAATTCCTTTACGACGATGTACCCCAGGTCGTTGCGGGTTTCCCAGAGCCAGCTGTACAGGTCTTTGTACTGACCCATCAGCTGCACCCTGAACAACATTTCCTGGAAAACTTCGATGCGCTCGCCCATGGTCGGTTGCACGCTGACGAGTTCGACGTTGTTATTCCATGACACTTTCTGTAGTCGGCCGATAATGTAGGACTCGACCTGCCGCGGTGGCAGCGTCGCCATATCACCGTGCACCCGGTAGCGCAGCGTTTCGATCAGCTTGTGTTGCTCGTTGATATGCTGCTCAAGTTCAGCACCATCCAGCGATGCTTCCTGCAAAACAAGTACCGCGGAATTCACCGAACTCAGCGCCTTTATTTTCGGCAAGACCAGGCCGGCGAATGCCGCAATCGATACGACGGCACCGAGGCCAAGCAAAGCGAGGCGCAGTTCGCGAAGATTCACTTTTTGTAACAGGGCCTGCATCAGGATTCCTGCAGCGCGCTGTTGAGTTCGACAGTCACGGTAAAGTCAACAACCCGGCGATCAGCGAACAACGCCGGCGACGTTTTCTGCACGTTGACGTCCTGGATGTCGCTTTGCTCAAACAGGGCGCGTACAAAAGTCGACAGCGCCTGGTGATCCCTGGCCTGGCCGTGAATGGTCATTTGCGTGGCAATTTCCACGACCTGGTTGGCGACGGGTTCGCCATCGGCGGTAACGATAATGAAATACCCCGTTTCGATACCGCGTTGTTCGCCGTTGACGATGACGCCGGCACGCCGAAACTGCCAGTCAAGAAACCACAGTTCACCAGCCGCCAGGGACTGATCGATGATCGCGAATATTTTGTCTATTGCGGCACCCGCTCGCAATCCGTGCAGTAACGACAGCTGCTTTTCATACTCCGCTTGCTGACTTTGCAATTGACCGAGCTGGATTTGCTGTTGCTGCGTAACGGCATTCTCCGCTTTCAAATCTTCGAGCCGTGTTTGTGCATTTGAGTTTGCAAACTGCAGCCAGCCGCTGCCCAGCAGGAGCACGATGTTGAGCACAACGATGGCTGAAATATAGCGACGCAACATTGACTGCTGTAAAAGCCAGGTGCGGTAGTCATGCGGAATGAGATCAATGTCAGCCATTCGCATTCATCCCGCGCAGCGCAAGACCGGTG
>JABDKF010000254.1 GCA_013003155.1 Woeseia sp. | reverse complement strand
AGGTCGCCGGATCAAAGATCACCGGCTCGTCATCGATCGCTGCTCGATTGCCGCCCCACAGGTCCCCGTGCAACAGCGACGGTACGACCGCGTAGCCGTCGAAGAACGACGGCAGCGCGTCGCTCAGCTCACGCCCGAGCGTCTCAATCTCTCCACGGTGCCCGCTTTGTGCAGCAAGGTCGAGCTGGAAACGCAACCTGTGCTCGCGGAAGAACTCGACCCAGTCGTCCGTCCAGGGGTTCGGCTGTGGCGTCCTGCCGATCGTGTTGTCGCGCTTCCAGCCAAACTGCTTCGTACTCACCCGGTGAAGCGCGGCAAGCTGCTCACCGAGCCGGCGGTCGGAATCGGCGGTGGGCCGGCCAATATCCAGCCACTCGAGCGCGAGAAACGCATCGTGGTTTGTTTGGCCAATCGCGACAACGCCGGGGACACGTACCGCATCGGCGGAACTCAGATCGGCGAGCCCGTCTGCTTCGGCGGCGTACATGTCGTACGCAGTATTCGGACCGGTCTTCAGGAACAGCGATGCGCTGCCGGCATCGACACGCCAGGCTTCGTTGATGTCGCCACCCGCGACGGCGGCCGGTGGTCGCCGGCTATCGATCCGGAACCCGTTGCGCGCCAGTTCATCGCCGATAGCCGCCCAGTCGGGCATCGTCAGGCGTTGTAGATGTCGGCCAGGCGCTCGGCCTGGCGTCGCAGCGCCATACCGATATTCGCCTCATCGAACAGCGCATTGATCGCGCCGAGATCAGGCCGCACCGGTCGCAGGTATTTCTCCGCGTCTTCAATCGGTACGTCACAGGCGATGCCGGTCAGTTTGCGGGCGAGCAATGCAGCATCCTTGTGCATATCAAGCTTCGCGCCCAGCGTCTTCGCACCCCGCACCTGCACCTCGTGCACGGTGTCAAGATTCTCGTAAATCTTCTCGAGACTACCGAAGTGCCGCAGCAACGCCTCGGCCGTCTTCTTGCCGACGCCGGGCACACCGGGAATGTTGTCGACACTGTCGCCGGCCAGCGCAAGGAAGTCGGCGATCTGCTCGGGCCAGACGCCGAATACGTCGGGAATGCGGTCGTAGCCCAGCTTTCCCTTGCCGGCGAAGTCCCAGAAGATATCGTCGCGCGTCAGCAGCTGCGCCAGGTCCTTGTCGCGGCTGACGACCGTCGATGGCCGCCCGTTGCGGCGGCCATGGTGCACCAGCGTACCGATGAGATCATCGGCTTCGTATTGGGGATCGGAACACTCGAGCAGGCCCATCGCCCGCGCATACCTGCGGCATTGTGCAAACTGGCGCTTGAGTTCTTCCGGCGCCGGATCTCGATTTGCCTTGTATTCCGGATATATGGTCGTCCGGAAGGACGACGTCAGGCTCTCATCAAAGGCAACCGCGACGTGCTGCGGCTTCACCTGCTCCATGAAGTCGCCAAGAAAGCGGCAAAATCCGTACAGCGCGTTAACCGGGTTACCAGCATCATCAATCATGTCATCCGGCAATGAGTAGTATGCGCGGAACACATAGACCGAAGCGTCAATCAGATACTGCATGCGCAGAAGTATACGTCATTGTATGATGTTCTGATGATGCAGGCGCAGCCGAAACTTTCCAGCGTCGGCTCGTTCCGTTAGCGGTCGCTTATGTGAGGCAGTTTCGCAATACGTCAGCGGCGTAAATCGGCCAATAGCAGGCGTTAGATAAATTAAAAAAACAAGGCATTTGTAAGGCCAGTTCATTGACCTTGCGCTGCTGGACGTGCCCGCATGCCATGTTGCTCCATAATTCGCCCCCAATCCTCAGGACCTAATTCTGGCGGTGAATCCCCTTCGTGGTGACCGACTTCTCTGAAAAATTCAGCAATTCTCGGTTCGGGAAAAATGAACAACATCGTCGTATCTTCGCCAGAGGCATTGGCTACACCGTGCCACGTACCCGGCGGAACATACATCGTGGTACCGGCATCTGCGCTGACAACTCTCTCTCCGAGCGTCAGGAAGGCATTGCCTTCGTGTATAAAAATTATCTCTTCATAGTTCTCGTGACTATGTACGGGTATCGATGTCCCGTCCGGCAGGTTCTCAGTTCCCAGGATTAGCTGCTTTGCTCCCAATTCTTCCTGCGTGACCATGAGATTCACATACCGCCCGTCCGGGTAATAAATCCGCTCGCCTTCGCCGGGAGCGATGATAGCCGGAATTTCGGGCTGAGGTTGCGGGCGGACCGCATCATTGGCGTCATATGCAGAGGAGTGACAACCGAAAATTGCCACCAGGGAAGAACCAATTATGAATGCGCGACAGGCCATCTACAAATCTCCCAAGCCTCAATCAATGAGAATGAATAACTATGAGCGCTTCGAATATCGAACGTCCGGGACGGGTCAGTAGCCGTCATTCTAGTGTAACCCAGGCGACTGTCGGCTCTCGGCCAAAACCAGCAATTGATTCAATTCGTTTAGTCAACGTATTCTCTCTGCAAACCTTAAAGAAAGGAAAGAAAAATGGCACTTGTAAGTTATCGCACACGCGTGAACGCTCCAATCGAAATACTTTGGCAGCATTTACTGGAAAAAGTCGAAACGCCGGAGAAGTTCATACCAGCTGTTACTCGCTCAGAAATTTTAGGACGGCCAGGACCAAACACGGTGGATCGGTTGATGTATCTGGATGACGGCAC
>JABDKF010000238.1 GCA_013003155.1 Woeseia sp. | reverse complement strand
GACCGTAGCCGAGCGCCGGTGGGAAGGCAAGCTAACCAGGATGCTGCTTGGATACGCCCGACATGCCGAGGCGCCTTCGCACCGTTCACGCGTATCGGTGACGCCGGTCATCGCAATGATTACATCTGCAACGCACTAAAATGGCGCAAGGCACGCACACTGTTTGTCCAAAGGGTAAGTGCTTTGAACGCGGGTATTCAATGCGGCATGATGCAATTCAGTTTCGCTCCGGGCAATCTGCATTTCCTCAATACCTGACAATCAAATGGTCGTCTTCAGTGATCTCGATGGATCGCTGCTCGATCATGACACCTACGATTGGCGGCCGGCCCGGCCAGCCCTTGAGATACTCAGAAAGCGCGACATTCCGCTTGTCCTGGTCAGCAGCAAGACGCTCGCTGAGCTTGCAGACTACCGCGTACAGTTGCAGTTAAGGCATCCGGTGGTCGCTGAGAATGGCGCGGCGATGGATGTTCCCGCCGATTATTTTCCGGGCTCGACGATGTTATCAACCGCAACAATAAGCCGCGATCAACTGCAAACTGTTTACAATGAAGTCAAAGTCGCCAATGAGTTTCGTTGCCAGGCGTTTTACGAACTTGGCGTGCCGGGAATTGTGCGCGAGACGGGTTTGACGGAACGAAAGGCCATGCGCGCGAACGATCGCAAGGCGTCGGAACCGATACTGTGGCTGGACAGCGAAGAGCGAGCCGCATTGTTCAGTCAGGAAATGCAGGCGCGCGGCTTGCGCTGTACGAGGGGTGGCCGCTTTCTGCACCTGATGGCTGATACAGGTAAGGACGAAGCCGTACGCCAATTGATCGACGCCTACATGCGCAAATGGCCCGGAACAACACTGACGTCCGTATCGCTTGGCGATGGCCCAAACGATCTCGGCATGCTCGCAAGTACGGATATCGCGGTAGTAATTCCCGGGAAGCATGAACATCGCATGAGCCTGACGACGCAAAAGCGTGTTCTGAGGCCGACATCACCGGGACCCGTTGGCTGGAATGAAGCAATGTTGACACTGCTTGCAGAACAGCAAGACGTGCAGCGGGCTACACACAAAGACGGAGAATAATTCTTGGGAGACTTTCACCAAAACGGTAACATCGCGACGCTGCACAACCTGTCCGATCGACCGGTTCAAGAAATTGAGCGCGACCTGATTGAATTTTCGCGCCAGCGACTAATGGGGCTGGTAATACCGTCACTCTATTCAGAGTTGGAGACGCCGGCACTGGAGAATATTGTTCGCGAGCTGTCCGCGGTCCCTTACCTCAACGAAATTGTCATTGGTCTGGATCAGGCCGATAAGGCGGAGTACCGACGCGCGCTTAAATTTTTCGGACGCCTGCCACAGCATCATCGCGTGCTGTGGAATGACGGCCCGCGTTTGCGCGCCCTGGACAGCAAGCTCGCCGAAAAAGGCCTGTCGCCCAGCGAGCCCGGCAAGGGCAGGAACGTGTGGTTCTGTTATGGCTATGTCCTCGCCTCGGGAAGGGCCTCGGCAATCGCACTGCATGATGCCGATATCAAAACCTACAAGCGTGACATGCTGGCGCGATTGATTTACCCGGTTGCGAATCCCAGTTTCAGTTACGACTTCAGCAAAGGCTACTATGCGCGCTCTAACGGGACGACGCTGGGCGGGCGCGTTACACGACTGCTGGTAACACCATTAATCCTCGCCTTACGAGTAGTGTGCGGCCGCAGCGACTACCTCGAGTTTCTGCACAGTTTTCGTTATCCGCTCGCCGGGGAGTTTGCGCTACGGCGCGGCGTTCTCGACGACCTCCGCATCCCGACCGACTGGGGTCTCGAAATCGGTGTGTTAAGCGAAATGCATCGCAACCACTCCACCAACCGTATCTGCCAGGTGGACATTGCAGAAACTTACGATCACAAGCACCAGGACCTGAGCGCCGAGGACGCGACGCGTGGACTGTCAAGAATGAGCATCGACATTGCCAAAGCGATGTTTCGAAAACTTGCCATCCAGGGCGAGACCTTTTCGCTCGAGAAGGTGCGGACCGTCAAGGCCACGTACTATCGTATCGCCCTCGATTTTGTCGAACTCTTCAGGGCTGATGCGACGATGAACGGGCTGAAGTTCGATCGTCACGCGGAGGAGGAGGCGGTTGAACTGTTTGCGGCGAACGTCGTCGCGGCAGGCGCACATTTTCTTGAAAATCCTATGGACACGCCTTTCATCCCGCCGTGGAATCGAGTGGTCAGCGCGGTACCCGACGTATTCGAGCAATTGCGCAATGCCGTGGAGGAGGACATGCAGGAATTTGGCAAGTGACGGCAGATGAACCACCACCGGGATTGCAGCGACTGCGCTCACGTACCCGTGCACATCTTGAAGTGATCTACGGCGAGCGCGCGCCTGACCTTGTCGAGCCACTTATTGCGGCGATGCGGTACCCCGACACTGTCAACGAACCCGCGCCGTATCAGAACTACTGGGACGAAGCCGATTGCTGGATGATCACCTACGCCACGTCATTCCATGAACAGGGCGAGCCAGGCCTGAAAACGCTGCAGTCATTTTGCGACCGCTACTTGGCGGATATCGTTAACGGTTTGCATATCCTGCCTTTTTATCCGTTTAGTTCTGACGATGGTTTTGCGGTCATCGACTACTGCGAGGTCGATAATGCGGCTGGTTCCTGGGAAGACGTAAAATCAATCGCCGCAAGCTACCGACTCATGTCTGATCTGGTCATCAATCATGTGTCGAGTCGCTCGGACTGGTTTCAGAATTTCATTTCACGCAAAGACCCCGGCAAGGATTATTTTAAGGAAGCCACGCCGGAAGAAGATCTGAGCATGGTGGTACGTCCGCGCTCGACGCCGCTGCGACAGCAGGTCGAAACCGCTGACGGCAAACGCTGGGTGTGGTGCACTTTCGGCCCCGATCAGGTTGACCTTGACTTTGGTAATCCCGATGTACTTTTGCGCATCGTGGAAATCATCCGTTTATACCTGGACAAAGGAGTTCGGGTGCTGCGGCTCGATGCTGTCGCGTTTCTCTGGAAGGAGCCGGGAACGACTTCACTGCACGACCAGCGCACACATGAAATTATCAAGTTGCTAAGAACGCTGATCGATTTCTTCGATCCGTCAGTCATGCTGATTACTGAAACCAACGTTCCCAACCGCGATAACCTCACCTACTTCGGAAACTCGAACGAAGCGCATGCGATCTATAATTTTTCCCTGCCACCGCTGCTTATTCACACGCTGCTGACAGGCGATTGCCGGCACTTGAAGACCTGGATGATGAGCATGCCTCCGGCGCGGGGCGGCACGACCTACTTCAATTTCATTGCATCTCACGATGGTATCGGGATGCGTCCAGTCGACGGCTTGTTGTCTGAGGCAGAGCGATCCCAATTACTCGAGACGCTCACCGAATTCGGCGGCAAGATTTCACTGCGCACGGGCCCGGATGGCGCCGCGCATCCTTACGAGGTCAATATCAGCCTGATCGATGCGCTGGCCGGCACGGAAGCAGGTCGCGACGACCTGCAGGTTGAGCGCTTCGTTTGCGCCCACGCGATCATGCTGGCGCTCGAGGGAATTCCCGGCATTTACGTCCACAGCTTGCTCGGAACCTCGAATGATTATGAAGGCCTTGCCAGGACCGGTAGATACCGATCGATCAACCGTCATAGCTGGGAAATGGATGAGATTTTAAGGCGACTTGCGGATCCTGACAGCATGCAGTCCCGGATTCTCGAAAGGCTGAGCCAGCTCATTAAGCTGCGGCGCCTGCAGAAGGCTTTTCATCCCAATGCTACCCAGTTCACGTTGCAGCTTGGTCTGCAGACGTTCGGTATCTGGCGGCAGTCTTCCGATCGACGCCAGGATATTTTCAGTATCAGCAACGTGAGTCGC
>JABDKF010000227.1 GCA_013003155.1 Woeseia sp. | reverse complement strand
TCGGCCTTCGGTATCGCATCGGCGACATCCTGCTCGTCGAACAACACCTGGCGCTGTAAATTGGTGAGCTCGATAAAGTCACGATCAACGATAATGAGATGTCCAACGCCTGCTCTCGCAAGCATGTCTGCGGCGACCGTACCGAGTGCACCGCAGCCCAGCAACAGCGCCGTCGAGTCGCGTAGCCGCCGTTGCCCTGCTTCGCCGAAGCCGGGAAGTAGCATCTGCCGGTGATACCGGGCAAAGTCGTCGCTCATTGTCGGGTTTCGCTACTGATAGGTGCGCCCTTCGTGCTTCAGCCAGCCGTGCTCATGGAATCCTTGCGGATCGTGATGTGTCCAGTGAATAACGCCACCTCGGTCGTTTTCTTCAAACTGGCCGTAGAAAGCCACTTTGTCGCCAGTCCTGAGTGAGTCGATTCGCGGTGCAAGATCGATATTGTGTGCAATCAGTACCGTTCGGCCGGGTGTCAATTCCAGAATGAAGCGTTGATGACGACTGCCATCGTTATCGTCAGCCAGAATTCTTTGCACGACACCTTCGCCGCTAACCTGGGCGCCACTGGCAAAACTACTTGCCGGCGTCGACTGCACGACGGACGGCTGCGAATCCAGCGCTCGCCCGCTTTCGGTCAGCCAGTCCTGTCCCAGCCAGGCGCCCAGCAAAATAAGGATTATTGAAATGACTTTCTTAGGCATTATCGGGCTCCCGTCGGTCTGTGGGTAGTTTACCCAAATGCTGCGGATGACACGCCGGCATTGCGGCGTCAGAGACTGAGGTCAGATGAAAAGGCGCAGGCGTCGGGCTGGTTTATGCCTGCTCAACGTTGTTTGCACGGACCCAGCGCAAGATATCCGCCTTGCCCAGTGCGCCGGACTGGCGAACCTGTTCCTTGCCGTCCTTGAACAAAACAATTGTAGGAATGCTGCGAATATTGAAGCGCGCAGCGATCGCCTGCGCCTCCTCGGTGTTCAGCTTTGCGAGGCGCACGTCTGGCTCAAGTTCTGCGGCCGCCTCGGCAAACGCAGGCGCCATCATCTTGCATGGGCCGCACCAGGGCGCCCAAAAGTCGACGACGAGCGGAACATCATTGCGCTCAACATGCCGCTGGAAATTCTCATTGGTCAGCTCGATTGGTTTGCCCAGAAATACCCGTTCGTGACACTGCCCGCATAGCGGCTTGTCAAACAGTCGCGTTGCGGGGATGCGGTTGATCGCGTTGCAGCCAGGACAAACAATATGCGTAGGTTCAGACATGGTTTTATTCAATCACCAGCAGGACTAATAACAAGACGTACGCGACGGAGCGCTTATTCAAAAATGGGGTCTGTTGCAGGTTTTTCAATCGCCGGCATGACAGCAAGGGCGACATCGATGCGGTGCTATAGCGGCGTTAGGCACCACTTGCACCGGTTATGCAGGATGGTCGGGGTCGAGGCGTTGCAGGCGTGCGCGCAGCCGGTCGAGTTCGTCCATCATGTCGAGGGCAAGTGCAATACCAGCGAGGTTGACGCCAAGATCCTGCTGCAGCCGCATTGCGGCACGTGCTCGCTGCAAACTCACTGCCGAAAAACGCCATTCGTCTTCCTGTTCATCTGCCGGTTCCAGCACACCTTCCTGAACCAGTTCGATCACCCATTCGGTACTGCCACCGCAAGCGCGGCAGATCTCGGTGATTGTGACCTCGTAGCCTTCGTCCAGCACAACGCCGGTTAACGGATTCTGTGTCATGACGGCTTAAACTCCCATCTTGCTGCGTGGGTTAAAAGGCAGTTCTTTTTCCATCTTCCGGTACAACTCTGTCGCCGCGTCGTTGTCAGCCGGTGGCAGAGTGATGCGCGGCGCTACGTAGAGATCGCCCGGTGATTTCGCCGGAATGCCGCGGCCTTTCAAGCGCAGGAAACGACCCGTCTTCGTGCCTTTGGGAATGGTCAGGTCTACCAGCCCGTCGGGAGTTGGCACCTTGACCTTCGCACCCAGCGCCGCCTCCCAGGGAGTTACCGGCAGGTCAAGGTAGACATCGTGTCCCTCGACCCTGTAGAAATCATGCGGTCGAAATTCCAGCTCAAGATAAAGGTCGCCCGCGGGGCCGCCACCCAAGCCTGGCGAGCCCTGACCACTGAGGCGAATGCGTTGTCCTTGCTTCACGCCTTTCGGAATCTTGACGTTGAGACTGCGCTGCCGTGTTTTTACGTGTCCGTCTCGATCGAGTTCCGGCGAGCTCAAGGTAATGGTGCGCGTTGCGCCGGCGTAGGCATCTTCGATGCCGATCAGCACCTTGGCATGATGATCCTCGCCGCGCGTCTTGAAGCCGCCCTGCTGTCGCCCGCCGGTCGCGTCGCGAAAGCCCTGGCCGAACAGCGATTCAAAGAAGTCGCTGTATGCCGCGGCATCGGCGCCCTCAAAGCCGCCGCCACTGAACTCAAAGCCAGTATTCCAATCGGGCGGCGGCCGGAAGTCCTGCCCCTGTTTCCAGTTCGCGCCCAGCTGATCGTAGGCGGTACGTTTTTCCGTATCGCGCAGCACCGCGTAAGCTTCACCGACTTCCTTGAAGCGCGCCTCTGCATCGGTCTCCTTGCTGACATCGGGATGGTACTTTCGCGCCAATTTACGGTAGGCGCGCTTGATGTCATCCTGGCTGGCATCGCGGGCGACGCCCATGATCTTGTAATAGTCCTTGAACTCCATGCATTGCTCCGCTTGGGCGTCGGCCGGTCGAGCGCTAGTTTACCGAAAAACCCGGTCAGCGATTCAAGCGACGATGGGCCGATCCACTCTGCACGCAGGGCGGGCACGGGCGTGTCGCCACCAACCGATCAGGCATCTGCGCCCATAGGAAAGCCCTGACGCCATTGCGCAATGGCTGTCAGGGCAAGAGTAGGAGTGACGTTCGACTGTGGCCGCAATAAACTGCGGCCGCTTCAGGCGCTAGTCGTGCAGTAACAGCCCCGCGGTCTGGGACGGCGTCACGTTCATGGCCTTGGCGACCATATCGAAGAAGTCGGCCTCGAATTGGGTTACCCGCACGTCGCTCTTCAATACTTTGGTCAGCGAATCAACAATCCGGACGCGATCATCCGTATCGAGTTTGCTGGCGACGCCTGCAAGATACTTTTCGAGTGGCTGTGATTCGAAGATCGACGATTTTGCAGCGACTCTAATGTTCGCGGCGCTGATATCCTCACCTGTCTGCTCTTTAATAATTTTGCGGGCTGCCTCAATCTCGACGCTCTGGATGTCTGTGTCCGCACTGGTGGCACGCGCAAGGGTCATCAATAACGCTTCGTTGTAAAGCGCTTTTTTCTCCTCGGCACTCGGTTTGCCGCCCCCAAAAATTTTGCTGATGCTCTTGAATTCTAAGATGCTCATTTATTTCTCCTGTGCGTCAACCACAGAGTTTAGTTGCCGCGAGGCGTGAGAGCTACTCCAATCATGCAATTTTAGGGCTGCGGGGCCGCGTCGGGCGGAAAATCCCCTATCCAACGCTGTCCGGGGCTTTCCTGTGCTGGTCAATAAACAGGCAATCTGTTTCGTCAGCCGGGATACTGCCGGGCCGTCCCGGGCCAGCCCGGCAGTTTGCGGCTCTCAGCGGCTCGCCAGGTATCCGCATGCCGCGCAGGTCGCTGTGAGGAAGGCGCCCCAGAGGATGTCAGAAACCAGCAGCGTCATCGTCCAGGCCTCAAAAATTGCATAGTTGGTCACCGTGTAGGTGCCATATGCCAGGGCGCCGAAGGCGGCCCCGCGCAGCAAGGCCGGTGCCATAGAGCGGGCCCGCAGCGCCGGTTCCACCGCGAGATAGACGATGCCGACCGTGTAAGCAAGGTAAAAGGCGGCTGAGGCAGGTACGTTAAGCGTTTCACGCATCATCGAGCCCAGTTCTGCTTCGTAGAGGTCGCGTACGACGAGCGTGATCCAGGCCAGATCGATGATCAGAAATGAAACGACGGTGCCTAGCCAGGCGCGCAAGTAGGTCATGAGATAGCCTTGTGATTGAAATAATAACCCTAGTCTAAATGGAGCACCCTGCGGGCCGGTGTTTCTGTTTGTAACGATTGTGCACGACAACTTTGTGAAGACGGCCGTATTACTCCGTCCCTAAACTTGTTTGGCCCCGCTTACGGCGTTACCGTGACTCTCCAGGCCCAGTGTCGCGCACGCGCTGAAAAGCGACTTGCGCCCGGCAAGATGCAGACTATTCAAGCTCCGGGCCATCATTGGGTCGGTACACCCGGCATTGAACACGTTAAAGTTTCGGGATACCACGCGAGCGTTGCGCAAAGAGTGTTATTCACCAACGCTTTAAATTAACTCCGCAAGCCAAGACTTGCGATGGGAGCGATTCCATTGAACAAACTTTCCATACCGCACTCTCGAATCCGCAGAAGCCTGTTTTTTGGTTCGGTACTTGTTGTTTGCGCGACCTCGCTGGTCGCCCAGGAGGTACCGATCGTGCAGCCGGGTGCCCCGGGGGTCGCCGGTCGCGATCTCAGCCCTGACGAAGCTATTCGAATTGCGAATACCAGCTACTCGCCGGCTGATGCGCAGTTTATGAAAGATATGATCCCGCACCATCACCAGGCCTTGCAGATGGCCGCACTGGTTGAGGACCGAACGAACAACCCGACGTTGCGCGACATCGCTGGCCGAATCAACGCATCGCAAGACGACGAGATCGAATTTATGCGGCGCTGGTTGCGCGAGCGTGGCGAAAGCGCGCCGGAGCCGACCGCGCACTCTGCGATGCACACAACGCACGAGATGGCGGGAATGGCGTCGCCCGCGGAGATGGCTGAGCTTGCGACAGCGCAGGGCACCGAATTCGATCGCCAGTTCCTGACACTGATGATTGCGCACCATAACGGCGCCCTAAAAATGGTTGAGGAATTATTGAAACAACCCGGCGCTGCGTACGACCCGATACTGTTCGAATTTACGACCGATGTAACGAACGATCAGACTGCCGAAATAGAACGCATGAATGCACTGCTCGTCGGCTTGTCATCTGATCCGCGCGCCGGACTCTCCGCGGGTTTCGAAGATGCGGGCCAGGCAATTATGCATCTTAAGCTCGTTGCTTCGCTGCCGAAGCCGGCAGGTTTTTTCGACCCGAAAAACCCGGCAGGGCTGCCACAACCGATGCCTCCCGAAGACGGCGATGAACTACCGGATAGAGTTGATGATGGGCAGAGCAATGACGACAACGAGTGGAGTGAACGTTCGCCGCTACTGAGTTTTGCCAATACCGACATGGCGTTTGCCGGTGATGTGATGGTTGCAGGCAGTTATCACGGCTACAACATCTACAAACTGGACGACGCAGGTATACCTCAGCTGTACAGCTCTATCGTTTGTCCGGGTGGTCAGGGCGATGTGTCCATCGTGGGCACGCTGTTGATCATGTCAGTTGAACAAACGCGAGGCCGCGTCGATTGCGGGCTGCAAAGCGTCACGGAGGACGTCAGTCCTGAACGTTTTCGTGGATTGCGCATTTTTGATATCAGTAATCTGCGCCGCCCCGTGCAGGTGGGTGCGGTGCAAACCTGCCGGGGGTCTCACACGCATTCGGTAGTCTCAGGTCCCGACAGGGATGGCATGATTATCGTCTACAATTCCGGCACCTCGTCCGTCCGCGATGAGGAAGAACTCGAGGGCTGCATTGGCGAGATTCCCGGAGACGATCGCACGGCCTTGTTCCGCATCGACGTTATCGAGATTCCGGTGAATGATCCGTCCAAGGCGCGGATCGTGGATAGCCCTGCAGTATTTGCTGATCCAGAGAAGGGCACACTTGCTGGCTTATGGCGCGGCGGCAAGCATGGTGACGATACCCAGGAGACTTCCGTCACTGACCAGTGTCACGACATCACCGTGTTCCCGGAACGGGGTCTCGCAGCCGGCGCCTGTTCCGGAAACGGCATTCTGTTTGATATTTCGAACCCGCTGAAGCCAAAGCGCATGGATGTCGTTATTGACAAAGGTTTTGCGTACTGGCACTCCGCCACATTCAACAACGACGGTACCAAGGTCCTGTTTACGGATGAGTGGGGCGGGGGCAGTCGGCCGCGTTGCCGCGCCTACGATCGGCTTGACTGGGGCGCGGACGCTTTCTACGACATAGAAAACGGCAAACTTTTCTATCGTGGTCACTACAAGTTGCCGGCGCCGCAGGTCGAGCAGGAGAACTGTGTTGCCCACAACGGCTCGATCATTCCCGTGCCGGGCCGCGATATTTTCGTGCAGTCCTGGTACCAGGGCGGCATCTCGGTAATCGACTTTACGGAGACGGCAAACCCCGTCGAAATAGGGTACTTCGATCGCGGCCCAATACATGAAGAGCACCTGATCCTCGGCGGGTTCTGGTCCAGCTACTGGTACCACGGCCGCATCTACGGCACCGAAATTGCCCGCGGCATCGACGTGTTGGAGCTGACACCGAGCGACTACCTTTCCGAGAATGAGATCGCCGCGGCACTGTTGGCCGATCAATCCGAACGATTCAATCCGCAGCAGCAGTTCCAGGTGACGTGGCCGGCTATACCGGTCGTGGCGCACGCCTATATTGATCAACTACAACGCGATGAAGCTCTGACAACATCGCAGCTAGCGGATTTGACGGAGGCACTGGATAGCGCATCCGCGCAACTCGCCGGTGGTGCGAAAGACAAGCGGCTTGCGAGCAGGCTCTCTTCGCTGGCGAAAACTGTTCGTAAAGGTGCCGGCAGCGATGTTACGCAGAAGCGCCGCGCAAGTTTGGCGACCACGTTAAACGAAATTTCAGCAAAGCTTCGCTGATTAGTGACTGGCGAACGGCTTACCCGAATCGCTAGGTAAGCCGCCCCCGCCTGCACCGACGCGCCACTGCTAAAATGTACCCGGACTCAGGCCGGCGGCTGCCCCGGCAGCTTCCAATGCATCGAGAAACGCGGACACTGCGATGGCCGTCGCAACGACAAACAGCGCCGAACGAACCCCGTCTGTGCGTCTTGCCTCGATCTGATCGATATCGGCAAGCGCGATTGTCTGCGCACTTGATCCATCGGTCAGGGTTCCGTGGATTGCGCCATTGCTGACTTGCGTGAAAATCATCTCGGTTTCCGTTCCTGAAAGTTCCTGAATAACAATAAGTTCGCCGGCTTTCAGCTCTTCAGCAGCGCTGGCGGGTGTGCCTGACATAGGGTGCATTGATGAACAGCCGATCACGGACAAGCAAATCAGCAGAACAGTGGCATAGCGAATGGTCATGGCTTTTCCTCCGGGCAATGGGCAAACGTTGCCCCGCTTGGCGTACCATGCGGGAGTGTTCAGTATCCGGTGCGAGTTGCCACGCTTGCCTGATCAAATCCTCCTTTAAGCTTGAGGAAATCATGAGGGAGCGCCCGACCGGGCAGATTGTTGCCACATTCTGCCGCTGCGAACCCACATGTTACGTTTTGATACAGCAATGAAATTGTGACTTGCCCGGCTAATCTATATCCTCTCGAAACAGCTTGATTCCGAGGTTTCCCGATGAACAAAATTTTGCTGGCTGTGACGATTGGCGTTTTTTCAATGGCTGTCGCAAACGCGCAGTCCGACCGGCCGTTTGACGTGGATGTCATCGCTGACTTCAACGAGCCCTGGGCGCTCACGTTCCTGCCGGACGGCCGCATGCTGGTCACAGAAAAAACCGGCAACCTGCTTATCGCTACCCAGGACGGACAGAAGTCGAGGCCGTTATCCGGGGTCCCGGACGTTGATTTTTACGGGCAGGGCGGTCTCGGCGATGTCGTATTGCATCCAGATTTTGCAGACAACCAACTCGTTTACCTTAGTTACGCTGAAGCCGGCACAGGCGGTACCCGTGGAGCAGCCATTGCGCGTGGCGTGCTGACCCTGACCGAACGGGGCGGCGGCTCACTCTCCGACGTTGAAGTGATTTGGCGCCAGTACCCGAAGGTCCTGGGGTACGGCCATTATGGTCATCGCTTGTTGTTCGATAGTGACGGTTACCTGTGGGTTTCGTCTGGCGACCGCCAGAAATTCACGCCAGCGCAGGACATGCAGGCCAATATTGGCAAGATATTGCGCCTGCACGATGATGGCTCCGTGCCAGACGATAACCCGTTCGCAAATTACCGGCAGGACAACCCGCTTGTTGACGATATCGGGGTCTACAATGAGATCTGGTCCCTAGGACACCGCAACCCACTGGGAATTGCTATCGACCTGAACGGCCAGTTGTGGGACATCGAGATGGGGCCGGCCGATGGTGACGAGCTAAACGCCGTTACGCGCGGCGCAAACTTCGGTTATCCCATCGTATCGAACGGCGATCACTACGACGGCCGCGAAATTCCTGATCACGACACGCGACCCGAATTTGCCAAGCCTGCGATCACCTGGACACCGGTCATTTCACCGGGTGATCTTGAGGTCTATAGCGGCAAGCTATTTCGCGGCTGGCGCGGCAACCTGCTGGCGGCAGGACTTTCGTCGCAGGCAATCGTAAGAATCGAAGTCGATGGTACAAATGCTCGCGAAGTCGCCCGCTATGGAATGGGGGCGCGTATCCGCAGCGTCACCGAAGGTCCCGATGGCGCTTTGTGGGTATTGGAAGATGAGCGCAACAATAGCACCGGACGCTTGCTGAAGTTGACGCC
>JABDKF010000221.1 GCA_013003155.1 Woeseia sp. | reverse complement strand
CCCGGTGTCAACGAACCCCGCAATCCCTCGTTATCAGTAGTACACACCCGTCAAAAGGACTGACTGATGAATGCTCAAAACCTGCTGAAATGGACGTCTGCTTTAGTATTCGCGCTGCTGTTGTCCGGCTGCGCAACCCGCACGGTCGTCAAACCGGTGCCGGTACACGCCCATCACTACTCGAAGTCTCACGTCATCTACCACGTGAAACCGGCGAAACGGCACTGTTGGCGGCACAACGGCCACTGGGATTGCCGCTAGCGGTCTGCCGTTTCAGGCGGTTTTTCTGATAGGCCGGCAAAGCCAGGCTGGGTGGTGAGGCGCGGCAATGCAGTTGTCGCAACCCTCAGACGGGCACTGTACGCGTCACCGCGACGCTTTCCGTGCTCCCGCCTTTAACAGCAGGTTTTCACGGTCGAGTTCGTCGAGCAGCTGGTCGGCCTCTTTCTGGAACTCGTCGAAAGCGTACTGCAGCTTCGAATAACGGCTTCGTTGTTGCTCGATTTCGCGCGAATGCGTATACCCCAGAGTACTGATCGTCGCTTTCAGGTTGTCGATGCGCTTGTCATGGACGTAAACCCGCGCCCATTGCTCGTACAGACGATAGCGGGCTCTTTGCATCGTGCTTTCATGCAGCGCCAGCAGTTTGCGCGCGTTGGTGACTTCACGTTTGACGTCATCGTCGTTGGCGGGGCTGGCCGATCCCGGGTCGTCAGAATGGTCAATTCGGGCCGCCGCCGACCGGACGAGGTCCTGCCAGAATTTTTCGACGACGTCGCCCATCGCAACCTTCATCTGCTGAAGAATCTCGCGATCGCTGCCCTCCGTATCACCATTGCGCGACGATTCAATGCGTTCCAGCGTCAGCTTTTTCCACAGCCCGCTCTTGGTCAGCGTCTTGTTGAGTGCCGTGAGGTCTTTCTCGCCGTTTGCGTTGCGCTGGGCGCGGATCGCGCCGCTCAATCCACGTTCGTTCGATTGCTGTTTCTCGGTCATAGCGTCGCCGTTTTGAATCTTGTTATTTTTATTGGGACCGAAACGCCGGGGTTGGCGCCGTCTCGAACCGTTCAATTCTTCGGGTCTTAGCGTTGATTTAACATCAACTTATAGCCGTAATCTAATGATTTTACATAAAAACGTCAATAAAAACCTGGGAAAGGATGCCGAGCCCCGCAGAATCACTGGCCTCCGGCCGAGACGCGACTCCGGCGTTAATGCGGCGTGTCGGCTTGTTTCTGGATAACGCGATGCGCGTCTGCGCAATTATCCGGTCGGCATCACTGCCCGGACCTAGTCCGGATTCAGCTTGTCGATGGCGGCACCGACCCGCCGCATCACCGCCTGCGTATGCTCGAGGTCGGCGTCGCTCATGACGTCGGCCATCGCATTGATAACGCGGTTCTGCACGGCAAACGACTTGCGGACCAGTGCCTGGCCGGCACGTGTCAGGCGGACGCGCTTGTTGCGGGTGTCTTCTGGGTCCGGCGTTCGTTGCACCAGCCCCCTGTTCTCGAGCTTTCCAATCAGTGCCGATGCATTGCTTTTGACCAGCATCAGGCGATTCGAAAGTTCCTGCTGGGTCTGGCCCGGACGGTTGCGCAACGCGACCAGAATCTCGTGCTGGGCCAGCGACAGGTCGAGCTCGCCGAGCAACAGATTCAGCACGCGGTGCACCTTGAGATTGGTGCGTCCGACCTCCATCCAGACATCGAAGCCGCGTGTTTTCGTATTTTCTGCCCTCACCGACATGCGGCGAGGTTAACAGTTCACTTGTGAACCGTCTAGCAAACGTATACACTGCAATTTGGTTCATATCCGAACCAAAGCGAGAACCATGAATACAGACAGCACGAACTACCAGGCGCCGAGCCGCCTTGCGACCCTTCTCGAGGTGCGCGCGCCGTTCGACTGGGCGTCGCTGGTATTTCGGGCACCGAAGCTTGCGACAGCACCGCGCGGCGACGGCCGCCCGGTGATGCTGCTCCCCGGTTACCGGGCCGACGAGGCATCGCTGCGGCCGTTAAGCCGTTACCTCGATTACCTCGGCTACGACACTCATGACTGGGGCCTGGGACGCAATCGCGGCGATGTCGAGAACGACGTCGTGCGCATCGCGTTGCGCTGCAGCCAGATCCGCGAAT
>JABDKF010000021.1 GCA_013003155.1 Woeseia sp. | reverse complement strand
CCTGCCTAATCTGGCAGGCCAGGAGGGAATCGAACCCCCAACCTGCGGTTTTGGAGACCGCCGCTCTGCCAATTGAGCTACTGGCCTAGTATCGACAGAGTGCCAACCTAAAAGATCACCCTGCTGTCTAAAATTGTAGGAACCGCTCGGACGCATCATCGCGCGACTTTGTCTCTACGCGGCCCGGTAGTCCGCACTCACTATCGCGCCAGTCATTGTCACTAGCAGGTCCCTACTAAAAAGCATTCAAAAGCAAGCCCCTCATCAGAACCCACCACCTTCTAAATCACTCCAGAATCTTCGCCACAACTCCAGCACCCACCGTCCGGCCACCTTCCCGAATCGCAAATCTCAACCCATCCTCCATAGCGATCGGCGCAATCAGGTCAACCACCATCTGCACGTTATCGCCCGGCATCACCATCTCGGTGCCCTCCGGCAGCTCGCAAGCCCCCGTCACGTCCGTCGTGCGGAAGTAAAACTGCGGGC
The DNA here is from genome assembly GCA_013003155.1 of Woeseia sp. Classification (GTDB taxonomy): domain Bacteria; phylum Pseudomonadota; class Gammaproteobacteria; order Steroidobacterales; family Woeseiaceae; genus Woeseia. The sequence goes on along the minus strand of JABDKF010000021.1, from coordinate 16,774 downwards.
GGTAGCCCTTGAAGAACGGCGTGTGTCGACCGCCCTCCTCCTTGGTCAGGATGTAAACCTCAGCCTCAAACTTGGTGTGCGGCGTAATCGATCCCGGCTTGGCCAGTACCTGGCCACGCTCAACCTCTTCACGCTTGGTGCCTCTGAGCAGCACGCCCACGTTGTCGCCCGCCTGACCCTGGTCCAGGAGCTTTCTGAACATCTCAACGCCGGTGCAGGTCGTCTTGGTCGTGTCCTTGATGCCCACGATCGCAATCTCATCGCCCACCTTCACAATGCCGCGCTCGATACGCCCGGTCACCACCGTGCCGCGTCCCGAGATCGAGAACACGTCCTCGACCGGCATCAGGAAATCACCGTCAATGGCACGCTCAGGCTCCGGGATGTAGCTGTCCATCGCCTCAACGAGCTTCAATACTGAGGGCACGCCGATATCTGAGCTGTCGCCCTCGAACGCCTTCAGTGCAGAACCGGTGATGATCGGTGTGTCATCGCCCGGAAACTCGTAGGTCGACAGAAGATCACGCACTTCCATCTCAACAAGCTCCAGCAACTCTTCGTCGTCCACCTGGTCGGCCTTGTTCATGTAGACCACGATGTAGGGCACGCCCACCTGGCGGGCCAGCAGGATGTGCTCGCGCGTCTGGGGCATCGGGCCATCTGCGGCACTTACCACCAGGATCGCACCGTCCATCTGTGCTGCACCCGTGATCATGTTCTTCACGTAATCCGCATGGCCCGGGCAATCCACGTGCGCGTAGTGCCGGTTCTGGCTCTCGTACTCCACGTGCGCCGTCGCAATCGTGATGCCGCGCTCGCGTTCCTCAGGCGCATTGTCAATCTGGTCATAGGCCGATACCTCACCACCGTGAGCTTCCGCCATCACCTTCGTCAGCGCCGCCGTCAGCGTCGTCTTGCCATGGTCAACGTGACCAATCGTGCCAACGTTTACATGCGGCTTGTTTCTTTCAAATTTTTCTTTGGACATAACCGAATTCCAGTTCCTGAGGTTTTTTAAAGTTCGTTTGACAATACGACCAGCGTATTGCTGATCAGTTTTTGCAACGCGTCTATCGTAACTTTAAGACGCTTTCTTCAATACTATTTCTGCGACGTTGTTGGGCACTTCCGCATACTTCTCAAATTCCATCGAGTAAACCGCACGACCCTGGCTCATCGACCGTAAATCTGTTGCGTAACCAAACATCTCGGCGAGCGGCACCTCGGCGCGAATAATCTTGCCCGACGGCGACTCGTCCATGCCCTGCGGCAAACCGCGACGGCGATTCAAATCGCCCATCACGTCGCCAAAATAATCTTCCGGCGTAACAACCTCGACGCTCATGACTGGCTCCAGCAACACGGGGCTGGCTTTCAGCGCACCGTCGCGCATTGCCATCGAGCCGGCGATCTTGAACGCCATCTCGCTGGAGTCAACGTCATGGTAGGAACCGTCGTACAGCGTTACCTTGCAATCAACCAGTGGATAACCGGCGATGACGCCATTTTCCATCTGTTCACGCACGCCCTTGTCGACAGCGCCGATGTATTCGCGCGGCACCACGCCACCGACGATCGCGTTCTCAAACTCGTAACCTTCGCCCGGCTGGCGCGGTTCAATACGCAGATAGACGTGGCCGTACTGGCCGCGACCGCCCGACTGACGCACAAACTTGCCTTCCTGCTCAACCTGCTTGCGAATAGTCTCGCGGTAAGCCACCTGGGGTTTACCGACGTTCGCCTCGACCTTGAACTCGCGCTTCATGCGGTCAACGATGATGTCGAGATGCAGCTCGCCCATGCCGGAAATAATGGTCTGGCCAGACTCCTCGTCCGTGTGCACCCGAAAAGACGGATCTTCCTTCGCAAGCTTTTGCAGCGCGACGCCCATCTTTTCCTGGTCCACTTTCGTTTTTGGCTCGACCGCGACCGATATCACAGGCTCCGGGAAGTCCATCTTCTCGAGCATGATGATCGCGCTCGGGTCGGTCAGCGTGTCACCTGTCGTTACGTCTTTGAGCCCAACGGCAGCGGCGATATCGCCGGCGCGCACTTCCTTGATCTCAAGCCGGTCGTTCGAGTGCATCTGCAAAATGCGGCCGATGCGCTCTTTCTTGCTCTTGATCGGGTTGTAAACCGTGTCGCCCGAATTCAACACGCCCGAGTACACGCGGAAAAACGTCAGGTTGCCGACAAACGGGTCGGTCGCAATCTTGAACGCCAGCGCCGAAAACGGCTCCTTATCGTCCGGATGACGCTCCGCCTCGGAATCGTCTTCGAGGTGGCCCTTGATTGCCGGTACATCCACCGGTGACGGCATGTAGTGCACTACCGCATCAAGCATTGCCTGCACACCCTTGTTCTTGAACGCCGAGCCACACAGTGTCGGCACGATCTCGTTTTTCAGCGTACGCGTGCGCAGCCCGAAACGAATTTCCTCTTCGGACAGCTCGCCATTGTTCAAGTACTTTTCGAGCAGCTCTTCGTTGCCCTCAGCCGCCGCCTCGATCATTTTCGAACGCCACTCATCCGCGACCGCCTTCAGCTCTTCCGGGATCTCCCGCGCTTCATAGGTCACGCCCATGTTGTCGCTGTCCCAGTAGATCGCCTGCATCCGAATCAGGTCGATGACGCCTTCGAATTTTTCTTCCGCGCCTATTGGTAGCTGCACCGGTACCGGCGTGGCGCCGAGGCGCTTTTTAACCTGACCTACAACGCGCAGAAAATCCGCGCCAGCGCGATCCATCTTGTTGACGAAGATCATCCGCGGCACGTGATACTTGTCGCCCTGCCGCCAAACGGTTTCCGTCTGCGGCTCAACGCCGCCGACAGAGCACAGCACGGTAATCGCGCCGTCGAGCACGCGCAGCGAGCGCTCTACTTCGATCGTGAAATCGACGTGGCCCGGGGTATCAATAATATTGATGCGATGTTGCTCAAACTGCTTGTCCATGCCCTGCCAGAAACAGGTCGTGGCCGCAGAGGTAATCGTGATGCCGCGTTCCTGCTCCTGCTCCATCCAGTCCATGACAGCTGCACCGTCGTGTACTTCACCGATCTTGTGCGACACGCCGGTGTAAAACAGGACGCGCTCGGTCGTCGTCGTTTTGCCGGCATCAATGTGCGCCATGATGCCAATATTGCGGTAGCGCTCGATGGGTGTAGTGCGTGCCACGGGTGTGAACCTTAAGAGTATGGGAAGGAGTTGTGCCTACCAGCGGTAGTGCGAGAACGCCTTGTTCGCTTCCGCCATGCGGTGCGTATCTTCTTTTTTCTTGACCGCAGTGCCGCGGTTGTCTGCCGCTTCCATCAGTTCGTGAGCTAGCCGGTGAGCCATGGACTTTTCGCTGCGTTTCCTGGCCGCGTCGATCACCCAGCGCATGGCCAGCGTCTGGCGGCGGGCCGGGCGAACTTCAACCGGCACCTGGTAAGTGGCACCACCCACACGGCGCGACTTCACCTCGACCATCGGCTTGACGTTTTCAAGCGCCAGCTCCAGCAGCTCGAGCGCCTTGTCTTCTGCGTTGGTCTGCTTGTCTGAAATGCGTGTCAACGCACCGTAGATGATGCTTTCTGCAACAGACTTCTTGCCATCGTTCATGATCATGTTCATGAATTTGGCGAGCAGATCACTACCGAACTTCGGGTCCGGCAGAATGTGGCGTTTCGGGGCCTGGCTTCTTCTTGACATGGTTTGTCTCGTTCATGCCCGGGCCGCGGCCCGGGGTGTTTTGGTTAGCTTGCGTTACAAGGATTCGCGCATGGGTTCGAATGGGCTCATTTAGAGTCGCTTACTTCGGACGCTTCGCGCCATATTTCGAACGGCCCTGGCGACGATCACCGACGCCGGCGCAGTCGAGCGTGCCGCGCACCGTGTGATAGCGCACACCGGGCAGGTCTTTTACGCGGCCGCCGCGAATCAGTACGACCGAGTGCTCCTGCAGGTTATGCCCTTCACCACCTATATAAGAGGTGACCTCGAAACCGTTGGTCAGGCGCACACGCGCAACCTTGCGCATCGCCGAATTCGGCTTTTTCGGTGTGGTCGTATAGACGCGGGTGCAGACGCCGCGCTTCTGCGGGCAGCCCTCGAGGGCCGGCACCGTACTTTTCGACGGCTTCACCGAGCGTGCGTGACGTACTAGCTGATTTGTTGTGGCCATGGGCCTTATCTCTTCTCTGTCGTTATAAAAAGAAAGCACTAAAGCGCGAACACGCGCAATCGCCCGCAGGTCGCGCCTTTCGCCGCCACCTGCAAGGCTGGTCCGGTTCTGCAAAAACGCTTTATTCTTCAGCGATTTGCAAACACCCGACCCGAATACATAGGGCCCGCCAAAAGCGAGCCCGTTCGAATAAGGGCGGGCATTGTATTGACGGGGCCGAGTCAGTGTCAAGCGGGCGTCCGGCCAACCGGACGCCCGCCCGAACGCTATTCCTCGGCGGCAGGAGCCTCTTCGGTCTCCGCCTCTTCGCTCACTGCGGCAACGGCCTCGGCCGCCTCGTTCGACTCCTCAAGCTCCCGCAGCTGGTCGGCAAAGTCCTGCTCGCGAGTACGCCGGCGCTCGGCGTGATGCGCAAAGCCGGTGCCGGCCGGAATCAGGCGTCCCACGATGACGTTTTCCTTCAAGCCGCGCAGGTCGTCCCGCAGGCCACGTACCGCCGCCTCCGTCAAGACGCGGGTCGTTTCCTGGAACGACGCCGCCGAAATGAAGGATTCGGTCGCGAGCGATGCCTTGGTAATACCCAGCAGCATCGGCTCGTAGGTCAACGTGTCCTTATTCTGGGCGGCAAGTTCTTCCTGCACTTCCAGTGCACGTGCCTTGTCCAGCTGCTCAGCGCGCAGGTAGCTGCTTTCGCCAGGATCGACGACCAGTACCTTGCGCAGCATCTGGCGAATGATTACCTCGATATGCTTGTCGTTGATCTTCACACCCTGAAGGCGGTAGACATCTTGAATCTCGCAAACGAGATAGTCGGACAGTTCCTCAACGCCGCGCAGTCTGAGAATGTCGTGCGGGTTAGGCTCGCCGTCGGCGATAACTTCGCCGGCCACGACCTGCTCGCCCTCGAACACGTTCAGATGGCGCCACTTGGGAATCAGCGCTTCATGGCTCTCGGCCGCTTCATCGGTGATGACCAGGCGACGCTTGCCCTTCGTTTCCTTACCGAAACTTACAGTACCGGAGTACTCGGCCATGATTGCCGGCTCTTTCGGCTTACGCGCCTCGAACAGGTCGGCAACACGCGGCAGACCACCGGTGATGTCACGCGTCTTCGAAGACTCCTGCGGGATACGGGCGATAACGTCACCTACCTGTACCTCTGCGCCATCCGACATCGACACGATGGCGCCCGCGGGTAATGCGTAGACCGCCGGGATTTCGGTGTTGGCAAAGCAGACTTCCTTGCCGTCCTTGTCAACCAGCTTGGCGACCGGGCGCAGGTCCTTACCAGAACCGCCACGCATTTTAGCGTCCAGCACGACAATGCTGGTCAGCCCGGTGAACTCGTCGATCTGCTCAGTGACGGATACACCTTCTTCGAAATCCTCAAAGTGCAGCTTACCTGCAACCTCAGTGACCACCGGGTGAGTATGCGGATCCCAGTTCGCGACGACCTGTCCCTGCTTGACGTCCTTGCCATCCTGCACGGTGATAATTGCACCGTACGGCAACTTGTAACGCTCACGCTCACGGCCGTGCTCATTCATCACGGAGATTTCACCGGAACGCGATACGGCTACGAGGTTGCCTTCCTTGTTTTTGACAGTCTTGATGTTGTTGAGCTTGACGACACCCGTGTTCTTTATCTCGATACTGTTGACCGCAGCAGAGCGCGATGCCGCACCACCAATGTGGAAGGTACGCATCGTCAGCTGTGTGCCGGGCTCGCCAATCGACTGTGCCGCAATTACGCCAACGGCCTCACCGATTGCAATGCGATGACCGCGCGCCAGGTCACGACCGTAGCACTGGGCGCAAACGCCGTAACGAACTTCACAGGTAATCGGTGAACGTACGAGTACGTGGTCAATTGACAGCTCTTCGAGTCGCTTAACCGCCGCTTCATCGAGCATCGCCCCCGCGTCGTATGCGACCTTGTCGGAACCGGGAATCGTGACGGCTTCTGCCACGACACGGCCAAGTACGCGCTCACGCAGCGGTTCGACGACATCGCCGCCCTCTACGAGAGGCGCCATCGCCACACCGTTTTTCGTGCCACAATCGACTTCCGTGACAACGAGGTCCTGCGCAACGTCGACAAGACGACGTGTCAGGTAACCGGAGTTTGCAGTCTTCAGCGCCGTATCGGCCAGACCTTTACGCGCACCGTGAGTCGAGATGAAGTACTGCAGTACGTCGAGACCCTCGCGGAAATTCGCCGTAATCGGCGTCTCGATAATCGAGCCATCAGGCTTGGCCATCAGGCCACGCATGCCAGCCAACTGACGAATCTGCGCGGCAGAACCACGCGCGCCGGAGTCGGCCATCATGTAAATCGAGTTGAACGACTCCTGCGGCACTTTCTTGCCCTTCGCATCGACAACCGATTCAGAACCGAGTTTGTCCATCATGGCTTTCGCGATCTGGTCGTTGGTGCGTGACCAGATATCGACGACCTTGTTGTAGCGTTCGCCAGCCGTCACGAGACCAGAAGAGTACTGGTCCTGAATTTCCTTAACTTCGGCTTCGGCCGACGCCAGAATCGACGCCTTGCTCTCAGGCACGACCATGTCGTTGACGCCAATGGAGATGCCGGCAATCGTTGCGAACCTGAAGCCCGTGTACATCAACCGGTCGGCGAATACGACGGTCTTTTTCAGGCCGAGGTTACGGTAACAGGCGTTGATCGTGTTCGAGATCGCCTTCTTCGTCATGTCCTGGTTAATAACGTCGAAGCTCAGACCCGGCGGCAGCAGCGTTGACAGCAACGCACGGCCCACCGTCGTTTCGACAAGTTCGACCCGCGTCGCGATTTCGCCGTCACTATCGAGTTCGCGCATCGGCACACGAACCTTGACGATTGCCTGCAATTCGACGACGCCGTTTTCATAGGCGCGCCGCGCTTCGTCGACATCCGCGAACATCATGCCTTCGCCTTCGGCGTTGATCTTTTTCCGGGTCATGAAATACAGGCCCAGGACGACATCCTGGGACGGTACGATGATCGGATCGCCGTTCGCCGGTGACAGGATGTTGTTCGACGCCATCATCAAGGCGCGCGCTTCGAGCTGCGCTTCAATCGACAGCGGTACATGGACCGCCATCTGGTCACCGTCAAAGTCAGCGTTGAATGCCGTACAAACGAGCGGATGCAGCTGAATTGCCTTGCCCTCGATCAATACCGGCTCGAATGCCTGGATACCGAGACGATGCAGCGTCGGTGCACGGTTCAGCATGACCGGGTGCTCGCGAATAACCTCTTCGAGAATATCCCAGACCTCGGGGCCTTCGCGCTCGACGAGTCGTTTCGCCGCCTTGATCGTCGTGGCCTCGCCACGCAGTTGCAGCTTCGAGAAAATAAACGGCTTAAAAAGTTCAAGCGCCATCTTTTTCGGCAAACCGCACTGGTGCAGGCGCAGCGTCGGACCAACCACGATAACGGAACGTCCCGAGTAGTCGACGCGCTTGCCCAGCAGGTTCTGGCGGAATCGACCCTGCTTACCCTTGATCATGTCAGCAAGCGACTTCAACGGACGCTTGTTGGTGCCAGTGATCGCGCGGCCGCGCCGTCCGTTGTCGAGCAGTGCATCGACGGATTCCTGCAGCATGCGTTTTTCGTTGCGCACGATGATGTCAGGCGCATTCAGTTCCAACAGGCGGCGCAGACGGTTGTTGCGGTTAATAACGCGGCGATACAGATCGTTGAGATCCGAAGTTGCGAACCGACCACCGTCCAGCGGTACCAGCGGACGCAGGTCCGGCGGCAGCACCGGCAGTACCGTCAGCACCATCCACTCCGGCTTGTTGCCGGATTCGATGAATGATTCGACGAGCTTCAACCGCTTCGACAAACGTTTGATCTTCGTCTCGGAACGCGTCGCGCCCATGTCTTCCCGAATCTGCACCATCTCGCGCTGCAGATCGATCGTCATCAGCATTTCGCGTACGGCCTCGGCGCCCATGCGGGCGTCGAACTCGTCGCCGTACTGCTCGATCGCATCGAGGTACATTTCGTCTGTCATCAACTGACCGCGCTCGAGCGGCGTCATACCCGGCTCGACCACGACAAATGCTTCGAAGTACAACACGCGCTCGATCTCGCGCAGCGTCATGTCGAGCATCAGGCCGATACGTGACGGCAATGATTTCAGGAACCAGATGTGCGCTACCGGGCTCGCCAGATCAATGTGCGCCATGCGCTCACGGCGAACTTTCGTTTGCGTGACCTCGACGCCGCACTTCTCACAGACTACACCGCGATGCTTTAAGCGCTTGTACTTGCCGCACAGGCATTCGTAGTCTTTGATCGGGCCAAAGATCTTCGCGCAGAACAAGCCATCACGCTCCGGCTTGAACGTCCGGTAGTTAATGGTTTCCGGCTTTTTTACCTCGCCGAACGACCAGGAGCGGACCATGTCCGGCGAAGCGAGACCGATGCGAATCGCATCGAAGTCGTCGACGGGGTTCTGATACTTAAACAGTTTAAGAAGATCTTTCATTAGTCTGTTTCCAGTTCAATGTTGATTCCCAGCGAGCGGATTTCCTTAACGAGTACGTTAAAGGACTCCGGCATGCCGGCATCCATCTCGTGCTCACCGTCAACGATGTTTTTGTACATCTTGGTACGGCCCTGCACGTCATCGGATTTAACGGTCAGCATTTCCTGCAGCGTGTACGCAGCGCCGTACGCTTCGAGAGCCCAAACTTCCATCTCTCCGAAGCGCTGGCCTCCGAACTGCGCCTTACCGCCCAACGGCTGCTGTGTGACGAGGCTGTACGGCCCTGTTGAACGTGCATGCATCTTGTCATCCACGAGGTGATTGAGTTTCAGCATGTACATGTAGCCGACGGTCGTCTCGCGGGCGAATTGCTCACCCGTGCGGCCGTCAATCAGGCGCGTCTGGCCCGTTTCCGGCAGGTCCGCGAGCTTCAGCAAGTGCTTGATCTCTTCCTCGTTGGCGCCATCGAACACCGGCGTCGCGGTAGGCACACCGCCGACCAGGTTGCGGGCAAGCTCCATCACCTCGTCGTCGTTGAACGACTTGATGTCTTCCGAGCGGCCGCCGGTCTTGTTGTAGACGTCTTCAAGAAAACCGCGAATTTTCGCGATGGACTCTTGCGCACGCAGCATTTTGCCAATCTTGTTGCCAAGTCCCTTTGCCGCCCAGCCGAGATGCGTTTCGAGCACCTGGCCTACGTTCATGCGTGAGGGTACGCCCAGCGGATTCAAGACGATGTCGACCGGCGTGCCGTCTTTCGAGTACGGCATGTCTTCCACCGGCACGATCGTTGAGATCACGCCCTTGTTACCGTGACGACCGGCCATCTTGTCACCCGGCTGAATGCGACGCTTAACGGCCAGGTAAACCTTGACCATCTTGAGCACGCCCGGCGCCAGATCGTCGCCCGCCGTGATCTTCGTCTTCTTCTCGTCAAAGCGACGGTCAAACTCGGCAGCCTGGCTTTTCAGGCGCTCGGCCCAGCGTTCCAGCTGTTCGTTGGCCTCGTCATTCTTCAGCCGAACTTCGAACCACTGCTCGCGAGGCACTTCTTCCAGGTAAGCCTTCGTGATTTTGCTGCCGGCCTTGAGCTTGTTCGGCCCGCCCTGCGCGACCTTGCTGGTCAACATCTTCTCGACGCGCTGGTAGATGTCTTCCTCAAGAATACGCAGCGTGTCGTCAAGGTCCTTGCGAACGCTTTCCAGCTCGGACTTTTCAATTGCCAGTGCGCGAGCATCTTTCTCGACGCCGTCGCGGGTAAAGACTCGTACGTCAATCACCGTGCCGTCCATGCCCGGCGGAACGCGCAGCGACGTGTCTTTCACGTCAGACGCTTTCTCACCGAAGATGGCACGCAGCAGTTTCTCTTCTGGCGTTAGCTGGGTCTCGCCTTTCGGCGTGACCTTGCCGACGAGGATGTCGCCCGAGCTAACCTCGGCACCGATAAACGCGATTCCGGATTCGTCGAGCTTGCTTAGCGCAGAGTCACCGACGTTTGGAATGTCCGACGTGATGTCTTCCGAACCGAGCTTGGTGTCGCGCGCGACACAGGACAGCTCTTCGATATGAATCGTCGTGAAGCGATCCTCTTTGACCACGCGCTCCGAGATCAGGATCGAATCCTCGAAGTTGTAGCCGTTCCACGGCATAAACGCGACCAACAGGTTTTGACCGAGCGCCAGCTCGCCAAGATCAGTTGACGGGCCATCGGCCAGTACATCACCGCGTGCAATGCTGTTGCCGGCACTCACCAACGGACGCTGGTTGATGCAGGTATTTTGATTGGAACGTGTGTATTTGGTCAGGTTGTAGATATCCACCCCCGACTCTGATGCGTCAGTTTCGTCATCGTTAACTCGCACGACAATACGCGAGGCATCGACCGAGTCGACGATTCCGCCGCGCTTGGCAACAACCGTCACACCCGAGTCAACAGCCACCGCACGCTCCATGCCGGTACCCACGAGCGGTGCTTCTGCACGCAGGGTCGGAACAGCCTGGCGCTGCATGTTCGAGCCCATGAGCGCGCGGTTTGCATCGTCGTGCTCGAGGAACGGTATCAATGAGGCAGCGACCGACACGATCTGGCGCGGCGACACGTCCATGTACTCAATCGTCGACGGATCGGCGAGTGAGAATTCGTTCTGGTGGCGAACGGCGACCAGTTCCTCTGTGAAGCGACGCTTCGAGTCCAGCTCGGCATTCGCCTGGGCGATGACGTAATTGCTCTCTTCGATGGCGGACAAGTATTCGATGTCCGATGTCGCTACGCCTTTTACGATTTTGCGATAGGGCGTCTCGAGGAAGCCGTAGTCGTTGGTGCGTGCGTAGACAGCCAACGAGTTGATCAGGCCGATGTTCGGACCTTCAGGCGTTTCAATCGGACACACCCGACCGTAGTGCGTCGGATGTACGTCACGCACTTCGAAGCCTGCGCGCTCACGCGTCAGGCCGCCTGGCCCAAGCGCCGAGACGCGACGCTTATGCGTTACCTCGGACAAGGGGTTGTTCTGGTCCATGAACTGCGAGAGCTGGCTGGAACCGAAGAATTCTTTTACGGCCGCAGCGACAGGCTTCGCATTGATCATTTCCTGCGGCATCAGGCCTTCAGTTTCTGCTTGCGTCAGGCGTTCCTTGACCGCCCTCTCGACGCGGACAAGGCCCACGCGGAAGGCGTTTTCTGCCATCTCGCCCACGCTGCGTACGCGTCGGTTGCCGAGGTGATCGATGTCGTCGACCGTGCCGTTGCCGTTTCGGATATCTACCAGCGTCTTCAACACGTCGAGAATGTCTTCCTTCTCGAGCACGCCGCTGCCTTCCGATTCTTTGCGACCGACCCGGCGATTGAATTTCATGCGGCCAACAGCAGACAAGTCGTAGCGATCCGGATTAAAGAACAGGTTCTGGAACAAGTTCTCTGCCGCCTCTTTCGTTGGCGGCTCACCGGGGCGCATCATGCGATAGATCTCGACAAGCGCTTCGAGGCGCGTCGTCGAAGGATCGATCTTCAAGGTGTTGGAAATGTAGGCACCGTGGTCAAGGTCGTTCACGTACAGCGTGCGAACGTGCTCAACGCCGGCCTGTACGAGCGCATCCAGCAATTCCTCGGTAATTTCATCGTTAGCCGCAGCCAGCAGCTCGCCGGTTTCGGTGTCGACAACATCATGTGCGAGCGTCTTGGTCTCGAGGTACTCGCGCGGAACGACCAGGTCTTTCGTTTTCGAGTTTTCCATGTCCCGCACGTGCTTGGCGGTGATACGGCGACCTTCTTCGACGATAAGCTTGCGACCGAGCTTGATTTCAAACATGGCCGTTTCGCCGCGCATACGCTCCGGTACGAGGCCCATCCGGACTTCACTCTCGGACAGATAGAAATCGTTCGTTTCGAAAAACAGGTCGAGCATCTCTTCGTTGGTCAGGCCCAGCGCACGCATGATGATCGTAACCGGCAACTTGCGGCGGCGATCGATACGGGCAAATACGCTGTCTTTCGGGTCGAATTCGAAATCGAGCCAGGAGCCGCGGTACGGAATGATCCGCGCGGAGAACAGCAGCTTGCCTGAGGAGTGCGTTTTGCCTTTGTCGTGATCGAAGAACACACCGGGTGAACGGTGCAGCTGCGAGACAATGACACGCTCGGTGCCATTGATCACGAACGTGCCGTGATCAGTCATCAGCGGCATCTCGCCGAGATAGACTTCCTGCTCGCGGATATCTTTTACCGGCTTCGGCGTACCACTGGCTTCCTTGTCATAAATAATGAGTCGCACCTTGACGCGCACAGGAGCCGCGTAGGTGAGGCCTCGCATCTGGCATTCCTTCACATCGAATACGGGATCGCCAAGGCGATAGCTGACGTATTCGAGTGCCGCGTTTCCGGAATAGCTGACGATCGGGAAGACCGTCTGGAAGGCGGCGTGCAGCCCGATATCCGTGCGTTTTTCCACATCCTTGTCGACCTGCAGAAACTTGCGGTACGAATCGAGCTGGATCGACAGCAGATACGGCACATCAAGAATTGTTGGACGCTTGCCAAAATCCTTACGGATACGCTTTTTCTCGGTGAATGAATAGGCCATTCGAGGTTACCCTTGCGTTACGGAAACAACATTTGCCGGTGGACTCGACGCGGGCCCGGGCGATTGCTTCCAACTTTTAAATTCGTCTATCGGCCGCATTGTTCTGCGACCTGTAAAAACACTTGCAACACGCAGCTTACTTTCTGCGAACGGCAAGCTGCGCAGGCGTGCCTGCGGCGCGAACGCCGCAAAACACGCAGACGCAGACACGCCACCGCGCGGGCTAACCCGGCGGCAGCGTGCCGACCTGCGGACAAATGTCACGCGGTCGATTTATTTAAGCTCGACGGTTGCGCCGGCTTCTTCAAGCTGCTTCTTGAAGGTTTCGGCATCGTCTTTCGATGCGCCTTCCTTGATCGTCGACGGTGCGCCCTCGACGGCATCTTTTGCTTCCTTCAAACCAAGGCCCGTGATGGAACGAACAGCCTTAATGACAGCAACCTTGTTGCTGCCGAAGCTGGCCAATACCACGTCGAACTCGGTCTTTTCTTCAGCCGCGGCGGCCTCACCGGCCGGACCGGCAGCAGCTACTGCAACCGGAGCTGCAGCGGATACGCCCCATTCGTCTTCGAGCATTTTGACAAGCTCGACAACTTCCATGATGGGTTTTGCGCTCAATTCTTTGAGCAGATCAGCGTTTGACATTGCCATTTCTAAATTCCTTCCAATTTCCTGAATCAGTTAAATACGATTTTGTTAAAGCTTTCGATCCGTTTATCAGGCCGCTTCCTGCGCGCCACGCGCTGACATAGTCCGCGCAAGCATTGCAGGGGGCTCGGCCAGAGTCCGTACCAGTTTCGACATTGGCGCAATCATCACGCCCAGCAGCATCGCCCGCGCCTGGTCCAGTGTCGGCAGATCAGCGAGTGTTCCGATTTCGCTGGCTTCCAACAACTGCCCACCGGCAGACAATGAGACCGGCTTCAGAGCGTCGTGCTCCTTGGCGAAGTCTTTAATTACCCTGGCAGCGGCACCCGGATCCTCTTTGGAAAACGCGAGTAGCAACGGGCCCTTGAGCGTATCTTGCATACACTCGAACTCGGTGCCTTTGATGGCGCGGCGTGCCAGCGTGTTTTTTACGACACGCATGTACACGCCGGCGTTGCGCGCTTCTTTGCGCAACTCCGTCATCTCAGAAACGGTAAGACCACGATACTCTGCTGCAACAGCAGTGATCGAGTCGCCCGCAACCGCGTTTACCTCTTTGACAAACAATTTCTTGTCTTCGAGTCTAAGTGCCATGAATCTCTCCTGGCTTACGGTCACACATTCGGGTGAAAACCTTCTTCACCCACCCAGTTCGGCTTGCGCAACAGCCTGTCGTAGGCCGTCTCGTTCACCGTGGGACGTTGGCTGCACATTGCTGCATAGCGTTTCGTCCCGGCTGTCGATTAGGTGACCGTCATACAGATTGCTCTGATTCAGGTATCACCATCTGCGTAGGCAAAAAATATTAAGTGCGGGTCTAACCCCACACACCTACGGTCTTCGACGATGGCCGGTTTCCCGGCCATTCGTTGTCACGCTGCAGCAGCGCTGCATCGAAACAACAAACTCTTTACTTAGGCCTTGCTCTCCAGCGAGGCCTGATCTACCGACACACCTGGACCCATGGTTGAGGACACGGTGAGCCGTTTCAGAAAAACACCTTTCGCCGATGCGGGTTTTGCTTTTTTCAGATCAGCCAACAGCGCGTTCAAGTTGCCTTTCAACAGGTCAACTTCGAAATCACTGCGACCAATCGGCGCATGAATGATGCCGGCCTTGTCCGTGCGGTAACGCACCTGACCGGCCTTGGCGTTTTTCACGGCTGTCTCGACGTCGGCGGTAACGGTGCCTACCTTCGGGTTTGGCATCAATCCGCGCGGACCCAGAATCTGGCCAAGCTGACCAACGACGCGCATCGCGTCGGGCGTTGCAATGACAACGTCGAAATTCATCTCGCCAGCTTTCACTTTTTCGGCCAGGTCTTCAAAACCGACAATGTCGGCACCCGCAGCCTTTGCCTTTTCGGCATTTTCGCCCTGCGCAAAGACAGCAACCCGCACGGTTTTGCCGGTGCCATGCGGCAGCACGGTAGAGCCGCGCACGACCTGGTCCGATTTGCGCGGGTCTACGCCGAGATTCACCGACACATCGATGCTTTCTTTAAACTTCGTTGTCGCGAACTCTTTGACCAGCGCCAGCGCCTCATCAACACCGTAAGTGGCCTCCGCTGACACCTTCTCGCGCCATAACTTTCTGCGTTTGCTTAAGCCCGCCATTATTTAACCCCCTCTACTTCGATCCCCATACTGCGCGCGGTGCCGGCGACAGTGCGCACGGCCGCGTCGAGATCGGCAGCGGTAAGATCGGGCATTTTCGTGTTGGCAATCTCTTCGAGCTGCCCACGATTGACCTTGCCAACCTTCTCCGTGTTCGGCGTGCCCGAACCCTTCTTGAGGCCGGCCGCTTTCAGCAGCAAGATTGCCGCCGGCGGGGTCTTCGTAATGAATGTGAAACTGCGATCACTGTAAACCGTAATCACAACGGGGATCGGCAAGCCCGCTTCAACGCTTTGTGTTGCCGCGTTGAATGCCTTGCAGAATTCCATGATATTAACGCCATGCTGACCGAGCGCCGGGCCGACGGGTGGGCTCGGGTTTGCCTGGCCCGCAGCGACCTGCAGCTTGATATAGCCAGTTACTTTCTTTGCCATCTTTTCATCCTCTCGAGTGCAAACGCCTGTTCAGGGCTCCTCGATGTCATTCAATGTTCGGGAATTACTCCCCGACAATTCTTAACTCACTACCTGATCGTTCTTTCGCGACGATTGCAATCGACGCGAGTCTTTAAACTCTCAGCCCTTTTCTCGCCCTGAATAAATTCGAAGCGAGCTTTAAATTCTCAACCCTTTTCTACTTGACCAAAGTCCAGCTCGACGGGCGTAGAACGACCCAAAATCTGTACGGCAACCTGCAAACGCGATTTCTCGTAGTTGACCTTTTCGACCACACCACTGAAATCGTTGAACGGACCGTCGATAACCCGCACCACTTCGCCTGGCTCGAACAGCACCTTCGGCCGCGGCTTGTCGACGCCCTCCTGCACACGCTGCAAGATGGTGTCGGCTTCTTTCTGGGAAATCGGCGCAGGCCGATCGCTTGAACCACCGATGAAACCGAGCACTTTTGGCACTTCTTTAACGAGGTGCCAGGTCTCGTCGTCCATTTCCATCTGCACCAGCACGTATCCCGGAAAGAACTTGCGCTCGCTGCGACGCTTACTGCCCTCGCGCATCTCGACCACTTCTTCGGTCGGCACAAGAATCTCACCGAACTTCTCTTCGAGCCCCAGCATCTTGATGCGTTCGTGCAGTGATGCCTTCACTTTGTGCTCAAAATTCGAGTACGCGTGAACGATGTACCACCGCAGAGCCGACTTTTTTTCGTCCTGCAACTGCTCCGCCATCATCCGGCCGACCCCACCAGTGTGCGTGTCACCCACAGCAGCACAGAATCGAGACCCCAGAAGAACAGGGACAGAATTAGCGTAAACACAAAAACCGCCAATGCCGTTTGCGTTGTTTCCTGCCGGGTCGGCCATACGACTTTGCGAATCTCGACACGCGAACCCTGCACAAAGGCACGCAGACGCTGGCCTTGCGTGCTCGTCATCGCTATGCCGATACCGGCCGCCACACCGCCGAGCACCATCAGTACTCGCAGCGGCAGCGAAATTTCGACGTAGTAGTAATACGCAAACAGTCCGCCAATGAGCGCACCGATTGCGATCAGCAGTTTCAGTACGTCGAGCGCACCGCTTTCAGGAGTTTCCGTCGTTGTTGCCATGTCGTCCGTTGTTTCCATTGGCCGGCAGCCTCGCTACCAACCCTTCAAATTTACAGCAGCACAGCCGGCACGCATCGCGCCCGGCTCATGTGTATCTGGCAAGCATCCTGCACCGCCTGCCTAATCTGGCAGGCCAGGAGGGAATCGAACCCCCAACCTGCGGTTTTGGAGACCGCCGCTCTGCCAATTGAGCTACTGGCCTA
>JABDKF010000180.1 GCA_013003155.1 Woeseia sp. | reverse complement strand
GAGCTCGACAAGTTTCTCGTAGATCGGGTACCAATAACGATCGGTCAAAGGCGGCGAAGTCCAGTGGCCACCGGACGGGTCGGGGCTCAAGTTGCAGCCAACGAAACCGAGTTCTCTGACTGCGCGCTCGAGCTCTTCGACAGGCCCGTCGAGAGATTCGCCCGCTACCTGTGGTAACTGCGCCCCGCCGACGAAGTATTCTGGGTACAGATCGACGACGCGCTTGATCAGGTCGTTATTAACCCGCGCCCAGTCCATCGATGTTGCAGAGTCGCCAATGTGATGGGCCATTGCCGACGCACGCGGCGAAAATATCGTCAAGTCGGCGCCGCGCTCGCGGAGCAGTTTCAGCTGGTTCTGCTCGATCGTCTCGCGTATCTGGTCATCACTGATATCCGCCGGCGCCGGCGGTTCGAGGGACGGGTTTTTGAGACGTTCGAGCTGTGCAGCCCGGAAATCCTGGTGTGCTGTTGGTGCCGTTGTGTAATGGCCGTGACAATCAATGATCAACATTCTAAATTTTCCTCGGCTACGTAAACGTTGCCGTCCATCAGCTTGCGCGCGGTACGCAAGAGCGCCGAACGTTTGACGACAAAGTGCCCGTTTCGCTGCTCCAGTTCTATGTCGACCGCGAATTGACCACTGGGATGTTCAACCTCCAGCATCCCGCTTCCGTTGTCCTGCGCTACACCATCGACAATACTCCCGGAGATGCGGCAGGCCGCCGCAACGCTGGCAGCACCAAGCACTCCTATAGATTGGTGCACTCGGTGCGGTATGAACGTTCGGGTACATATGGCGCCGCCGTCGTTCGCTGGTGCTGTGAGACTGATCTTCGGAATTGTCTTGTTTGTGACGTCACCGAGATTCATGAGACGACCCGCCTGCAAGCGTAGGCTCTCGACGCGTGCCTTCAAGTCCCGGTCAGATTCAAGTTCTTCGGGCGTTTCATATCCGGTCTTTCCCAGATCAGCAGCCTTCACCAGAACGACCGGCATCCCATTGTCTATGCAGGTGACCCCGACATCGTCGATTCGATCCCGGGCGTTTCCTGTTGGCAACAATGATCCGCAGGTCGACCCGGCGACGTCCGCGAAGTCGATGTCCACCGGCGCCGCAGTCCCCGGCACGCCGTCGATCCGGGCGCTGCCTTCGTAAGTAACTCGACCACCTGGCGTCTGAATTCGCACGACCGCAATACCACCTGAATTGAGCATACGAATCCGGACGGTTGTCACGCCATCAGCGGCTTCGACCAGTCCCCGCTCGATCGCAAACGGCCCGACGCCGGCAAGAATATTTCCGCAGTTCTGGCCATCGGATACAAGGGACTGATCGACGACGACCTGGAGAAAAAGGTAGTCGACGTCCGCATTTTTCTCAGGCGAACGCGATACCACCGCGACTTTACTCGTCAATGGATGCGCTCCGCCCATGCCGTCAATCTGTCGCTCGTCCGGCGAGCCCATCGCAGCAAGTAGCAGTCGATCCCGCGCGTTCTCATCCGCGGGCAGGTCTTCTCTCAGGAAGTACAGGCCCTTTGAGGTACCCCCTCGCATAACGAATGCGGGTACGGCCGTCAACATATCTCAGTCTTCCGTGTCGACGTAACGAAGGCCCTTGGCAGCAAGACGATCGCGCATATCGTAGACATCGAGTCCAAGCTCACCCGATTCGAACCGGGCACGCTTCTCTTCCTCGTTTGCGACGCGCTGCTTCGCTTTTTCAAGAACGGTGCTTGCTTCATCCTTGCGAACGATAACAACACCATCGTCATCGGCAACGACAAGATCGCCCGGCGTGATTCGCTGACCCGCGCATACGATCGTAGTATTTACGTTTGCGAGCGTTTCCTTAACCGTCCCTTGCGCACATACCGCGGCGGACCAGACAGGGAATTGCATTTCCGTCAGCGTTGCAATGTCGCGGACACCCGCATTGATCACGAGACCTTTGACGCCGCGCGCCTGCAATGAGGTCGCCAGCAAATCGCCAAAGTAGCCATCCTGGCAATTGCTTGTCGGCGTAACCACCAGGACATCACCTTCCTCGCAAAGCTCTACCGCAACGTGAATCATCCAGTTGTCACCAGGCGCCACCTCACAGGTAACAGCGGTGCCGGCTACGCTGACTGGCCGGTAGATCGGTCTCAGGCAATGGTCCAGCAGCCCTTTGCGGCCCTGAGCCTCATGCACGGTAGCTACACCAAGCTCGGCAAACTCCGCCGCCAATGGCTGCTGTGTTCGATCAATTTTTCTGACTGCTATTGGCATATTGTTCTATCTCTAATGACAGCGATCTTGTTGAGCGCGTTTACCGGGACAGAATTGCATCGACGGCCGCATACGTCGACACCGCATAAGGAACGAAGTAAGTCAGCGGAATCTTCCACACAGCCACCGTGGTGGCGCCGCCACCGAGTAGCACATCGCCATGGTTTATCCCCACGAGGATTGTGCCAACGATCAGAGAAACACGCATGCTCCTGACGACAACCGAGTAGCGGGTTGCGACCTTTAGCCAGGACGAGCTTGTGGTCATCGACTGATCCAAGGTGAGCCGTCTGTTAGCCGTTTTCAAGAATCAGATGGCCGACGGCGGTGCTCGATGCAGGAACATGGTAATGCCGATGAATCTCCCTCACTTTCTCATCCATAGCGCCACGCATGATCAACCACATTACCAGCTCGATACCTTCGGACCCGGCCTCCCGCTGGTAGTCGATGTGCGGCATGTCAGCCAGCTTGTCGGGATTGTTGATCAAGTCGTCGAAATACTTCATGTCGAAGTCAGTGTTGATGAGTCCGGCCCGAGGGCCCTGAAGCTGGTGGCTCATGCCGCCCGTGCCCCAAATCTGAACATTCAGGTCGGCATCAAACGACTCAATTGCTGCGCGAATTGACTTGCCCAATTCGTAGCAGCGCCGCCCAGAAGGTGGCGGGTACACGATGACATTCACCGCGAAAGGGATAACCAGGCATGGCCACTCCGCCGGTTGGCCAAAAAGCAGGGATAGGGGAACAGTAAACCCGTGATCAACAGTCATCTCGCTTACGGTTGTAAGATCAAAGTCGTCTTGAATGACGCTTTGCCGGATATGCCAGGCCAGTTCCGGCGCACCCTTGACCGTCGGAATTGGCCGCGGCCCCCAACCTTCGTCCGTGCTTTCGTACGACTCACCGCAACCAATGGCAAAAGTTGGAATGTTTGAGAGATCGAAAGCCGAAGCGTGATCGTTGTAAACAAGGAAGACCACGTCCGGCATGTTTTCCGTCATCCATTTTTTTGAAAACTCGTAACCGTCGAAAAGCGGCTTCCAATAGGGTTCTTGTGTCTTTCCGAGGTCAATAGCCGCCCCAATTGCCGGAACATGTGACGTTGTGATTCCCGCAGTCAGCCTAGCCATTGTTTGCCTCCTTCGTAAATCGATTGCCTTCGATCGACCGTCCGCCGTCGATCATCATTTGCATGTAGTCTTTCTCCGACATGCCTGTCATCGTCGAAGAGCCGTAGGCAACGCTCTTTTTATCGGTGAAGAAAATTTTTGCGAAGTAGTAGACGTTGCCACCGAGCTTCTGCAACTCGAGGTAATTTCGATCCAGAATGGCTTGCTTTTGTGGTTCTGTCATTGGCCACTCGTTGAGATAGGCACGCTCATTGGCCAGAAACCGTTCTCGATTTTCTGGTTTCATCAATGACATGCAGAATTGGTTTGCGTGGTATCCGGCGCGTGCCATGTCCGAATCAAATATGATCGTGCCAGGAATGTCTGAATAAGGTTTTTTAAGCGCCACTAAATCACGTCCTTTTTTACTTCGTCAGGGTATTTGCCCAAAGCTATGAACAGCAGTATGGACAGCACGAGCATCCCGACAGAGATCTGGAGCATTGTGGTGTAACCCTGGTTGGCCTGTGCAACCGCCCCAAAAAGCGGTGGCGCAATTCCAGCGCCTACCGTGAAGAACGCGATGATTACACCGAATATCGCTGGATAGTTGGCCGGGCCAAAATATTTGCTTGTCAGATAAGCGAGCAAATCAAGCTCCGCACCTGCTGCGAGACCGACCATTACCGCGATTAGCATGCCTGTCGCAAATGTCACTTCTGTATTAGCCAAGAGCAGCAATCCAACGGTTGGAAGGACGAATATGCACGCCGCGACACCGGGCGCCCAATAGCGGTCGACCAGGGCGCCGACAAGAAGTCGACCTGCAATAACCGTTAACCCCATTACCGCCGCAATTTGTGCAATCGCATTTCGCTCGAATCCCTTTTCAGTCATTATTCGTTCGAAATTGGATAGCAGCCCTGCAACTACGATAACCGTCACGAAAAGCACGCTGCCCAATATCCAGAAACGCGTTGTACGCATAGCCTCATGACGCGTGAGCCCCCAGGTTCCGGCAACAGGGCTTGAGCTGGAATCGTGCACAGCTGTTGCCTTGGACTTTTCCCTAAACAAAGCGAGCACGATAGGAAGCGATATAAGTAACGCACCGATACCGATACTGCGATAGGCGGTTCTCCATCCGTAATCGGATATTAGAAATTCGACTGTCGGCGGAAGCAAGAATGCACCCAGCCCGGTCCCTGCCATCGTGATTCCGATCGCTTTGCCTCGATGTTTTGCGAACCAGTCGTTGAGTACACCGGTCCAGACTATCGGCAAGGAGCCTGCGCCCATAATCGCCAACGTCGCCCAAGTCGCGTACCAAAGCGGCAGCGAGCCAGTATTAAATGACAGGAGAACATAGCCCAGCGAATGGCCGATGAGACCAACTACACCAACGATACGCAGCCCGAATTTTTGCGCTAGTGACCCCACCAGCGGTCCGGTTAAGAGACCAGAGCACATCAGGACGGTATAACTTAGAAAAAACTGCGGCGCTGTCCAGCCGAACTCAGAAGTTACCGGACCGACGAAAAATCCCTGCGAATAGTTGGTCAGCGTAAATATCCCGCACATTGTGCCGATCGTCGCGGCAAGCAACGGCCTCCATCCATCCCGGAACTCGTTCACAGTCTCCCCCTTGTTCGACCAAATACCACTACAATTGAATGGTGACCCATTTCCATTCGGTCATTGCTTCGATGTCCTCTTCCGTACCTTCGCGTCCAAAGCCGCTTTCTTTCGTACCGCCGAACGGTACATGCGGCTCATCGTGCAGCGAAGATCCATTGACGTGCACCATACCGGATTCGACTTCCATGACGTAGCGCATCGCGCTGTCGATATTCTGAGTATAGATCGCCGCGCTAAGCCCGAATTCGGAGTCGTTTGAGCGCTCAATAGCCTCATCCAGCGACCGTATGGGATAAACGGAAACGACCGGGCCGAAGGTTTCCTCCGCATAGACCGTCATCTCGGGTGTCACGTCGGTCAAGACAGTCGGCTGGCAACGATTTCCGTCCCATGCGCCACCGGTGACGATCGTCGCACCTTTAGCTCGCGCGTCTTCGATATGCGAGCGAACTCGTTCGCGTTGCCGCTCGCTAATGATTGGCCCAATCATCGTATTGGGGTCTCTCAGGTCGCCCATCTTTAATCCACTCGCGGCACCGGCGAAACGCTTCACAAACTCGTCGAACACGTCTTCATGCACATAGACCCGACTGGCGCCCATGCAGACCTGCCCCTGGTACATGAAGATGCTCTGGATTGCGCCCGGAACCGCTGCCTCGAGCTTGGCATCGGCCATTACGACCAGCGGACTCTTGCCACCAAGTTCCAGCGTCATACGCTTGTTGTGCTTGCCGCACAGCTCTCGAATGTGTTGACCAACGCGGCAGGATCCGGTGAACGTGACCATCTTGACGTGGGGGTGCGTCGTTAGTGCATCGCCAATTTCGTAGCCATTCCCCGAAACGACGTTGAATACACCATCGGGAAGGCCCGCCTCTGAGTACAGCCGCGCCAGTCGGTTCGTGAGAATAGGTGCCTCTTCGGACGGCATCATCACCACCGTATTGCCCAGGGCAATCGGATTGCAGCTCAAGCGCGTGCCCTTAATCAATGGCACATTGAACGGTGTGATCGCGGCCACGACACCAATGGGTGAACGTATGCTCATGCTGAATTTTCCCGGCGCATCGGACGGAATCGTCTTTCCGGTGACCTGGCGCGTCATGCCAGCAGCAGCGCGCAGGAAGGCCAGTCCTTTTTCGACTTCAAATCCTGCTTTCTTTATGGGCGAACCAATCTCATCGACCAGAATATCAACAAATTCCTGCCGGTCACGCTCAAGCAATTCTGCCGCTTTGCAAAGAATTTTTTCGCGCTCTTTCGGAAGCGTGTTGCGAAATGTCTGAAACGCCTCATGCGCTGTCTCGATAGCGCTATTGATGTCGTCGATATTGCCTGCTGCAGCGTTCGCGATGACTGCATCGTCGAGTGGATTGTTGACGGGAAAATACTTTGCACTCCGTGGTGCCACGCCTTTTCCCGCGATCCAGTGGTCCACCGAGTCATATTGTTTTGATGTTGCTGTGGAAGTCATTTCTGTTTCCTCTTGTCGATCTATTGGTTCAGCGCCCCACCATCAACGTTGACACTTTGACCGGTTATAAAATCGCTGTCTTCGGTCGCCAGGAATAACATCGTTCCAACCAGGTCTTCAGGCAACATTTCGCGCTTGATGGCGCGCATGGCAAGCGTGGGCGCTTTTATGGCGCCAAGCTGTTCGTGCTCCTTTACGCCCTTGCTTTCGGTTAGCCCGACGATGATCGTATTCACATGAATATTATCGTCAGCAAGTTCGCGACTCATTGCTCGAGTCTGCGCGATAATTGCGCCCTTGGACGACACATAGTGTGGAAACATGGGCGCACCGCGGAGCGCCGTCCCTGACGAGATATTGATGATTTTGCCGCGCCCGTTCTTTTTCATGCTGGGCAGCACGGCTTTCGTTGCCTGGAAGGGCCCGCGCACGTTCACGCGCATAACCGCATCCCATTCGTCGTTGGTAATCTTGGTGAACGGCTTTAGCGTCAAGGTGGCGAATATCGATGCGTTGTTGATCAGTACTTCGATCGGGCCAAATGTCGACTCGGCCTCCTCGACCATTGCCGCCAATGATTCATCCGAGGTAACGTCAGTCTGCAGCCCGATCGCCTCACCGCCAGCCGCCTTTATCGCGGCGACAGCTTCATCCGTATCTTGAATATCGGTAACCACTACCTTTGCGCCTTCGGCCGCCAGAGATTCCGCGTAGGTGCGCCCAATTCCCTGGGCTGCGCCGGTTACCACTACTACTTTTCCGCTCATACGTCCCATTTGGACACCTCAATTCATTCCAATTATTCGCTTAACGTCCGGCCAGCTTTGCGCACCGAACGTCTTCAGATCGTTTGTCAGTTCCTCAGGACACCACTCCAGAAACGCCGGTGCAAATGATTCCATCGACTTGATGCGATTGAACCAGGCCTCGACATGCGGCAACCGACCATCTGTCCACATGCCTGACATATTCAGCATGTCCAGTCGATTGACATACGGCGTCAATGCAATATCGGCCAAGGAAAAAGTTTCGCCCGCCAGCCACTCGTGTTGCTTCAATGCCGCTTCCATTTTAAAGAGATAGCCGTCGTACATCCGAATCGTGTCCTCAATGCCCGGCGCCTCGAAGCCGAGACGAACAATCTCTTGCTTACGTTTCTTCCAGGTTGACGTGACGGACTGGTCCGGTGTGCTGCTCAGGAATTCCCGAAGCTTCTCCTCGCCGAGGCGCATGACAATATGCCGGTGGCAGCTGACAAACGTCAGTTCGCCGCACGCCGGGTGCAATTGCTCATCGACGGCCTTCTCCCAGATGCGCATTCTCGCGCGCGCCAGTGGATCATCAGGCACCAGCGAAGCGCCATCGAAGGCATCGTTGACGTATTCACAAATGACTGTCGACTCGTTAATGATGTTCCCGTCATGAACGAGCGCCGGTACGACCGCCTTGGGGTTAATCTTGAGATAGCCAGGATCAAACTGCTCGCCCTTGAGGATATCGATGTAGTGCATCTCATCGGGTACTACGCCCTTCTCGGCGAGCGCAAAGCGCACCTTGGCCGCGCATACAGAAGAACCGTGGTGGTATAGCTCTAACACTGGACTCTCTCTTTCTTCTTCATAAGGTAACCGGCTGTTTCCTGTTCAAAAGATAAATGACATTCGTTGCCAACTGGCCGCGGAACTCTTCAGGCTCCTCGTCAATTCGCTTCACCGAGAACTCGTCCTCATACAAATCACGAATCTCTGATTCCTGAACGCTGAACGGCGGGCTTTTCTCGTCAGAATGTTCGAGCGTCATCAATAGAATTCTCGCCTCCGGCTTCAGTTTCGACTTGAACTTTTCAACGTACGCCCGGCGCATGATGCGCGGCAGCGCAATCAGCGCCCCACGGTCAAAAACAACATCGCTCGTGACAAACACATCGTTTGACAGGGCGAAAAAATCGCCCTGGTAAACGGTCAACGGCAGGGATGCACATCGATACTCCCGCATTTCACCGTGCAAGCCGCGCCTGGCGTCAAGTTTTTGCTCTGCAAAAAAACTCTCGACGGCCGTTTGGCTTAACTCGACGCCGACGACCTCGAGCCCCCGCTCCGCCAGCCACAGCAGATCCCTCGATTTGCCGCAGAGTGGCACGAATACGCTTTTTACTGACGAGTCGAACAGCTCATCCCAGTGCCTCTCAAGCAGTGGCGTCGTTACATCCTGATGGAAGCCAATCTGGTTGTTTGCCCAGCGCTCATGCCAAAAATCCGATTCCATATCAATCCGGAGTTACAACGCCCGCCAACAAGCTATGCCGTTTTTTGTGGGAGCGGCTGCATACCCTCGGGCCACCAATCGAGTACGGCCTTCTTGTAGCTCGGCCGTGCTTCGATTCGTTGCGCCCAGGCTGCCACGTTGGACAGGCCGTCAAACGAATATCCGGCCAGAACGTGCAGCGTAAAGTACAACGGAACCCACGCTATATCGGCTAGCGAGAAACTGTCTCCAGCCAACCATTCACGCGCCTCAAGTTCTTTATTCAAGTCTGCGAAGCACTCATCCAGGGTTGCCTTGGCGGCATCCAGCTCCTGCTGAGTAAAACTGCCGCTGCCGCTCTTGCGATGAAACTCGAGTAACGATTCGTTTTTCTGTAGCTTTTCGTACTTTTCTTTTTGCTCTGAGGATTGCGCCATCTGGCCGTGCATGCGCTTTTCGTATATATGCGTTTTCACAGCCTTTAGGTGTATGGCGGTCGCCCGTCGCAACCAGGTTTCCATGACCTCCCGGTCGGGTCCCTCGGGCGGTCTTAGTGCTGGCTCGGGAAAAGTAACGTCGAGGTACTCGATAATGTCATCGGACTCGATAATGACTTTGCCGTCATGCACCAGAGTAGGCACCAACCCATTCGGGTTGATGCCGAAATATTCCGGCGTAATGTGCTCTTTCTTCAAAATGTTCAGATGATGACTGGTCCAGGGCAGCCCCTTTTCCTCAAGCGTTATCCGAACCCGCATCGAGCAATTCGAAACGCCTGCATGGTAAAGGTGCAAGCCCTTGAGCTCGAGTACGGACTCGTTGGTTGGTGTGATTACGCCCATCGTCGCAATGTCCCGTCAATAAACTGAAAAACGATGACTTTAGTCGAACCGAAGTGAGAGCTTCAGCATCACTTCGCGTGGCGGGTTCATCGAAGACAGAATGTTTGGCCCGGACGGTATATTCCATGCCGCGTACGCTTCATCTCCCAAATTTCGGCCAATCAGCGAGACCGTTGCGCGGTCGTTTGGCGAAATGAGCCGCAAGGATGCGTTCGTTATGGAGAAAGACGGGGTTATTACGTCGTCCCTGTACGAGATGTCGGTGTACTGCTCGTCCGAACGGGTGTAGTCAGCTCGACCGGCAAAGCCCCAACCGCCGATCGCATCTTCGACGAGAAAATCAGCGAATACCGTGTATTTTGAATCCGGCGCGAAGATCAGGGGAAAACCGGCCAGATCGCAGGTACCGGAAGGACCAGGCGTTACCCCGGGCGGGCAATTCTCCGACCCCGGGAACGAATCGTAACTTGCGTCCGTGAAGGCAGCGTTCGCGCCCAATGTCCAAACGTCACTGACCCTCCATGTGGCATCGAGCTCCAGGCCTTCGCTGGTCGAGTCTGCCGCGTTGGAAACGGAGAAGGCAGGGATGGCGCCGGGAAGCTGGGTTGCCAGCTGAAGACCCTCAATGTCCATGCTGAACACAGCGACATTCAGTGCCAGGGCGCCATTCAGAAACGTGGCTTTTGTCCCAAGTTCAATAGAATCAACGTTTTCTTCGTCGAACTCGAAATTGGCGCCGGGCACGTCAATGCGATCGCTGAAGCCGCCGGTCTTGTGACCCTGCGACAGGGCAACGTAAAACATCGAGTTGTCATTAGCGTCCCATTGCAACGTAGCCGAGCCCGTAAACTTGTCCTCCGAACGGCTGCCGGTCACAGCAAGAGGAGGTCCGAAGGGGCCACCCCCCATGAAGCCACTCAGGTTTTCAGTTCCGTAGTCGTTGTAGAAACGCTCAAAGGCGAAGTCCTTGTCCTCGCTGGCGTATCGGCCACCCAGGATCAGCGACAGATCATTGTCAAAGTGCCATCGAACCTGTCCGAACAGGGCAAGCGATGAAGTGTCCTGAGTCCAGGGTTCATTGCGTTGAACGTATGCGCCGCTCGGGTCGTTGAATATCGTTACGAGATTTACATCCGAACGCTGATTTCGGCTGACTTCGCTGTCCTCAAAATAGGCACCGACAATGTAATCAAACGTGTCCGATTCGTTCGACGTGTAGCGAAATTCCTGGGAGAGATTTTCATACGTCTCATTTCTTTTTGCTCGGAACGCGCTGGCCAGGCCCATATCGAGGCCGAGAAAATTGTGCTTATAGTCGTAGTCCTGGTACGCGGTGATCGACGTCAGCGTGCCGCCTGAAAACTCGTGCTCAATTGTCATTGTGAAATTCGAAGAGTCCTGATCACGGCTGGGGCAGAAAGAGCCGGCATTGAACTCGGTGTCGGCATCACCATCGCCGTCGGTGTCACGATTTGCAAAAATGTCTGTGCAATCGACGTCTATGATCCAGTCCAGCGTCGGAGTGAAATTGGGCGACGGAATCTGGTAAACGAAGAGAGGCGGACCGCCGATTGCCCCGATCTCTGCGGTATCCGCACCGACACTTTCAAATTCGTTGTACTCATACTTGAAGTCGACGCTGGTCCGGTCACTCGGTGTCCACGCGAGTTTCACGCGTACGCCGCTGTCTTCCCGATTCGGGCCGCCCGGCCCTTCGAGTCGATTGATGTAATAGCCGTCGGTCTCTTTTAGCTTGACCGCAATTCGTCCGGCCCAGTTGTCACTCAGCGGTCCGGAAACGAACGCCTGGATTTCATTGTTACCACCCGTCGTACTGTACTCGCTGGTTGAGACGGTGAAACCACTTTCGAAGGAGCTGGTCGGATTGGCGCTATTCATGATCAGCGCGCCGCCAGCCGTGTTCTTGCCGAACAAGGTGCCCTGTGGCCCACGCAAGACCTCGACGCTCTCAAGGTCCATGAAGCCATGCAGGTTGATTGCCGCCCGCCCAATGTAGACACCGTCGACGAATCGCCCGACTGATTGCTCAATGGAATGCGTCGCGCCACCCCCGAGCCCTCGCATGTAAAGGTTCGGCAAAATGGACGCACTATTGATTTCGAAGTTCGGCACGAAGAGCGACAAATCTTCCATGTCGCCGATGCCGAGGTTTTCGATCTGTGCGCCGGATATTGCACTTACCGATACCGGCACGTCCTGAATGCTCTCCGCGCGCTTGGTTGCGGTCACTATGACTTCTTCGATGGCCGCCTGTGCAAAGGCGACCCCACTAGCCGAGCTAATGGCGCAGGCCAAAAGTACGCGCGCAATGATTTGAGTTCTCACGAGTTTGTCCCCTGTTTGATCCCGCCGTTTGGCGGTGAGTAGTTCAAAGTGCCTGGGTCCGATCAGTAATCGAGCAGCACTCTAATTGTTGCTCATCACTATAATCGGCAGCGATATGGATGATAATCCTCCATATAGGAATCTATTTGTTCGCGAAACGCGGTCAATCGCTTCCTGGCGGTGGCCAACGCGGCTCACCCTCGGGCGTGGGTGCCGCTCGGCGCACCTCCGCGGTTGGCGGCGCTAGGGCCACCGTAGCGGCCCGTCACTGAGGATCACGTTGTTCTCCGCGGCATACGCGTTCCATGCACCCACCATTTCCGCCAGCTTCTCGGGTTCTTTGAGGGCAAGATCCTGTGTTTCTCCCGGGTCTGCACTCAAATCGTATAGCTGCCATTGCTCCGTGCCGAAGGGTGACTCGAGCAGGATCGCCTTCCACACACCCTTGCGGACCCCGCGACGATTGAAAAGCTCCCAGCCGAAGACCTCCGCGGCATCGTGAATCGCGGTTTGCTGGTCGGCGAGCTGTGCCGCAAAGGATTTCCCGGTCTGCGGCAGTATCTCGCGGCCCTCGTAGCTGCCCTCTGGATAGTCGATGCTCGCAATTTCCAAAAGCGTCGGGGCGACATCGCGCACCGTGAGCGGCTCATGGCTTATGGATCCCCGGTGTGCCACGCCGGGGCCGCTGGCAATAAAGGGCACAAGAATTCCGCCCTCCGTCGTGTGGCGCTTGAAAAGATAAAAGGGCGTGCTGCCGGCAGCAGCCCAGCCTGGCCCGTAAAACATCATCGAGCCGTCGCGCCCAAGGTTTTCAAGGCTGTTATCGGCATCGTTGTATCGCTGGACCAATGCATCGCTTTGCCAGCCGTTGAATCCCGCCGCTCCGTTATCGGACATGAACAGGATCAGCGTATTGTCGAGCTGGCCTGTGTCTCGCAAATGGTCAAGCAGCCGGCCAATATTGTCGTCCATGTTGTCGACGGCGCCCGCATACACTTCCATCCGCCGCGCCTGAATGCGTTGCGCCTCGGCACTTAATTCAGCCCACGGCGTTACGGTGGGAGCTCGTCGATCCGACGCTTTCGTTTTGCCGACCAAGCCCAGGCGCCGCATCGTGTCCAGTCGACGCTCGCGAAACACATCGTAGCCTTCGTCGTATTGGCCCCGGTACAGGTCGATGTGGGATTCGGGTGCCTGGACCGGGATGTGTGGCGCAGAGAACGCGAGGTAGGCAAAGAACGGCGCATCGGTTTCACTTCCGGCGTCGAAATATTCGATGAGCTTGGCGGTGTAAAAATTGTTGGAGAAGAAATCGCCGGGCACCGGTGTGCCTGTGCGATCCACACCATCCTCGAAATAGGCGCCCTTGGCGCCGGGCCGTGCACCGTTGAGGTTGAAGTGGCCGCCGGGCGGCCCTCCCCTCGCCTGAATGAAATAGCGGTCGAAGCCTTTTGCAGCTGGCAGGGTTTCGGGCGTGCTGCCGAGGTGCCATTTGCCCGCCATGTAGGTTTTGTACCCCGAGTCCTGCAGCAACTTCGCCAGCGATACCGTGCGCGAGTTCAGGTATCCCTCATAGCCAGGCCGACCCTTCTGATTGGGGCCTTCGTAGCCATACATGGCGCCGAAGCCTGCGAGGTGACTATCCATGCCGGAGAACAGCATGGCGCGTGACGGCGAACACGTGGCATGTGCGTAGAAACTGGTGTAGCGGACCCCTGCCTCGGCAAGGCCGTTTAGAGCCGGAGTATCAATTTCACCGCCGTAGGCGCCAATCTCCGCATAACCGAGATCATCCGCCACGATAAGCAGAATGTTGGGGCGTGATTGCGTTGGCTGTGCGGTGTTCGCTTGCAGCGACCGGGCTTCATCGGCGGGCGCGCAGCCGCAGACGGCAAAAAACGCGGCGACCAAGGCAACGCATCTTGCGAGTCCGCGAGGAAAATGCATGTCCATCTTGCGCCGGCGATGCGACCGCGACTCAGGTACCGCCAGCCAGCTTGCGGAGTTTAATCGCGCTGCTGAGGTAGTAGTTTCTTGCGGTGGCAGTGAGAATTTCATCGGCAAGTCCGGTCAACGCGTCGGCTTTGTGCAGCAGCGCAGCCTTGTTGTTCGGCTGAAGCGTCAACACGTAGTCGCAGAGTTGAGCTGCCCATTGGTAATCCTCTTCTTCTATTGCCGTCTCAATCGATCCGAGCAGTGCATCAGTACCGCCGGCAACCCTCGCGATCCGTTCGGCTTCTGCCTTGTCACTGAGTGGAAACAGGCTGGTCGCATTGCCATCGAACCAGCCCAGGTAGCCGTCGAAGATCGCACGGATCGCCCATTCGGGGTTTCCGTAATACGGCCGCAGGTAATCCAGGTTCTGGTACTTGTCCGGAAGAACGACATACTCAACCAGCTGGTTCGGGGTCATTCCCTTGTTGATGCCCTCAACCGTCTTGTCGAACAAGAAGAGAATCGCGTCTCTGTAGTAAGTCAACGTTTCATTGACTGTGGCCTCACCGATTACTGGACGTGTATGACCGGCAACCACCGCTACCGGTCGCTCTTTCAGGATACGATCGACGGCATTGGCCCATTCCCTGACGTCCCGGTACGGCGTACCCCGAATCGCATACAGGTTTGGCCAGGACTTGTAAAAGTTATCGCCCGAGAACGCGACGCGTTCCTTTGGAAACCAGACGTACAAGTGATCGTACGTTTCTCCGGTTGACGCGACCAGCTCGAGGTCCAGGCCCGCCACCGAAACTTTTTCGCGCCCGCTCTCAACGAGGTGTGTAGGGGCAACGTGATGATCCCCGGCAAAAACACCGCCCTTCCGGTTGGGCCAATAGGCTTTCGCGATACCGTTGTTGATGCGCTGTTCGGCGGACAACGCAAAGCCCGCCTGCATCTCGCCACGGCGCTTTTGAATCAGTATTCCCGCCCGCTCCAGCGTTTGCTGCTCATGCCCAAAGCCTTGCCGGGCCCAGATTTGCACGTCCGGCGTGTCAACGAAAGCGGATGCGCCAAGTGTGTGGTCGCCGTGGCCATGGGTGAATATGATCGCCTGTACCGGCTTGTCTGCCAGGCGTCGAAAATCCGCCCGAATCTCCTTGCTGCTGGCAACGTCTATGCCGGTATCTATGATCACTACGCCCTGTTGGCCGACGATCATACTCACGGGTGAAACGCCGTAGCCTACTGCCGTGTATACGCTGTCCGATACCTGGATGATGTCCTTGTTGAATTCTGCGTTGCGGCTCTTGAGCTGACGGGTTGCATCTGAATCGGCAGCAACTGCGCTCCCCGCGAAAGCTAGCAGCGCAATGAACATGGGCAATTTTGGCAAACGGATCTGAGCACCAATTTTCATTTCGCAGTTCCTTTCTGGATGCATAGGATAAAGCTCTCTTCATAATAGACCCCGGGATCACCAGACAATCCGGGGCCGATCCTGAGACTGCGAAAAACTCTTAGAAGTCGACGCTGAATGAAATGCCGTAGGTGCGCGTGGAAGCGTTGGAGACCCTGCACAATGCGTTCATGTGGATACTTCCCCCTGCACTGGTCGTATTGCCCAGAATGGTATCGCCATCATTAATCAACACGGCGTCGCAGTAATGTTCATCAGTCAGGTTGCTGCCGTAGACCGACAGGTTGTATTTCTGGTCTTCACCAAATCGGTAGCTCGCATTTGCACTCAACAAGGTATAAGCGTCAACGCTTAGCTGATCAACAACCTGGCTGTTGCCGCTGGTTGCCGTAACCTTGACCTGGTCTCCAGTATGAGAAACGTTGGCAGTCAAGGTAAGCCAATTGCCGCTTTCAAAATCAAATTCCTGCGATGCCAGGAGATTAAACGATACGTCCGGAGAATTGGCCAGTTCGGCGCCATCGACGAAGGTGCTGTCACCAACCTCCGTCACTTCGGTATCAAGCAGGGAAATTCCCGCTTGCAGGAACAATCCCTGTTCGCCGGCATACTTGATGCTCGCGTCCAGCCCCTTGATCTCTGACTCCGGCGCGTTATCCAGGATCGGAATCCCGCGCGCGGTCACGAACTGCTGCAAGTCCTCGTATTTGTAGATAAACGCCGCAGCATCGAACTGAACCTTGCTATCCCAGAATGTCCCTTTGTAGCCGATTTCCCAGACATCCAGTGATTCTGGTTCCAGCCGCGTTTCCTCCAGCGAGGACACGACATTGGCTACAGGAACTAGCGCATAGACGGGCCTGATGTCCAAAGCCGATCCTTTGAAGCCTTTGGAGTTGCTCAGGTAAAGCAGTGAGCTGTCCGTCGCCGCCCAATCTAGCTTGACAGTATAGCCAACGTCTTCGTTCGTCAGTTTTTGTGTTATCTGCCGTGCTATTTCATAGCCGTTCGAGTCGTATTCAGCGGTGCCCGGATTCTGCGCGGCAACCAGCGCGGTAACCTCTTCCCTGAAATAAAGGTTCGACGTCGGAGCGCCGGCCACGCTTGGCGAGGAAGGCAAATAATTTCCTGTAATTTCCTCGTCGGACCAGCGCACACCAGCGGTCAACGTCAGTGTATCGGTGAAGTCGTACTCGCCCTGAAAGTATAGGCCCAGGTTCTCCTTGGTATTGTCCAATTGGATATTTGGAATTTGCAGACCGTTGCGGAATGCGCCCCTTGCACCTCGTAGCCCCGTATAGGATTGCGCGTCGTCATCAAGGAAGTACACGCCGGCAATCCAGCGAAAACCCCCATCAGAGGTTGAGATCAGTCGAAATTCCTGCTGGAACGTATCGCGATCGTCCTGTTGGTAGGACTGCAAACCGAGGGTATCGCCACCGTCGTTGTCATTCGCGTTCCTGAATTCCAGGTTGTCCCACGACGTTATTGAACTGAGTGTTGCCCACGGCAGATCGTAGTCAATTTTGAGATAGGCGCCACGGGTATCAAGGTCTTCGAAACCGATGTCCTGCGCGCTTAGCTCCCAATCGCCGGTAGAGGGGTCTGACGCCAGTTCGCCGGTACCACCACCATCGCGACTGAGACAATTGGTATTGGATTCAAAATCGATGACGCCCCGCGGGACATCGGCGCATAAGCCTCCGGATCCATCGGGCGAGCGGGTTCCGATGGCCCTGATGGAGGTGCTGTTGTTGTCTGACTTCAGCGCGTGCACATTGAAAGTCACGCTTGCCTCATCGGTGGGCTGCCAGAGAAGCGTCAGGCGCCCGGCCTTCGTATCGTCATCGCCGTATCGTTGCCCGTTGCTGATTGACTTGAATGCGCCGTCGTCATTAATACTTTGCAAGGCAACGCGTGCTGCTAGCGTGTCCGTCACCTCGAAGCCGACCGCGAGCTCTGCTTCGATACGATTATAGTTGCCCACTTTGACGCTAGCATTGCCTTGCGTACCACCACCAATCTCTGGCTTCCTGCTGATGTAATTCACCGCGCCGCCCGTTGTATTCAATCCGTACAGCGTGTTCTGAGGTCCCTTGAGAACCTCGACGCGCTCCATGTCGAACAGGGCAGCTTTGGCATGAAAACCGCTCGTTAAAGTGATGTCATCGAAATACTGACCAACCGCAGATGCTGCAGTTAAGTGCACGTCGCTGGTGCCGACGCCGCGCAAAAAGTAATTTCTGTTTGAACCTGCCTGTGATCCCAATGAGAACCCTGGCGTAATATTCACGAGATCGCTGGCGTTGGTAACCCCCAGCGTCTCCAGCGTGTCGCCAGTAAACGCGGTCACGGCGATGGGGACATCCTGAAGAGATTCGGCCCGTTTTTGAGCCGTGACGGTTATTTCTTCGATCTGGCCGTAGGCGACTGATTGTATTGCGATCAATCCGAATAGAGTTACTAGTGGTTTGTGCTTTCTGAAAGCCATGAACTGTCCCCTGAATTATCTGCAGTCTGATGAGCGGCGTTGCCTGCTTGCCGTCCACAGAATCCGTGACCGGGCGGCGCCTTTGCTCCGAGCGGACTATAATTGGCTACGAATCGAAAGATAATTAGGCGTTCTGGAGCCTATTGGTTCGCAAAACGCGGTCAATCCACCCGCAGCGGTCACAGCGAGCCGCATAGCCCTGTTTTTTTAAGGGTGCGGCGCCCGCGACAGGCTCCGGGACCGAGACGCGCGCTACTTCCTGGCAGGTGCAGCAGGCTGCGGCGGTCGCCTAACCTCGATGTCCTCACCGATGTCGATGACCATTAAATCCTCCCCAACCTCAAGCGGACCTTGCCAGGTTTGCCGGGTTTGTTGGATAAGTTCAGGAATCGCGGCCGGGTTGTTATCTAAGTGAGTAAAAACGCCAAGGCGCACGCCGGATTCCTTGAACACGCGGCCCACATCGGGCGCGAGCGTGTGCAGAGCGACGACGTCATCTGCCATGCTTTTTTCGAAATTCGCCCGCACGAAGTTTTCGAGCGCCGGCGACATCACCTCGTGGAGCATGACGTCCGCCCCCTTGCTGTAGCGAATTAGATTCGTGGAATACGCGGTATCGCCGGAGATCACCACGCTATGACCACCGTAATCAACGCGATAACCGAACGCTGGCTTTATAACGTGGTGGTCCACCGCAATCGTTGTGACTCTTACGCCGTTGAACTCGAATTGGTCTCCGTCACTGACCGTCGTCACAGAGTACTCGAGTAGATCTCGCGACAGAGTCGATACCTGTAGATCAACACGGTAGACAACGTCCTCGTCATAGGCGAGCCTGATGTGCCGCATCAGGTCTTTAGCTTTCTCCGGCCCGTAAATACTGAGCTTTTCTGGCCGCAACATCGTCCAACCGGTGAGATAAAGATCCGGGATGCCAACAGTGTGATCCGAGTGCAGGTGCGTTAAAAAAACGTGATGGGTGTCGCGCAGGTATTGCGGTCCCAGGTTCCACAGCCGATGTGCGCAGCCGCGGCCGCAATCAAACAGCAGTTTGACGTTGTTTGCTTCAACGAGAATGCTCTGCCCGAACTGGCGGGGATTGGGAACGGGGGTGCCTGTACCTAGCAGAGTGACGCGGATCGGGAAAGCCGATTCGGTTATCGGAGGCTCATCTGCGTACAAAGAACTGCATGCCGCGATGCTGACGACAGACATGCCCACCGCAACACGCCGCAGCCAGCCCGAGGCGAGAGTCATTGTCGGTTTGACGCACCGCCGCCAACTCTGGATTTCTTTACGAACTCGTATTTGTTTTTTGTTCATGTTGACCCTGTTTGGTGGCGGGTTCAGCTTTGCGCTGCCTGTTCTGAAGTTCGCAGATCACCAGAACCCGATTGGCCCGAACGCCAAATGTTGGAGACTTCTGCGGATAGCCCACTATAATAGAACTCGAAATGACAAATAATCCAACAAAACCGAGCCTAGTCGTTCGCATAACGCGGTCAATCGTTCGGGATGAATGAGCTAAGCAGTCTGCGGGCGTTCGTCAAAGTGGTCGAAGCCGGCAGCTTCGCCGAGGCGGCGAGGCAGATGGGAACTTCGAAGTCGGTGGTGACCAAGAGAGTCAATCAGCTCGAGGAGCACCTGCAGCTGGAACTCCTGCAGCGCTCGACCCGACGACTCAGCATAACGGACACTGGCAGCGCACTTTATGAACGCAGCGTTCGTATCCTGGCAGAACTGGACGAGGCGAAATCTGCCGTCAAATCGATCGAATGGGCCTTGTCGGGCCTTCTGCGCGTGAGTTGTATTTCGTCTTTTACTGCGTCGTATCTGGCCCAGGACTTGTGTCGATTTCAACAGGAACACCCGGAACTAAAAATCGAGCTGCAGCAGCACGACAGGATCTGCGACCCCGTCCAGGAGGGTTATGACGTCAGCATTCAGCCGGCAACGCCGCACAGTGGAATTATCGAGTCTGTGCCGATTTTACCTATCCGGCGCGTTGTCGTGGCCACTCCGAAATATCTTTCCAAGTACGGGCAACCCGCCAAACCTGAAGACTTGAGCCAGCATAGGTTTGCTCACAACAATCACGTGACACCAGATACTGCGATACCGTTCATCGCGGGCAACGGCGTAGGGCCTGTTGCGTTTGAGCCAGCCGTGCTGACTAACACAATCTGGATGCTTGAAGCCGCTGTTCTGAGCAGCGAATGCATGGCGCTAATGCCCATTTTCTTTGTCGAGAAGCAGCTTACAAGCGGTGAGTTGGTGCCAGTACTCCCACAACATCGCATTCAGAGTGCCTCTCTTGACGCCTGGTATCGGCGGACACCATTCATTCCGATGAAAATCCGCATTCTTCTCAATTACCTCAAGCAGCGCTACGGCGATTTTCCGCCGTGGGAAAAACGGCTCCTGGAATCCATGCCTGAACTCCGGGCAATTCTCGGGCCCCTTCCTGCCGGCAACAGCGGTTAGCAAATCTCCCACGTTATCGACCGCAGTTTGCGAACGACCTGGCTGTGATCCGAATTATTATCGGACTGATCGGGTTCAACTATCATTAATGTCCGCCATCACCTCAACAACGAAGTTTTTTCGTCAGGATCGAAAAGTTCATGGTCACAACATCAACTGTCAAGACAGCCTTTGGCGAGTCGTATTTGAAGCGCTTGTGCCGCCACTTCGCCCACAAGATACCGGCATCGGCCGAAGGCCAACAAGGCAAGATCGAGTTTCCATTCGGTTTGTGTCGCATTGAGGTGGACGATCAGGAAATGCGGATTCGAATTCAGGTCGACGATTCCGAAAACGTGGAAAAAGCGGAAAAGGTTGTTGGCGAACACCTCGTACGCATGGCCAACCGAGATGAGCCAGTCGTTGTATGGGTGCGGCAGACCACCTAAGCGGGCCAGGCACGAAGAGCGGAAAAAACGGGCAAATTCAATGAAAGTCGCAGTTACAGCTGCAAGCGGGCAGTTGGGAAGACAAATCGTTAAAGCGACAAGGACATTGCTAACGTCAGCTAATGTTATTGGTTTGGCACGCACTCCGGACAAGGCCAATGACCTGAGCGTTGAAATCCGCGCTGGCGACTACAACGACAAAGCCGCTTTAGAAGCGTCCTTGCAATCAGTGGATACTTTGCTACTGGTATCAGGAATGGATGATCCTGAAAAGCGCATAGAGCAGCATCGCAACGTCATTAATGCTGCCAAGAACAGTAACGTGAAAAAGATTGTCTACACCAGCATTCAGGGAGCCGATGAAAATACGGCCT
>JABDKF010000162.1 GCA_013003155.1 Woeseia sp. | reverse complement strand
CCGGAGATTCGCGAAACCATCGTTGGCCTTGCCGAGGTGAAAGAGGTCTTTACCTCGCCGAAGCTTGGCAACATCGCGGGCAGCATTGTCACCGAGGGTTACGTGAAGCGGTCCAACCCCATTCGCGTACTGCGTGACAATGTCGTGATTTACGAAGGCGAGCTCGAGTCATTGCGGCGCTTTAAAGACAACGTCAACGAAGTACGTGCAGGCACCGAGTGTGGTATCGGCGTTAAAAACTATAACGACGTCAAGGTCGGCGACCAGATCGAATGCTTCGAACGGACTGAACACGCACGGACGGTTGACTGAGTCGTTTAGCGGCCCGGATAAACGGTAATGCCACGCGAGTTTTCCCGAAGTCAGCGACTGGGCGCACAATTGCAACGCTCACTTAGCGAGCTGTTGCGTTTCGAGATCAAGGATCCCCGGCTTGCCCAGGCATCAATAACGGACGTCGCGATGTCGAAAGATTTGAGCGTGGCCCGCGTGTACTTCAGCCTGCTGAATCCGGACGACGATCCGCAACCGGCGCTCGCCGCGTTGCAAAAGGCGTCGGGATTCCTGCGCGGCAAGCTTGGCGATTCACTAAAGATTCGCCACATGCCGGAGTTGCGCTTTTTACATGACGACAGCATCGCGCACGGCTCGGCCATGAGTAAACTCATTCAGGACGCGATTGACCAGGAAGGCAAGGGCCAGGCGTGATGCCGGCGCCGGCACGTAAACGGCGGGAAACGTTGGCCGTCAACGGCTTGTTGTTGCTCAACAAACCGGGCGGCATGACCTCGAATCGTGCATTGCAGACCGTCAAGCGCCTGTTCAAAGCGAAAAAAGCAGGGCACACCGGCAGCCTGGATCCCGCGGCCACCGGCATGCTGCCGCTGTGCTTCGGCGAAGCGACCAAGGTCTGTGCGTATCTTCTGGACGCTGATAAAACCTACCGGGTCGTGGCAAAGCTTGGCGAGGCCACCGACACCGGCGATGCCGATGGCACCGTTACGGCAACGGGCGACATACCAGCGCTTGACAGTGCCAGCTGGCAGGCGATTTTCTCAGAGTTTCTGGGCGAGATTTCACAGGTGCCGCCAATGTACTCGGCATTGAAAAAAGACGGGAAGCGCCTCTATGAATTGGCGCGTCAGGGCATTGAGGTCGAGCGGCCAGCGCGCAAAGTGCACATCCACGCACTCGAGCTCATCGAGTACCGGGGAAGCCGGCTCGCATTTCGGGTTGCATGCTCGAAAGGGACCTACGTCAGGACCCTGGTCGAGGACCTGGCGAAACGCGCCGGCACGCTCGCCCACACGGTATCGCTGCACCGCGAAGCCGTAGCCGGCTTCGAGTCCGCGCCGATGCTCGACCTCGCCGCGCTGGAGACGATGGAGGAGGCGGCTTTGCGCGACAGCCTGTTGCCCATCGACCGGGCACTACAGCACCTCGACGCCTGTGGACTGGCTGCAGGCCAGGATGCGTTTTTTATGCAGGGACAGCCTGTGGCTGCACCCGACAGCGCGGCGGCTGCAGGCCAGCTGCTCCGGGCCTACAGTTCGAATGGTCAGTTTCTTGGCATTGCCGAGGCGACCGGAGACGGCCGTCTGGCGCCAAAAAGGGTGTTTCACCTGACGCCATGAGCCAAGCCAACAAGCCAGCGCAGATCATTGGCAGGGACCTCAAAAAATCCCTGTTTTTCGCCCGTTTGGGGTGTTACTGGCGGGATTGAGGCGCTAGAATAGCGCGCTCTCAAAAAGGGCCAAAAGCTAAGAGTAGGATTGGAGTTTTCAGAACATGTCACTTTCCAGTGAAAACAAAAGCAGCATCGTCGCGGAATACGCTCGCGCCGAAAATGATACGGGCTCACCTGAGGTTCAGGTAGCGTTGCTGTCCGCCAGAATTGCAGAGCTGACCGACCACTTCGGTGAGCACAAGAAAGATCACCACTCCCGGCAAGGTCTGTTGAGGATGGTCAACAAACGACGCAAGTTGCTTGACTATCTCAAAGGTAAAGACCAAAACCGGTACCGCGAGCTGATTTCCCGGCTCGGCCTCCGCCGCTAGTAGTCGCGGCGCCAAGCGCAATGTATGAAGCCAGCGCGTGACCCCGCAACGGGTTCGGCTGGCTTTGTCTTGCCTGACATTCATGTGAGCAAATAAGTGAAAGCTATCAAGAAAACGTTTCAATACGGCGACCACCAGGTCACTTTGGAAACTGGCGGCGTGGCCCGCCAGGCCGACGGCGCGGTCATGGTCACCATGGCAGAAACCGCTGTTCTCGTGACTGCGGTGGGCCGCAAGGCCGCAGATCCAGGTCGCGATTTTTTCCCGTTGACCGTGAACTACCAGGAAAAAACCTACGCAGCGGGCAAGATTCCGGGAGGCTTCTTCAAGCGCGAAGGCCGCCCTAGCGAAAAAGAAACGCTGGTCTGTCGTCTGATCGATCGTCCAATCCGTCCGCTGTTTCCGAAAGGCTTCAAGAACGAGGTGCAGGTCATTGCCACCGTTGTTTCGCTGAACCCGGAAGTGGACCCCGACATCCCGGCGATGATCGGTGCTTCCGCAGCGCTCGCCATTTCAGGCATGCCGTTTGCCGGACCGATTGGAGCCGCGCGAGTGGGCTACAAAGACGGCAACTACCTGTTGAATCCGCCAACCAGCCAACTGGCAGAATCGTCATTGGATCTCGTGGTTGCCGGAACCGAATCTGCTGTCCTGATGGTTGAGTCCGAAGCAAAACGCCTGTCTGAAGAAGTCATGCTGGGTGCTGTCATGTTTGGGCATGAGCAGCTGCAGGCCGCGATCAACGCGATCAACGAGCTTGCCGCAGAAACCGGCAAGCCGAAATGGGACTGGCAGGCCCCGCCGGTTGACGAAGCTCTGGCCAGCGCGGTTGCGGAGCACGCCCAGTCGGGCCTCGCCGACGCGTACCGCATCACCGACAAGATGGATCGGCAGGCTGCGGTTGGCGAGACCAAGACCAAGACGCTCGAGGTCCTCGCGAGTGGCGATGCGCCACGTTTCAGTGCCGATGAAGTCTCCGGTGCGCTGAAGACGCTGGAAAAGAACATCGTGCGCAAGCGCGTCATTGCCGGCGATCCGCGAATCGATGGCCGCGACCAACGCACGGTTCGACCGATCGATGTTGAAGTCGGCGTTCTGCCCCGTGCTCACGGCTCCGCATTGTTTACCCGCGGTGAAACTCAGGCCCTCGTTGTGACGACGCTGGGCACCGGCCGCGACGCGCAGATCATCGACGCGATCGAAGGCGAGCGGAAAGAGCCGTTCATGTTTCATTACAACTTCCCTCCGTACTGCGTCGGAGAAACAGGCTTTGTCGGTTCGCCGAAACGCCGCGAAAT
>JABDKF010000011.1 GCA_013003155.1 Woeseia sp. | reverse complement strand
AGGCGGAAGCGAGCCAGGGCACGCTGCAAACGATTTACGAGTTCCAGTCAATGATCACCGCGATGACGGGCATGTTCATCAGCAACGCGTCGCTTTATGACGGTGCCTCCGCGTTGGCGGAAGCGTCATTGATGGCTGTCCGGGGTAATCGTAAGTGTTCATCGAAGCACGTGTTGCTGGCCGCCGGTGTCAATCGGAATTATCGGCGAGTTGCAGAAGCGATAGCCGGTTCGCAGGGCCTGACGTTCGGCGATATACCGCTAGACACGGCAAGCGGCACGACCGATCTGAAAGCCCTGCAGCAGCAAAGCGAGACTCCCGTGGCTGTCGTCATTCAGCAGCCCTCGTTTTTCGGCACGTTGGACGAGATAGACGAATTGACGAACTGGGCGCACGAGCAGGGCGCCCTGGTCATCGCGATTGTGAATCCGACCTCGCTGGCCGTTTTGAAAGCGCCGGGCAGTTGGGGGAAATTTGGCGCTGATATCGCCTGCGGCGAAGGCCAGCCGCTCGGGGTTCCGATGTCCTCGGGCGGACCCTATTTCGGCTTTATGGCCTGCAGCGAGAAGCTGACGCGGCAGATGCCGGGCCGCATAGTAGGGCGCACCACTGATCTCGATGGCAAACCGGGCTTTGCGCTCACCTTACAGGCGCGCGAGCAACACATTCGGCGATCCAAGGCGACCTCGAATATTTGCACTAACCAGGGCTTGATGGTCACAGCGGCGACGATCTACCTGTCGCTGATGGGGGCTGAAGGTTTGCAGCGCGTCGCATTGGCATCACGTTCCAAAACCCGGGCGCTGGTTGAGCGCCTTACTGCAATCGACGGCGTCAGCAGCCTGTTTAGTGCGCCAGCGTTTCACGAAGCTGTGTTAAAGCTGCCGCGGCCCGCATCCGAATTGTTGCCCGCGCTGGCCGAACACGGCGTGCTGGGCGGCTATGACCTGTCAGAACTGTATCCGGAGCTGGGTAACGCCTTGCTCGTTTGCGCCACCGAAACCAAAACCGAAGCTGATCTTGACGCCTACGAAAGTGCGCTGCGCGCTGTGTTGGCGAGCGGCTGACACACGGAAAGTAACAATGCCCAAAGTTAACTATCTCGGCACCCGATACGCGATTTACGGGGAGCTGCCCACGATCGGCAGCCGCGGCGCGGATGTGTCACTGGTCAACACTGATCTGCGCGACATGACGCTTGCAAACTGGACCGGCAAACGCAAAATTTTAAATATATTTCCGAGCATCGATACGCCAATTTGCGCAAAGTCGGTCATTGCGTTTGACAAGTTATCGGAAGGCCACGACGACCTTGCGATGCTGATGATTTCTTACGACCTGCCATTCGCGCATCTGCGTTTTCGAGAAGAGCACAAGCTTGAGCGCGTTGTACAGCTGTCGGCGATTCGGCACGCCGGCTTTGGTGAAAATTACGGCGTATTGATTACCGAAGGGCCGCTCGCCGGCATGTTCGCACGCGCAATAGTCGTACTCGACGAGAACGACACGGTGGTGCATGAGCAGCTCGTCGACGATATCTGGAATGAGCCTGATTACGAGGCGGCGCTTGCGGCCCTCGGCATCAAGGCGGACATAGACCTGGTCTGCGACTAGACCAAAAACGGAAACCCTGATGACCGAACCGCTAATTTTTGAGAAGTCCCGACCTGGAAGACGCGCATTTGCGCAGGCGCCGTCGCAGCCGGTCGCAGCTGATCTGCCTGAAAAATTTCTGCGCGAAACTCCGCCGCTGCTGCCGGAAGTTTCCGAGCTGCAGGTGGTCCGACATTTCACCCGGCTGTCGCAACTCAATTTCTCGATAGACACGCATTTCTATCCGCTCGGCTCGTGCACGATGAAATACAATCCACGCGCTTGCAACACGCTGGCCCTGCTGCCGGGTTTCGCTGGCCGCCACCCGCTCGGACCGGTAAGTCATGGGCAAGGATTTTTGCAGTGCATGCACGAGCTGCAAGAAATGCTGAAGGCCGTCACCGGGATGCAGGGCGTGTCGCTGACGCCGATGGCCGGTGCACAGGGTGAGTTTGCGGGAGTTGCAATGATCCGCGCTTACCACGCGGCTCGTGGTGACACCGAGCGCGATGAGATTATTGTTCCGGACGCTGCGCACGGCACGAATCCGGCGACGGCAACGATGTGCGGCTGCACCGTTAAGGAATTGCCCACCGACAAAGACGGCGACGTGGATCTGGATGCGCTGCGGGCCGCGGTGGGCCCAAGGACGGCCGGCATAATGTTGACAAACCCGTCCACACTTGGCGTTTTTGAGCGCCGCATCGTTGAAGTTGCAAAAATTGTGCATGACGCGGGTGGCTTGCTGTATTACGACGGCGCGAACTTGAATGCAATTCTTGGCAAGGTGCGCCCGGGTGACATGGGATTCGACGTCATTCACATGAACCTGCACAAGACGTTTTCGA
Source organism: Woeseia sp. (assembly GCA_013003155.1). GTDB lineage: Bacteria > Pseudomonadota > Gammaproteobacteria > Steroidobacterales > Woeseiaceae > Woeseia. The sequence continues at coordinate 622 of JABDKF010000011.1, read as the reverse complement.
CGCCGCACGGTGGCGGCGGCCCGGGCTCAGGCGCGGTGGGCGTTGGTAAACGATTGTTGCCTTTTATGCCTTTGCCTGTTGTTGGTCGCGAAGGAACGGGTGACGATGCAAGCTATCACTGGTTGACGGAGAAAGACCTGCCGCAAAGCATTGGCCGTCTGTCCAATTTCATGGGCAATGCGGGTGTCCTGTTACGTGCGTATGTCTATATGCGCATGGTTGGCAGGGATGGCATGCGCCGCATCGGCGAATTTGCGACATTGAATGCGAACTATCTGCAGGCGCGACTTCGCCAGTCAGGATTTCGACTGGCATTTCCAGAGCGGCGCGCCAGTCATGAATTCATCATTACGCTGAAGAGCGAAGCGAAAACGCTGCAGCTGACGGCGATGGACCTCGCGAAAGCGCTGCTTGATCACGGCTTTCATGCGCCGACGACCTACTTTCCGTTGCTGGTGCCGGAGTGCCTGCTGATTGAGCCTACCGAGACGGAGAGCCGCGAAGCGCTCGACCGCTTTGTCGAGGCTATGGTTGCGGTGATCGAAGAGGCCAAACAGGAACCCGGCAAACACAAAGAGGCGCCGTTCACTATGCCCGTGCGGCGCCTCGACGACGTCAAGGC
>JABDKF010000116.1 GCA_013003155.1 Woeseia sp. | reverse complement strand
GTGGATACTGAAGTAAACACACTGGCATTCAGCGGCGGCTGGGACTATGCGGCGGCGCCGGAAAGCACTGAACATGTCACCATCGACAAGAAATACGGCTTGTTTATCAACGGTGATTTTACGCCGCCGGTCAAAGGCGGTTATTTCAATACGGTCAATCCGGCGACTGAAAAGAAATTGAGTCGCGTCGCGGTCGCAACTGACGCTGACGTCGACAAGGCGGTGAAGGCTGCCAGGAAGGCGTTCACTGGACGTTGGTCAAAAATGAAGCCGGCGGAGCGCGGCAAATATATTTACCGCATCGCACGCATCCTGCAGGAGCGCGCCCGCGAGTTTTCTGTCATCGAGTCACTCGACGGTGGTAAACCGATTCGCGAGTCGCGCGATATCGATGTACCGCTCGCCGCGGCACATTTTTTCTACTACGCGGGCTGGGCCGACAAGCTTGAGTATGCGTATCCAGGCAAGCATCCGCGACCGCTGGGCGTCGCGGGCCAGGTTATCCCGTGGAATTTTCCGCTGCTAATGGCGGCATGGAAAATTGCGCCCGCGCTGGCCTGCGGCAATACGGTGGTGCTGAAGCCTGCGGAAACAACGCCGTTGACCGCATTAAAACTTGCGGAAGTGATTCGTGATGCGGGTTTGCCGCCGGGTGTCGTCAACATCGTGACGGGTGCCGGCGATACGGGTGCCGCGCTCGTCAATCATCCCGACGTTGACAAGGTGGCGTTCACCGGCTCAACCAACGTTGGCCGCATGATCATGAAGGCCATTGCCGGCAGCGGCAAAAAGTACACGCTCGAATTGGGCGGCAAGGCGGCGAACGTCATCTTCGCGGATGCCGCAATCGACCAGGCGGTCGAGGGCATCGTGAACGGCATCTTTTTCAACCAGGGCCACGTATGTTGTGCAGGTTCGCGATTGCTGGTGCAGGAATCGGTGGCGGACGAGGTGATCGACAAGCTGCGCGACCGAATGGAAACGCTGATCGTCGGTGACCCGCTGGACAAGAATACGGACATCGGCGCGATTAATTCAAAGGAGCAGCTCGGCAGAATCGAGTCGTACCTGAAACTCGGTGTCGAAGAGGGTGCCGCAATGCACCAGAGCGCCTGCGACGTGCCGGATGAGGGCTACTGGTGCCGACCCACAATTTTCACCGGCGTCTCGCAATCCAACCGGGTGGTGCAGGAAGAAATTTTCGGGCCGGTGCTGGCAATTCAGACCTTTCGCACGCTTGAGGAGGGCCTGACAAAAGCGAACAACACACCGTACGGTTTGTCCGGCGGCGTCTGGACCGACAAGGGGGCGAAGATCTTCAAGATGACGCAGAAGATTCGTGCCGGGGTTATCTGGGCGAACACCTTTAACAAATTTGATCCGACATCGCCGTTTGGCGGCTACAAAGAGTCAGGAGTGGGACGCGAGGGCGGTCTTCACGGCCTCGGCGCTTACCTGACGCTGGAGGATTGAGCGATGGCAACCGCAGCAAAAAGAATACCGGTCGCTAAGACCTATAAAATTTATATCGGTGGCAAGTTTCCGCGCACCGAGTCCGGCCGCTACTTTGAATTGGCAGACAAGAAAGGCAAGTTGCTCGCCAATGTATGCCGTTCAAGCCGCAAGGATTTTCGCAATGCCGTCGTTGCGGCGCGTGCGGCAGAGGCAGGCTGGTCAGCCGCGAGCGCCTATTTGCGTGGGCAGATCCTGTATCGAATAGCGGAAATGCTCGAAGGCCGTCGTGCACAGTTTATTGATGAGCTAAAGGTGCAGGGACAATCGGCGACGTCCGCAGAGAAAGAGGTCGATGCGGCGGTTGATCGATTAATCTACTACGCAGGCTGGGCTGACAAGTACCAACAAATCTTTTCGTCGGTGAACCCGGTAGCTTCTTCCCACTTCAATTTTTCGGTTCTGGAAGCAACCGGCGTGGTAGCCATACTTGCGCCACAAGAAAGCGGCCTGCTGGGACTTGTGTCGGTCGTTGCCCCTTGCATTGTCGGTGGGAACTCCTGCGTCGTACTTGCCTCAGAGTCGCTGCCGCTCAGTGCCGTAAGTTTCGCAGAAGTGCTGCACGCCTCCGATGTGCCGGGCGGTGTTGTGAATATTCTCACAGGTCATTCGGCAGAGTTGTCCGGCCAGTTTGCCTCGCACATGGACGTCAATGCCGTGGTATTCTGTGACGGTGATGAGAAAGCCGCTCGCGACATCCAGCAAAAGGCAGCCGAAAACATCAAGCGCGTTATTGATCGCCGAAATCTGGACTGGGCGAAAGCGGGAAGTGCAAGTCCTTACCAAATTGCCGATACACTCGAAACCAAGACGACCTGGCATCCTATTGGCAGCTAATTGCACCGCTGCCGATCGATAAGACGCGCAGACTTTAACCTGGCGAACGGGCTG
>JABDKF010000074.1 GCA_013003155.1 Woeseia sp. | reverse complement strand
CAACAACGGTCTCGTACACGGCCGGTACGTCTATGGTCTTTTCACCGGCGGGTTTGATCTCCACACGCTCTTCTACCGTCTTGTACACGGCCGGTATGATCTCGCGCTTGATCGTTGCAGGCCTTATTTCGACACGCTCTTCAACCGTTTCATAACGTGCCGGAACGACTTCTATCGTGGTTGTTTCCGGTTTAACCATCACCCGTTCTTCAACGGTCTCGTAGCGCGGCGGCACCGTCTCGATTCGCATCGATTTGGGCTTTGTTTCTACCCTCTCGTTCGTTGTCTGGTAGAGCGCGGGAATCAGAACGCGGGCGTAGCATTCGCCGGGTTTCGCGTCTTCCGGACCGATCGAAGATCGTGCATTTTCTGCAGCGGCCTCGGCCATAGCTGCTTCGCGCTCGATTGCCGCCTGCCTGTCGGCCTCTAACTGTGCGCGCGCCTGTTCGAGCTCTGCCTTTTGCCGTGCCAACTCCGCGCGTTCTGTCGCAAGATCGTCAGCGCTTTCGCGCGCAGGCACGCCAGTATTACCTATCGGCAAGTCCGCGCAACCGTTTACACCTGCTATTGCCAGCACGACGAGCGCAGTTCTCGACGTTACGTGTTTGATCTTATTAGTTGAGAACATCTGCTTTTCTCCCTCGCGAGCGCTTACGTCGCGCGTCGCCAATTATTCGAGTCGGGGGCAGGAACGCGTGGGCCAGGTTCCCTTTCACTACGTACGCGGGCGTTGCGCTCTGCTTTTGCCGCTGCAGAGCGCGGTCAAACGCCTGCTCCGCGTCGACGTCATGCATCAGTGCTGCATAGAACTCACGCGTAAACTGGCGTGCCGCAACGTCTCGAACCTTGCGGGTCGTACCGATTGCCGCCGGAACCACCTCGCTCAGCAGCGTGGCGAGCGATTCGCTGTGACAGGCATTGAGCACGACGAGCTTCACGCCGGTACCGGACAGCAACGCTTGCAGGGCGTCACCGTCGAGAACGTCCCGCGTCCGGCCATTACCCCGCAATTCCAGACCCTGATCCTCGGAAACGTGACCGCTGAAATGCAATACGTCGTAGTGCTCGTCCGGATCGGCACTCTGCAGCACTTCACAAAGATCGTTGATTTCCGCGGCTGGCAGCACTCGCAGAGTATGGCCGGCCGCGTCCGCCAGCTGCTGCAACGTCCTGTGCTCACGCTCGATGTCCATGTAGGCATCGGCGGAGTTGGCGAAGAAAAAGAGTATACGCATCGGATGACGAGCTAGATTTCGAATGGCCGCGAGTTCACAAATTCGTCCAGGGCCTTTTGCGACGATCCCTTGATGCGGACGAAGTTCGGCACCTGCAGAAACACGCGGCTCGCATCGCCGCGTTTCTCATCCACGTTTCTGTTGTAGTCCTTTTGCAGTTCGTCGCGTATTTCTTTCGCGAGGTCTTCGTAAGTACCTTCAAACCTGCCATCGTTCCAGATCTTGAGAAGTGCGACGGAGAATACGCCGCCATTGTTATAGCCCATCGCGTGTTCGTGGTCCTGGCACGCTGCAAATAGTATGCGGCTCGCTTTCAGTTTGGGTGACGGGTTCCTGAGGCTGCGTTGAATCTGGTCATATTCGCGCTTGCGGCCCTTGTAAACGTTTAATGCCGTCCTTTCCTCCATTTCCCGCTTTTCGCCGATCTCATCATCCGGTAGCGCATCGGGTGCTGATGCCTTTCCGGAACGCGTGGCCGAACCGCTGTGACAGCAATCGGACAGAACCAGGATTTTCACCCCCCTGCGGAACTCGGCGTACAGTTCGCACTGCTCGTCATCCAGAAACATGCGATCGTAGAGACACCAGGTTTCATCCTCGCCATCGCGCTCGTCACCCGACAGGTCCTCGACCTGGGCGCCGTGTCCCGAATAAGTCATCAAAAAGGTATCGCCGGCTTGCAGTTCCTTTGCAGCGCCGCGAATGGCATTGATTACGTTGTCGGTGGTTGCCTGTTTTGTTTTGAGGCGCTTTGCCTTGAATTTTTGTTTTTTTGCAAGCGCATACATGTTGTCGGCATCGAGTTCACAGGACGACAACGAGCCCCTCCAGCCGACCCAGAAGTCGCAATCGAAATCGACCGGGTGGTAGTCGTCGCTCAGTACGGCATATTTGCCGCCGCGGCGATACGGCGACAACGGGTACTTGTAGGGATCGACCTCGTTGATACCTATGTGTACAGAGATTCCCTTGCTCATGTCACGCTCTCTGATCGGGGGTGAACTGGATCACGGCGAATTTCGCGTTCGGCCGATGAATGCCGGTAATAGCAACGTTCACGCAAAACTGCCCGTGAGCGGACCAGGCCCTGGTTGATTCAATTGGCCGGCGCGCTCGATGACAGCAATTGCGCCGGACTCCGGTCAGTGACGGCGTGGTTCGCCTTCGCCGCGCGGTTCGCCTTCACCCCGTGGTTCACCTTCACCGCGAGGCTCGCCTTCGCCACGAGGTTCGCCTTCGCCGCGTGGTTCGCCCTCGCCCCTGGACTCACCGGATGCCGCTTCTCTCTTAACTTTCTTGTCGTCGGCCATGACATTTCCCCTGCGTTTTTATTGTGGTTGCTCTCGAGGCGACATGGTACCACCAATGGAGTGCGCCCGACGCCTGATGCTCACTATCCTCGAGGCTGCTGAAGTAGTTCCCTGAAGCCATCTTCATTTCGAACACCGGCAAAGTCGGGATTTCGCGCCAGCAGTGCCGGCGACCACCCGCCGCTATCGACGACGAGTTTCAGACTGTCTCGGGCCCCATTGGCATCACCGACGTGCAGCCGCACCCGGGTCACGAAATAATAAGTGTCACCGTCAGAGCTATGCTTGAGAAGTTCTTCGATGCGGGACAGGGCTTCCTCGGTGCGACCGGCATAGGCGAGATACATACTGAGTTGTCCGACGGCGCGCCAATCATTCGGGTTGATCGCCAGGTGCTGGGTCGCCAGGTCTATCGCCTTCTCGTAAGCGATGTTCGCGTTGTCTTCCTCACCGGGAATGAATCGGTAGGCGTCGCCTAAAAACCCCCAGGAAGCGTGGACGTCGGGAGCTATCTCGATCGCTCGCTTCTGGTCTTCGACGGCCTTCTCAAAATCCCCGCTGTAATAATAAACGAGCCCGCGATTGAGGTACGTCCAGCGCGACGGCAAAGGCGACGCATTGAACGTGGCCTTCGCCTTGTCCAGTTCGGCTATCTGGAGATACGTGATGCCGAGATTGTCGTAGCCTATGCCGCTGTCCGGCACCAGCTCAGTAACCTTCGTGAAACGCTTTATAGCTTCGTCGAATCGTGAATGTCGATACAGGAATATTCCGAATGCCCGGTGCACCCCCCAGTAACCGCCGTCGATTTCTTCGGCCTGACGGTAGGTGGCTTCCGCCAGCTCGAGGCGATTCTGTGCGGAGTAAGTTTCTGCGAGGCCCAGGTAAGGGCTGACGGCATGAGGCTGCAGTTCAACAGCGGCATTCAATTCGAGGATTGCGTTCTCGTACTGAGCATTGGTGCGGTAAAGATTGCCGAGCGCCACGTGAACTTCCCAAAGTCCATCGTCCAGCGTCAACGCGCGATGGCACGCCGCTTCGGCGTTCTCGAAGGATTTCGGATCCCTGGCAAAATCATAGGCACCGATGTAGGCATCGCAAAGCCCCGCGTACGCCTGCGCGAATCGCCGGTCCAGCCGAATCGCCCGGTCGAACAGCTC
>JABDKF010000057.1 GCA_013003155.1 Woeseia sp. | reverse complement strand
GGATTTCGACGCGGCGCTGCAGTTCCTGGATGGCAAGAATCAAAGTGTCGTCAATACGTTCGTCGAACGCATGGAAAATGCGTCGGCACAGCAGCACTATGAACTCGCTGCCCGTTATCGCGACCAGATTTCGAAGCTCAAGGAAGTCGAAGCACGGCAGCTGGTGTCGCGCGCAGCCGGCAAGGATCTCGACGTCATCGGCTTCGCGTCGAACGGCGCGATTCACTGCGTCACGATCCTGTTCATTCGCAACGGTGCTGTGATCGGCAGTCGCGATCACTTTCCGCGTTCGCACGGGGAGGTCGACAAGCAGCGGCTGTTGAACGGTTTCGTGACGCAGTATTACCTGGGTCGCGACGCACCGCGCGAAATCATTCTGGACGAGGCGGTCGAGGACGCGGAAGTTCTGGAAGCAACGCTGACGGAAAGAATGGGGCACCGTGTAAAGATCCGCCATCGCGTGCGCGGTGACCGGGCGCGCTGGCTGGCGATGGCGGCGACCAATGCGGAGCAGGGGCTAAACGTCAAAGTGGCCAGCAATGCCACGATACGGCGGCAGTTCAAGGCGCTCGGCGAAGCCCTCGAGCTCGATGATCCGCCGGAGCGCCTCGAGTGTTTCGACGTCAGTCATACCTCGGGAGAGGCAACGGTCGCGTCCTGCGTCGTCTTCAATTCGGCCGGGCCGCTGAAGAGCGACTACCGGCGGTTCAACCTGAAACCGGAAGCAGCCGGCGACGATTATGGGGCGATGCGTGAGGCGCTGCAGCGTCGGTATGCACGTATCAAGAAGGGCGAGGTGCCGGTGCCCGACGTTTTGTTCGTCGACGGCGGCAAGGGGCAACTGGCCGCAGCAATGACCGTGCTCGACGAGCTGGAACTCAACTGGATCAATGTCGTTGCGGTTGCCAAGGGCAGGGCGCGCAAGGCAGGTGCAGAGCAACTGTTCCTGCCGGGACGAAAAACGTCATTGCGGCTGGCACCGGATTCGCCGGCGCTGTTGCTGATCCAGCAAATTCGTGACGAGGCGCACCGCTTCGCGATAACCGGCCATCGCCAGCGCAGGGGCAAGGCCCGGCGCACGTCCTCACTGGAGAAGATTCCCGGGCTCGGACCGAAGAAACGCAGGGAGCTGCTGCGGCAGTTCGGTGGCCTGCAGGGCGTTATCGGTGCCGGTGTCGACGACCTGGTCAAAATTCGCGGGATCAGCCGAACCTTGGCGGAAACGATATACAATGAGCTCCACCTCGACCAGGCCTCCTGAGGCAAAGACAGACCTTTGAAGCTTAACCTTGCCAACATGCTGACGCTGTTTCGTATTGCAGCGATCCCTGTTGTCGTCGTTTGTTTTTACAGCCAGATTCCCTACGCGCGGCCAATTGCCGCAATAATCTTCGGCATTGCCGCCGTTACTGATCTGATCGACGGTTGGGTCGCGCGGCGCTTCAACCAGCAGTCACGCTTTGGCGAGTTCCTCGACCCTGTGGCCGACAAGCTGATGGTAGCGATCGTTCTGGTCATGCTGGTGCAGGCGCAATCCGGCTGGTTCGAAGACGTTATTGCGATGATTATCATCGGCCGGGAGATCACGATATCGGCGCTGCGCGAGTGGATGGCGACGATCGGCGAGCGCGCCAACGTCAAGGTGTCGATGGCCGGCAAGATCAAGACGACGCTGCAGATGTTCGGCATTGCCTTCATGGTCTACCATAACCCGTTGTTTGGTATCGATATCTATGCTGTCGGCTTCGGCCTCCTCGTTGTCGCCGCCTTCATGACGCTGTGGTCGATGGTCATTTACCTGCGGGCAGCCTGGCCGTTTATCATGGCCGACGCCGATGCCGGGACGTCGCAGGACGGCTGACGTCCGTTTGCCTTGACAGGACCACCCATCCGGCTACAATCTCGGCCCCTCCGCGGGAATAGCTCAGTTGGTAGAGCGCAACCTTGCCAAGGTTGAGGTCGCCGGTTCGAACCCGGTTTCCCGCTCCAGACACCAAAAAGGCCCCTCTTTGAGGGGCCTTTTTGGTGTCTGAAGCGCGCCGGGTTAACACGATGTCGTTTCTTTCAATCCCGTGGTGGTTCATCGCGCAACCGGTCCGGCGCATATGTTTTCGCTGCATCTAGCGCGCTGGGTTTCCCGCTCCAGACACCAAAAAGGCCCCTCTTTGAGGGGCCTTTTTGGTGTCTGAAGCGCGCCGGGTTAACACGATGTCGTTTTATTCAATCCCGTAGTGGTTCATCGCGCAACCGGTCCGACGCACACGTATCTGCTGCGCCTGGCGCGCTGGGATTCCCGCTCCAGACACCAAAAAGGCCCCTCATTGAGGGGCCTTTTTGATTCCTGCCGGGCGGGTACCTGCATCGGAATTGGTCCCCGGCTCTGATTTGTTATGCGCTGAGCCGAGGGAGAAGCGCACCTGATACCAAGCAACCTCCGTGCCAGTCATTTGCAGTCAAAGGCTTAGGCTTGGAATGAATACAAACCAGCCTGTCGACTCACCGATTGTGTAAGAAAATC
>JABDKF010000051.1 GCA_013003155.1 Woeseia sp. | reverse complement strand
CGCAAATGCGTCGCTGGGACGACACGGAGCGCAATGAGCGCATCGATGGCGCAGCCTGGTTTCCACTGGCGCCGCTTTGGTCACAGGCGGATCCCGTCCTGCGGCGTTTGTTGCAGCTCGAAAAGCGTCGGCTGATTCCGTTGCTCGATGCGTTCCTTCAGGCGGAATGTCAGCGTGACGATTTTGAAATTGCGGGCGTTGAAAGTCAGGCAAAACTTGCCTACGGACCGGTTGAGCTGCGACTGCGTATCGATCGGCTCGATCGACTAAGCGACGGCGCATTGTTGATTACTGACTACAAGGCAAGCGATGCAAAATCGTTTCTCGATACCAAGCGCGGCACACCGAAGCAGCTGCAGCTCAGTGTCTATGCGCGCGCGCTCGAGAATGATTCCGTTGGCGGGCTGCAGCTTATCTACCTGAGCAGTCGCGAGATCACGTACCGCGGTGAGGGAGGCAGCATTCCGCTGGGCAAGGCAGACGCCGGCAATTGGTCGGAGCTGCTGGAGACCTGGTGCGCCGAGGTCGATGTGTTGTTGCAACGGTTCGTAGCAGGTGAGACGGGGCTCAACGCGGTGCAGGAAATTAAAAATGCCAGGCCGCTGGCCCTGCTCAGTCGCTTTGCGGAATTGTCGAATGCTGATTGACGCGAAGCTGTTGCAGGCGGATCAGGAGGCCCGCAACGCGGCCCTCGACGTGTCTCGTTCATTCATCGTGCAGGCGCCGGCAGGGTCCGGCAAAACCGAGCTTCTGATTCAACGCTACCTTTTTCTGTTGGCCACTGTCGCGCTACCCGAAGAAGTCGTTGCGATTACGTTTACCCGCAAGGCGGCCAGCGAGATGCAGCTGCGCGTGATCGAGGCGCTGCGGCGTGCAGATGCCGGTGAACAAGGCGATGCCGAACATGACAAGCTGACGCTGTCTGCCGCGCGCGAGATTTTGCGTCTCGACGACAAGCTCGAGTGGCGGCTGCTTGAATCACCTCACAGGATGCGCATTCAAACGCTAGACGCATTTTGCGCGTCGATCACGCGACTGTTGCCCGTCACGTCAGGCCTCGGTGGCGCGATGAACACGTCAGCCGATGCGGACATGGAGCGACTGTACCGTGAGGCTGCAACGGCAACGCTCGATTGGCTGGCCAATGAAGACTCCGGTCGCGATGCGTTCGAGCGTGTGCTTGAACACCTGGACTACAACGTTGGTGCCTACGTCACTTATCTCGCACAGATGCTGGCAAAGCGCGATCAGTGGCTCAAGTTCACCGGCGCAGGCGGCGTCAGCAATCCGGCAGCGGTGCGCAAGCAACTCGAAAGCACGCTGGCCGCGCAGGTGGCTGCCAGGCTCGATGCACTGTACCGGCGCTTCACTAAACTCGGCGCAGCGAATGAGCGGCGGTTATTGCGCTACGCCGGTGAACAGCTGGAAATCAAGAATGGTGCGCCGCATCCCCTGGCAGCGTTGGATGACAAGCAATGGCCGCCGGCAGACCCCGCGAACGTTGCAATTTGGCGGGCAATCGCCAATCAGTTGCTCGTCAAATCCAAAGACGAATTGCGCAAGACAGTGACCGTCAACGACGGGTTTCCGGCGAAAGACAACGGCGAAAAGAAAGCGTTCCGCGAGTGGCTCGCGGATTTGAGGGGCGAGGATGAATTGCCGGAATTGCTCGGGCTAGTACGTCAACTGCCAGACCCCGTCTATGATGAAGACCAGTGGCGGGTGTTGGTGGCGCTATTTGATGTGTTGCCGCTGGCGGTAGGCGAACTACAGCGATTGTTTGCTGAACGCAACGTGACGGATCATGTTCAGGTTGCTATTGCGGCAGGCACTGCGCTGGGTAGCACGGAAGATCCGTCTGACCTGGCCTTGTTGCTCGACTACCGGATCCGGCATCTGCTGGTGGATGAAATGCAGGATACGTCGACACGCCAGTATCGCTTGCTCGAGCTGATCACGGCAGGTTGGCAGGCGGACGATGGTCGCACCTTGTTCTGCGTTGGCG
>JABDKF010000031.1 GCA_013003155.1 Woeseia sp. | reverse complement strand
ATGTCGAACATCCGACGGGACGCTTCACTGTCAAAATAAAGCTGGCACAAGACGGTGAACAAATCAGTGTGACCCGCTCGGCGTTACTTCGAACTGCCCGCAAACTCATGGACGGAAACGTCTATGTACAGGAAGGATAAGGCAAAATGCTAATCATCGATTGTCATGGACACTACACAACGGCACCCGGGCCGCATCAGGACTTCCGGCAAGCGCAGCTCGAGCGACTGGAAAATCCGTCGCTGGAGCCACCCGAGCCGGCTAACATCAGTGACGACCAGATCCGGGAGACGATCGAGCAGAACCAGCTGAAGCTGTTGCGTGAACGCGGTGCGGATCTCACGGTATTTTCGCCGCGCGCATCGGCCATGGCGCATCACATCGGCGACCCGATAACGGCGATGGACTGGGCGCGGGCCAATAATGACCTGATCAGGCGCGTCGTCGACCTTTACCCGGAAAACTTCATCGGTGGTGCCCAGCTACCGCAGTTGGCGGGTGAGCCACTGGACGGCCCGATCGAAGAGCTCGAGCGTGCCGTCACCGAACTCGGCTTTGTCGGCTGCAACCTGAGTCCCGATCCGTCCGGCGGTCACTGGACATCGCCACCCCTGACGGATCGTTACTGGTACCCGATCTACGAAAAACTGGTCGAGCTCGATGTCCCGGCGATGATTCACGTTTCGGCCAGCTGTAATCCCTGTTTCCATGCGACCGGCGCGCATTACATGAATGCTGACACGACCGCATTCATGCAGCTCCTGCAGGGCAATTTATTTGCCGACTTCCCGGACCTGCGGATAATCATCCCTCATGGCGGCGGCGCAGTGCCGTACCACTGGGGACGCTATCGCGGTCTCGCCGATATGCTGAAGCAACCGGAACTGTCCGAGCATCTCATGAAGAACGTATTCTTCGACACGTGCGTGTATCACCAACCGGGCATAAACCTGTTATTCGAAGTCATCGACGTAGACAACGTACTGTTTGCGTCGGAAATGGTGGGTGCCGTGCGCGGCATTGATCCGCAGACCGGACACTACTTCGACGACACCAAACGATATGTCGACGCGATGGAGTTCAGTGACGAAGACTGCGCCAAAGTTTTTGAATTGAATGCACGCCGCGTGTACCCGAGGCTGGATGCGCATTTGAAGGCCCAGGGAAGATGAGCAATCCGTCGATGAGCGAAGCAAGCTTCAAGATGGACGATGGCTGGCTGGAGTTTCATCCGGCGCCGTCAAAGCCGGTCTTCGAGGTGCCAGCCGGAACTGTGGATGCCCATTGCCACGTATTCGGACCTGGCGACCAGTTCCCGTACGCACCGGAACGCAAGTACACGCCTTGTGATGCGTCGAAGGATCAGCTCTGGGCGCTGCGCGATCACCTGGGCTTCGAGCGCAACGTTATCGTACAGGCGACCTGCCACGGTGCCGACAACCGGGCGCTTGTCGACGCCCTTCGACATTCGGACGGCAGGGCGCGCGGTGTCGCTTCGGTCAAGCGCAATGTGTGCGACGACGAGCTTCAGGCGCTGTACGATGCCGGCGTCCGCGGCGTTCGCTTCAGCTTCGTCAAGCGGCTCGTAGACGAACTGCCGCACGATACGCTCAGGGAAGTTGGCGAGCGTATTCAGGAGTTTGGCATGCACCTGGTCATATACGTCGAGGCACCCGACCTGCCCGAGCTCAGTGACTTCTTTTCCTCGCTATCGGGTACGGTAGTCTTCGATCACATGGGCAGACCGGATGTCAGCAAGGGCCCGGACGGCGACGAGTTCGGCCTGTTCATTCGTTTGCTGGAGGAAAACCCGAACATGTGGACCAAGGTCAGCTGCCCCGAACGCCTCAGCCTGGTCGGGCCGCCAGGCTACGATGATGTCGTGCCGTATGCGAAACGTGTCGTAGAGGCGTTTCCGGATCGGGTGCTCTGGGGTACCGACTGGCCACATCCGAACATGAAGTCTCACATGCCCGATGACGGCAAACTCGTCGATTACATACCGAAGATTGCGGTAACCGAAACGCTGCAGCAGAAGCTGCTTGTTGAGAATCCCATGCGATTGTACTGGCCGGAGGAGAGTAGCTGATGGCATTGAACAAACCCTACGTCGACATACCGGGGACGACGATTTTCGATTCCTCGCAGGCCCGGAAAGGCTATCACCTGAATCAATTCTTTTACTCATTGATGAAGCCCGAGAATCGCGAGCGCTTCCTTGCGGACGAGAGAACGTTTCTCGATGCGACTGCGATGTCCGAGGAGCAAAAGCAGGCAGTCCTCGACCGCAATTACAACCGAATTATCGAACTTGGCGGCAACGTCTACTTTTTCGGCAAGCTTTTCTTTACTGACGAGCAGTCGTTCGAGGTCGGCGCGTCGTTGATGACCGGGATGGCGCCGCAACAGTATCGTGAAATGATGATATCTGGCGGCCGTTCGGTCGAAGGTAACCGCTATAAGAAGGATAAAGACCATGGCTAAGATAAGCGCTGGAGTTGCCACGTCACATGTGCCGGCAATCGGTGCTGCTGTCGACCTGGGAAAGACGCAGGAGGACTACTGGGCACCGCTCTTCGCGGGCTACGAGTTTTCGAAAGAATGGATCGCGAAGGAAAAGCCTGATGTAATTTTCCTCGTCTACAATGATCATGCCTCGGCGTTCGATATGAAGTTCGTGCCAACGTTTGCGATCGGTTGCGGCGAGAAGTTCGGGATTGCCGACGAAGGCTGGGGTCCGCGCCCGGTCCCGGAGGTCGTCGGTCACCCGGATCTGGCGTGGCACATCTCGCAGTCGGTCATCCAGGAAGATTTCGACCTCACAATTATCAATGAAATGGAGGTGGATCACGGCCTCACGGTGCCGTTGACGCTGATGTTCGGCCAGCCTGAGGCCTGGCCGTGCCTGGTTATCCCGTTCGCCGTCAATGTCGTCCTCTATCCGCCGCCATCGGGTATGCGGTGCTACCGGCTTGGACAGGCGATACGACGGGCCGTCGAAACATTCGACGATGACTTGAACGTTCAGATCTGGGGCACGGGCGGCATGAGCCACCAGCTGCAGGGACCGCGAGCGGGTCTGATCAACAAGGAGTTCGATGCCGATTTTCTCGAGCGCATTGTCAATGATCCGGAGTCGCTTGCTGCGATGCCGCATGTTGAGTACATGCGGAATGCTGGTGCAGAGGGCATTGAACTGGTCATGTGGTTCATCATGCGCGGCGCTCTCGACAAAAAAGTGAACGAGTTGCACCGCTTTTATCATGTGCCGGCATCAAACACGGCGGTGGGTCACCTGATCCTTGAGAACGGCAAATAGGAGCAGTTGCGTAACATGAAAGTTGTGTTGGCAGGGGCCGGCGCGTTCGGCAAGAAGCATCTGGATGGCATCCGAAACATCGTTGGTGTGGAATGTGTTTCTGTCGTTGGCCGCGAGATTGATGCAACGAAGGCTGTTGCGAACGACTATGGCATCCCACATGCGTGCACGGATCTCGCCGAAGCGCTGGAATTACCGGGCGTTGACGCGGCGATTCTCGCGACACCGACACAAATGCATGCGTCGCAGGCGATTCAGTGCATGGACGCGGGCAAGCACGTGCAGGTCGAGATTCCACTCGCGGATTCCCTAGCGGATGCCGAAGCTGTCGTGGTCCGGCAGACGGAAACCGGACGGGTCGCAATGTGTGGCCACACGCGACGCTTCAATCCGTCACATCAGTGGGTGCACAACAAAATCAAAGCGGGCGAGCTCAATATCCAGCAAATGGATGTTCAGACGTATTTCTTCCGTCGCAAGAACATCAACGCCGCCGGGGAGCCGCGTTCGTGGACCGATCATCTACTCTGGCATCATGCTGCGCATACCGTCGACCTGTTCGCGTACCAAGCCGGCGAGAAAATCGTTCAGGTGAATGGCATGGAGGGTCCGCATCACCCCGAGCTGGGAATTGCCATGGACATGTCGATCCAGATGAAGACCGGGAGCGGCAAGATCTGCACGCTGTCGCTGTCGTTCAACAATGACGGGCCGCTCGGAACGTTCTTCCGTTATATCTGCGACAACGGGACTTACATCGCGCGTTACGACGACCTGGTCGACGGCAACGAGAATGCGATTGATGTATCCGGTGTCGATGTGTCGATGAACGGCATCGAACTTCAGGATCGCGAGTTCTTTGCAGCGATTGCGGAAGGCCGGGAACCCAATTCATCAGTTCGGCAGGTACTCGATTGCTATCGCGTGCTGGACGAGGTCGAGCAACAGCTCAGTTCAACCACGGAAAGCGGCACAGTCGACTGATATCGCTCAAACATCATCAAGGAAATTACAATGGCGAAGACCATAGCAAATGTCGAGACAAAGCACGGCGCTTCTTATGCGAAGCGACTCTGTCGGCATTTCGCCCACAAGATCCCGGCGACCGTCGAGGATCGACACGCGCGTATCGAGTTTCCGTTCGGCCCATGCAATATTGATGTCGACGATACGCATATGCATATCGTTGTAGAACTTTCTGATGAGAGCCAGATTGAGCGCGCAGAAAGTGTCGTGGCAGACCACCTGGTTCGAATGGCGAACAAGGACGAGCCGGTGGTCACTTGGGTGCGCGTGCCGGACGACGAATGACTATTGCCGTAACAGCGGCCTCCGGTCATCTCGGGGCCGAGATTGTCAAGGCGACCAGTGCGTTGGTTGGGCAAGACGGCGTTGTCGGTATCGCTCGGAGTCCCGAGAAAGCGGCAGGCCTCGGCGTCGAAATACGCGCGGGCGACTACCGGGACAAGGCGCAGTTCGAGAAGGCCCTGCAGGGCGTGGAATCGGTGCTGCTGGTCTCCGGCATGGATGCGCCCGAGAAGCGCATTTCTCAGCATCGGAACGTCATCGAGGCGGCGGTCTCCAACGGTGTAAGGAAGATCGTTTACACCAGCGTGCAGGGGCCTGATAGCGGCACGGCGTTCTCGCCGATCGTGGACAGCAATCGGCAGACTGAGCAGGATATTCGGGATACCGGCCTGGAATGGGTAATTGGTCGTAACGGGATCTATATCGAGCCCGATGTCGAATACATTGAGACCTACAAATCAAAAGGCGAGATCGCCAACTGCGCCGGCGACGGAAAATGTGGCTACACGACCCGTAGCGAGCTCGCCTATGCCTATGCGCGGGTGCTCACCGAACCAAAACATAACTCGAGCACCTATATCCTGAACGGCGAGCCGATCACGCAGCAACAGCTGGCAGAGTATTTCAATAGCGCGTTCGGAACTAAGCTGGTTTACCGTCCGATGTCCGTGGAGGACTATCGCAAAGAACGGGTTGCCGAGCTCGGTGAATTCATTGGCACCGTGATTGCCGGCATCTATGAGGGCATTCAGCGCGGCCACTATGACAGTCCCAGCGACTTCGAGGCGGCAGCCGGTCGGCCGCATCAATCGTGGGATGACTACTTCGATGCGCTGGTTTAGGCACTCGAATTGTGCGATAGAGAGCGGGATGCTTCTACAATCTATAAACCGAACTACAGGCTAAGGTTTGTCATACGCGTGCATGCAAATAGTCGCTCGTGTGATTTGCCTGAGCTGTTTGGCGATTTTGCTGGCGAGCTGTGATGCCGGCAAACCCCTGGTCACTGAGAACAATTCAGAACGTTGTCTGGATGGCGGCGAGTTCACAATGGGCTCGAATGATCACTACCCGGAGGAGCGCGAAGAGCGACGGGTCACCGTTGGCCCGTTCTGCATTGACACTTTTGAGGTAAGCAACAAAGCATTCGCCGAATTCGTCGAAGCGACGGCCTATGTCACCCTGGCAGAACGCGGCCCCTCGCGTGCCGAATACCCCAATGCTCCGGAGGAGTTCTTCCAGGCGGGATCCGCAGTGTTTGAGGCGCCAGAACAAATCGGCGATCGAATGACATCGATGAGCTGGTGGCAATTCAGGCCGGACGCAAACTGGCGGAACATCGATGGCGAAGGTCGCTCCATTGAGGGCCTCGAAGATCACCCGGTTGTGCACATCGCATTCGAGGACGCGCTGGCCTACTCGAACTGGCGCGGCAGGGATCTCCCCACCGAATCGGAATGGGAGTTCGCGGCCCGGGGCGGGGAAGGCCCCTCGGAGTATGCCTGGGGTAATGAGCGCGACCCCGAGGGAACCGAAATGGCGAACACCTGGCAAGGGCAGTTCCCAAGGGAGAATATGGGGACCGACGGGCATCTCGGTACTGCACCTGCGGGCAGTTTTCCTGCTAATGGCTATAAGCTTTACGACATGATCGGCAACGCCTGGGAGTGGACGAAGTCAGCTCCGGATGGAAGAGATCCGCCTTCGGGACTACAACGCATCATTAAAGGAGGGTCCTTTTTGTGTGCTCCTAACTATTGTGCACGCTATCGTCCCGCGGCTCGGCAAGCTCAGGATACGGGGCTCGGCACAAGCCACATCGGTTTTAGAACGGTGCGTCGTCCAGCCGGATAAAAACCTATTGAGCGCAAGGCGGATCGCAGGATTGGCTGCGATACAGGACAGGAAAAAGCGCGAATTCGTACCACGTATTGTGACGAGTTTTGTTCGACAAAACGCGCGAGCGTTTTGGACGCGCACAGCGCGCCCCGCAGGGGTGAAGATTGCCCACAGGCGATCTGAATCATCCGAGGAGCGAAGCGACGACAAGCGGGCCGCGTCGCGGCCGCTAATCTTGTCGACCGCAGCACACCGCAAAGCAGCCGCTAATCCTGTCGTGCGTGCATTCGAGAATCTTGCGGTGCACAATTACCGCTGTGACGACGGCTCCTCAGACGGCCTCTAACATTCAATCAGAAACGTCGCGATTCCAGTAAATTTCTGAGGACACCGACATGATTGACACTGACGCCCTGGCCGTTCTGCTCGCTCGTCTCGAGAGGTTCCCGCAAGCCTCGCTGGCGCTCCTGCCTACCCCGATACAAGCACTTCGAAACCTCGGTGCTTCGCTGCGTGGAATCGACCTCTGGATGAAGCGAGATGATTTATCCGGGCTTGAGGGCGGCGGCAACAAGACGCGAAAGCTCGAATACCTGGTCGGCGACGCGCTCGCCACCGGGTCGGACATGCTGGTAACCGTCGGCGCAATTCAATCGAACCACACCCGCCAGACCGCTGCCGCTGCCGCCAAAGCGGGCCTGAAGTGTGCGCTGTTGCATTGCGCGTGGACTAAAGATGCTGGGCCACATTACCGTGACGTTGGCAACGTGTTGTTGAGTCACATTATCGGGGCCGACCTGTACTTCGATGGAACCGAGCGGCCGATCGAGGATCAGGGCCAGCTTGAGGAATTCACAAGTCAACTCAAGGAACGGGGACACAGACCCTACTTGATTCCGGGTGGCGCGTCAGAACATCGCCTCGGGAGTCTCGGCTACATCAGGTGTGCCGCCGAAATCGCCATGCAGGCCGGGAATGATGGCATCAACTTCGACTACCTGCTTCATTGCACCGGCTCCGGCAGCACGCAGGCGGGATTATTGGCAGGGTTTGCCGCCCTGGGTATCAAGACTCGCATAATCGGAGTCTCTGACGATAACGAGACAGAGACCAAGAAGGCCCGCGTGAAACGACTGGCTAACGATGCTCTACAGGAACTGGATTTGGCGGTGCGCGTGTCGACAAAGGATGTTGAAGTCATCTCATCCAGTTCCAACCCTTACGGTGTACCCGATGCCGATGTTGTCAGCGGCATAAAATTACTGGCACGCAAGGAAGGACTGGTCGCCGATCCGGTCTACGAAGGCCGGGCGATACGTGGGCTCCTGAATCTCGCCGACGCAGGTCGTTTCGAAAAGAATGCAAAAGTCCTGCTCATGCATCTGGGCGGTTCTCCCGCAATCCACGCCTATGCCGGACAATTTGGCAAGGTTCACCTGGAGCCATTCCACGCCTAGTCGGGAGCGCAAACGTTTTCGAGTACTGTCGAGGCCT
>JABDKF010000029.1 GCA_013003155.1 Woeseia sp. | reverse complement strand
TTGATCGGCATTCGTGATATTGATCGCGGCGAACGCGAAATCATCAGGAAATCCGGCATTACCGCGTTTACCATGCGCGAGATTGACGAGCTGGGCATGGCCAAGGTGGCGCGTAAAGCCCTTGAAGTCGTCAACGACGGCACCGCGGGATTCCACGTCAGTTTTGATCTGGATGGCTGCGATCCGGACGTCATACCGGGCACCGGCACCGCTGTTCCCGGCGGCGTCAGCTACCGCGAGGCACACCTGTTGTTAGAAGAGTGCGCGGCGCACGGCAGCATGACTTCCATGGAAGTGGTCGAGCTCAATCCGTTTCTCGATCACCGCAACGTTTCAGCAGAGCGTGCAGTTACGCTGATTCAGAGTGCGTTTGGCCGCAGCATATTGTGACCCGGTAGCCAGGGGCGAGCCGCTCTGATAAAGCTCGCACTGCCGGTTGCTCGCCAGTACGACCTCCGCTTAAGGGGCGCAATAAAAAACTTCGCTCATCATCCGTGCGCGCTACCCGCGTAAAACACAAGCGTGTGACGTGCCCGTCGCTATTTGCGATTGCGTTGAAAAAGTTGGCGGCATCGCCGCCGCATGCGACAGGCCGAACTATACTGAATGTATCCGGATTTTGGCTGGAGCCGCACGATGGGTGCATTAGTGAGTGGTTTTGCGTTTTCACGCAGGGCTTGCTTGGCGGGAAAAGTAGCTCGCGAATCGATCGACACAATCGCCCGGCGTCGGCAGCGCGACCACCGCTGGCTCTGCGGTATATCACTCTGTTTTCCAGATAAAACCCGGCATTTCGTTTGGCGGCGAACGCCGCCTGCGCCGCCATGATTTGCGGGCCCGGATAGTGCTCCGTCAAAAAACATTAACGGTGCTCGTTCCCATCGCTGACGGCCAGCGAGACGATTTATGCGATCTGCTGACGAGCATGCAGGAAGAAAACGAAGCCAACATCGTCATGCCGTTTGCGGAAATGAAAAATCTGCACTTCGCGCGGTGGTCGATTGTCAGGCTGGGCGGTGCGCAAGAGAAAGCTCCCCGCTACCTGTTATTCGCATGTGTCTTCGACGGTTCGCAGGAAGATATCCTGGCGACACTGTGTTCGTCCGAGCCGCTCGGTCAGCAGGGCGTCGTGCCTGGTGAGTGCATTGACCGCATCTACAGTCACTGTGAAGGCTTTGGGAATATTGCCCAGCCGACGGCCCGGGAGGCATTCCTCAGGAAAAACTCGATTCCTGTTCATACGTTTTACATCGGTGCTGTCGGCCGCACCGTGGAACAGATTCGTACGCAATCCAAAATGCGCGATCGTATCAATGCATTTCTCAAGCATCCCGATCGGCCGGGAGACTTCGGTGATCCGCTGGCGTTGCATGGACATCTTAGAAGACACCTTGAGTCACTTTATCCGAAAGACGGACCGGAAAGTTTTGCGGCAATAACGCGCGAGGCAGACGTGTGCCAGGGAACGGTCGGGCGCATCGTTGGCACGGTCCTCAACACTCTCCGCCATTATATTTTTCGCATGCGCAACCTTTACGCCGTTCTGGCGTTAGCCATCGCCTATCTTGTTTATCAAAAAGAATGGCAGTTCCTGCTGCTCGTCGCCGCGGGCGGCCTGCTGCTCTATGTGTTCGTTAGACTCCTGCTGAGATTCATACGTCACCGTGAACTCCGCGACGATGCAGAGCGTCAGGAGTGGCTGGCGGAATGTAGAAAAAAACCGCAGAAAGTCTTATCGGATGCGATCGAAAACCGCATGAATGAGGACGTCACCGGCCAGAACGCGCTAACCAGCCTGATCGTGTTAAAACGCGGCAAATTCCGCTGGTGGTGGACACGACTGGTGTTTTTTCTGGTCAACCTCTTTGCGCGTTTTGTTTACATTAGAGGCAGCCTTGCGGGGATTCAATCCATTCATTTCGGACGCTGGGCGGTAGTTCGCAAGCCGCGCGCGCTGTTGTTCTTGGGCGACTACGATGGCAGCTGGGAACGCTACCTCGGAGACTTTATTAGCGAGAGTGCGGGAGCGATGACTGCCATTTGGGCGAATTCCGTGTTCTTTCCGCGTACCCGGTACCTCGTTCTTGACGGCGCGGCCGACGAGCATGCGTTCAAGTCCTACAGCCGGTTGATGATGTCCAGGACCCACGTTTTCTACAGCGCCTACAAACATTTGTCAGTCTCAAATATTAATGAAAACGGCCAGATTTGTGCCGGTGTCGGCAAGCAGCTCAGTGCTGAAGAGGCGGAAGAGTGGGCGCAACTCCTCGTACGGAGGTTTACATGAAGTACCTCGAGCGCGACGACATTCAGGGTATCGTGACAAATGGCTACGGCAAGTTTGAGGCGGCCTATGGCCTGTATCGAATCAGCGATGCGGGCAGGGCGCGCTGCTGGCTGGATAGCATCAGCGATAAGGTATCGAGCGCGGATCCCGAGGCTGAAAATCAGCGCCAGGGTTTTCGCTTGCAGATCGCGTTCACCTACCCCGGACTCGGCAAACTCGGGCTTGACGAGCATGCGTTCGCCGACGTCTCCGCGGAGTTTATCGAACCGCGGGATCTGCGCTCCCATCGACAGCGGGTACTGCAGGAATTCGAGAAAAGCGGTCCGCAACATTGGAACTGGGGCGGCGACCAGGACGGCAAAGAAGCCGTCCATATCTTGCTGGCGTTGTTTGCGGAAGACCGGCGGAAGCTGGAGGAACTGTTCGACGAGCTCGTGCCGGGTTCGATAGACAGCGGTCTTGAGCGAATCAAAGACGTTCACTACACCAACCGGTTGCCCGGGGGAAAAGAACACTTCGGCTTTCGCGACGGCATTTCCCAACCGGCGATTGTCGACGGTGACCGGCGTCCGGTTGACGCGGTTAGCGCCGGTGAATTTCTGTTCGGCTACGAGAACGAATACGGCTGTTACCCGGCCATGCCGGCTACGCGCGACAACCCGGACTTCGGGCTGAACGGCACTTTTTTGGTCGCACGGCAGCTTGAGCAAAACGTGCCCAAATTCTGGCAGGACACGATGGCCGCAGTGAATGAGGACGAAAAACGCGCACGCCTGCTGGCATCACGGCGAGTAGGGCGCTGGCCGAACGGCGCGCCGCTTATCTTCGCGCCGCGTCAGGAGACGTTGCTGCTCGCGAAGGAAAACGAGTTCGGCTACGGGAAGGACCCCTTTGGCAAGCGCTGCCCGATCGGTGCGCACGTGCGCCGCGCGAATCCGCGCGACAGCCTCGCCATTTCGCAAGACGACCCCACTCGGGAAGTGCGACGACACCGCATCATTCGACGGGGTCGGACGTATGGCGACGCGATAGACGGCGCATTCTCCATTGATGGCGACATCAACATCGACAAACTGAAGAGCGCGGAGAGCGGTGGGCGTGGCCTGTTTTTCATTTGTTTGAACACGGACATTGGCCGCCAATTTGAATTCATCCTGCAGACGTGGGTTAACAACCCGAAATTTGCGGGCGGCTATGAGGAAGTCGATCCGTTGTTCAAAGTCGACAGGACCGCGCGCAATGAGCGAGAGGACCAGGAACCCGCGCTGCCTAACCTCGATATTGCGACGCTCGATATCGGGGCCGATGCTGGCGGCGTCGTATCCACCGCAGGCAGTGACTGGAAAAGTGTCTACACTGGAGCGGCGCGAAGCGATGTAGCTGATGGTTCTGACCCAAAGCGACCGTCAGCGCGTCATTACATCAGGGTGCGCGGCGGCGGCTATTTTTTTCTGCCGGGCTTGAAGGCGATTCGCTATCTTGCGCAGTTGGGCGAGCAACAATCGGATCGCTACAACGACCCGGCTTCCGACGCCCTGGAAAAGATCCCGCCCAATGAAGATT
>JABDKF010000026.1 GCA_013003155.1 Woeseia sp. | reverse complement strand
CGGGAACCGCGACGGCAGATCCACTGGGGTCCGGTTCCTCGGGACCACCCAGTGCCGGCGTTGAATCGAAATCGAATTCTCCCTCGGCAAGATCGGCCATTTCTGTCAGGCGTCGACCGAGCGCGTCAAGTCGAATAACGCGGGCGTTCATCTGACCGATACGTAACGCCAGGGCATCGAGTGTATCTTCGGTTTCCTGCCGCGTTGTATGAATGGCCGCACGCTGCGCGTCGAGCTCCGCGTTCAGCGCCGCCGCCTCGTCGAGAGCGATGCCGGAGCCGTGGTGTTTGGAATAGAGTTGACCACCTACAAATGCGACGCTACAAAACGCGATGATAATCGCTGAGATACTTAGCATTGCGCGCGGCCCGCACAGGTTGATCTGCCGGGGCTTGCCAAAGCCCTTACCGAAAATTACTACATTCATCTGTTACGCCCCAGGTGCGTATCGCTCGTTATTGTTAGTAGACCATCCGGGCCTGGAACAGACTGCCAGAACTGGCGTCCTTTAAATATTCCATAAATGCTTGTGGTGGTCACTTCGGTAGCCCCGCTATCCTAGGACTTTATGTCCCGTAGATCGGTGGTTTTGCGTCCCCGTCTTTCGGCGGGTATGCCGTTGTCGGACTGTCAATATGCATAATGGCGCTTTTCATTACAAGATCGGCGATACAGAATGATGATCCCGGTCACTTCTCTGGCCAAAAAAACGGTGATTCCGTCACACTCCATGCCCATCGTCAGCCTTGAAAACCTGCTGAAATCAGGCGCCTCCAGCCGCCTGGACAAAGTTGTCCAAACTGCTAAAGATACGGAGGCGCTCACCGCGACGCTCAAAAAGCGCCTCGAGAGCGAGCTGGCCGAGTCACTGGTCGCTGCGACGGTGCGCGACAATGAACTCGTTTTGCTGGCGAGTTCGTCCGCCTGGGCCGCGCGGCTCAGGTTCGAGTCAGACGAGTTGCTGAAAGCCGCGAATGCCAGCGGCGCCGCGGCAAGTTCCTGCCGCGTCAGGGTTGCACGTTAGGCGTACGCCGGAGTGGCGTAGGAAATAGGCGCTTTAGTCGCGTCATTAAAAGTGACTTCTTCCCAGGCGTCGCGGTCCGCTAACAATGCACGCAACAATCGATTATTGAGATCGTGACCGGACTTGTACGCAGAGTACTCGCCTATCAGGCTGTGGCCCAGAAGATAAACGTCGCCGATCGCGTCAAGAATTTTGTGGACGACAAATTCATTGGCATAGCGCAGACCGTCCTCATTGAGGATGCGGTAGTCGTCCAGCACAATCGCATTGTCCATGCTGCCACCCAGCGTCAAATTTCGCTCGCGCAGCGCCTCAACATCACGCAGGAAGCAAAAGGTACGGGCGCGGCTCACTTCTTTTAAGAAGGAAGTCGAAGAAAAGTCTATCGATGCGCTGCGGCTCAACTTGTTAAAAACCGGGTGATTAAAGTCGATTCGGAAATTGACCTTGAGGCCGTCAAATGGCGTGAACTCTGCCCACTTGTCTTCAACTTCAACCCGCACCTTGCGCTTGATACGAACGAACCGCTTCGCGGCATTCTGTTCCTCGATTCCTGCAGACTGCAACAGGAATACAAAAGGCGCGGCACTACCGTCCATGATCGGAACTTCCGGCGCAGACAGGTCGACGTACAGATTGTCGATGCCGAGGCCGGCGAGTGCTGACATCAGGTGCTCGACGGTCGCCACCTTGACATCATTCTTGACAAGCGTCGTGCCCAGCATGGTTTCGCCGACGAGTTCCGCCGCCGCCGGCACATCGACCGGCTCATCGAGGTCAACACGGCGAAAGATGATGCCGGTATTCTCGGCTGCAGGTCGCAAGGTCATGTATACCTTGTCGCCACTGTGCAGGCCGACACCGGTTGCGCGGATTGCCGTTTTTAAAGTTCTTTGTCGCAACATCGCCACAGATTCTCTTTTTTAGGGCAGACCGCAGTTCGGCGCATGAAAAAAATGCTCTAACTACCGGGCTGCAAGGGCTGCGGCA
>JABDKF010000024.1 GCA_013003155.1 Woeseia sp. | reverse complement strand
GACCTAAGCGAGCCGGCTTGCGCAAAGTGGCGGACGTTGGCCGTTTCGAGCCATGCTGTTGTTAGGAACGGCAGCGTACGCAAGGAAACGCGAGACCACTTTGGGCTCACAGTCAGACTTCGGATTTTGCCAGCGATGTGAAGTCACGGTATCATTGCTGGCAATCGACAAGCGTCTTGAAGGGTTCGGCAGCAGACGCGTGTGGCGAAACGCCACTGGATCCCTCCTTCTTGGTCATCGAACCAGTTTGCAGCGAGCAAAGCACCCGCTAGATTCACGTCGATGACATCTCATTGATTGCACCGGCTCCCCAATACGTGCTGTGGGTTTTAGCCGGCGTCGCATCGTCTTGTTGTTTCGAATTGCCCAATGGGCACTCGCGCCTCAGTGCGCCATCGCTTGTCATTGCTTGACACGCGATGCTGGCTATTGTGCTGGCGATTCACATTGAATTTTTCGGTCCATGTTCGGTTTCCCGATGAAATCGAGCCTGACCTAATTTCGCCATTTCATTGCGGCAGCCGGACAAAAAATACTCTTTCGGATCCCGGGTCTGCTCGTCGCAGTCGTAGCCGGGATCCGATAGGAGTTTGCAATGTCACAGGACAATGTCAGCCAATTGAACAAGGAGCGTGACGCGCTGCAAGCCGTGTACGGCCTGTACATGCGGCACCGTCAGCTGGCCGAACTGATGGGTATCTCGGCGAAGAGTTTGAGCAACACCATGCGGCGATCAAAGGAACCCAACATCGTGTACCTACGACGCAACACAGTGCGACTGGGCCGGCGAATTCGATACCCGGTGCACTGCGTTGCTGAGGCCCTGGTCCTCGACAATGAGGAACTGGCCCGTCGATTGCAGGCGGGTCAGGAGGGAGGATCAGCCGATGGTCAATGAACAGTTCCCGATGCAGGAATTTTTCGCCTTCGTGCTGTGGTTTCTCAAAGAGGACTACCTCACCGCAAACGAGTGCACCGCATTGGTGTATCTCGGTTGCCTGGCAGACCGCGATGGCTGCGGTCATGTGCAGTTCGAGAAAATGTCGAAGCGATTCGGACGTGTACCCAATTGCTGTCGAAGGTATCTGCGACCTGCGATGCGCCACGGCGTGATCGAACGCTGGAAGCCGGACGGTAATGGCGGTGCGGCATTTCGCTTGTTCGTGCCGCCGGCCGATACTGGCGAAGTTGCCAACAATCAAGTTTCAAGCGCAGCTGGTCGCTAACCAGCACCCCGCCGACTGATTGTCGGCACCGCAGTGCTCTGCCGTTAATCATGAGCACGGGTCTTTGACCCAACGGCACCCCAGCGATTGTCGGGCCACTTGGCGCTGCAATCGAGACCGATCCGATCAACGAGGCGTTCTGCCGCTGTTATCGGATTGCCACGGGCGTATGGCGCAATGCGATCGCGACAATTTGCGATTCGTTGACCCAGCACGACCGTTCCGCGCCGGTCTCTAGAACCGCATAAGCGGTATAGAGACGGCGGCGACTGGGCCAGCAATTGGCCCTGCTATCAACGGGTTAGCTGCGCCAGTCGGCGTGCAAACTCGAATTCGGACACTGAGCCGGCAAGGCTTCCCTTGAAGAAGTTGCGCCACCACTCGCCCCACCGCTCGTTCGAGCGGTCCAAGGGTGCCCTGGCTCAGATAAGTCCGAGCGTATCTGCAAATGGCATTCGCCGTTTGCCGCAACCACACCGCGACCGGCGGTCCATCCGGTTTAAAACTCAACAGTTAGCGGGGCAGTTTGTGGTTGCATTTTGAACGGGAGATGGACATGCGAAAAGTAGGTGGTGGACGAAATTTTGGTTGGGGCAAGCAAATGGAATGGGCGGGCAAGCAGGCGCTTCGTGCCGCGTTCGGTGGTGGGCACTATGGTACGGTCGCCAGCCATACGGCGCGTTGGCGCAAATTCTGTGAATGGTCTCGCGAACAGGGTGTTCGCGATGCGCGAGACGTCTCGCGTTCAGAGCTGGCCCAGTTTGCGGAACACCTGTCTCAGCAAACGGGCAAGGGCATCAGCAATGGTTATGCCAAGAATCAACTGACTTCTGTGAACGTGGTCCTCGAATCGTTGCGCGGTGATCGGGCGTTGTGGGTCAGACCGAGCGATTACATCGGCCAGCGATCGTGCGTCCGAACCGATGCTCCAGTCGGTCTGGATCGTGATCGGTTGCAGCCGGTTATCGAGCGCCTCGTCGCCGGGGACAAGGAACGCGTCGTTGCGGTCGCAATGTTGTGTCGTGAGTTTGGATTACGCCGCAAAGAAGCCTCCTTGCTCGACCTGCGACTCGCCAGTCACCAGGCGGGTCAGTTGGGTCGGATCAATGTGGTCGCTGGAACCAAGGGCGGTCGCGGTCGAAGCGTCGATCGATGGGTCCCCGCAACCGACGCTGGACGGCATGCGATTCAATTCGCGGAACGTGCCGCCGAGGGCAACGCAAATTTGGTGCCCACTGGCAACAACCTGGCGCAGTGGTTGACCTACGTGTCGAAGCATTGGAGCAGAATTGCGAATCCCCTCGACGGTGGATCGCTGCGCGACCTTCGAGCGGCGTATGCCTGTGATCGTTACACGCAGCTCACCGAAGCACCGGCGCCCGTGATTGCCGGTCAACGAATCGCCAACACCGCAGTTGATCAAGCCGCACGACAGGTCTTGTCACAGGAGTTGGGACACCGTCGGAGCACGGTGCTGGAGTCGTACATCGGGTCGTCCCGATGAGTGGGCCGAGGAGCGCCGAGCAGGCGAGTCGCCGGGCGGTGCAGTTACTCAAGCGTTCTCTTCCAGGGCATTCCGTCGTTGTTCGTCGCGAATGTCAGCGCGCCGCAGGAATTGCCGCTGTGATTTGGAGGCGTTGGCAGGTCGGTCCGTGGCAATGGAAATGCAAACACGTTCGATGGTTCCTGGAGCATCGCCTGAGCGAATACCGGGGCTGGACGCGTTATCGTTACTGGCTAACGCTCGAGCGACTGTTGCGAGCAATCGAAAGACTTGAGGATTGGCGGCCACATCTGACCGGCCCATGGCGGTCGCCGCACGAGCGCCAGTA
>JABDKF010000012.1 GCA_013003155.1 Woeseia sp. | reverse complement strand
GACCGCAACCGCCGCCTTTGCCGAGGCACGACCCCTGATTGCCGAGGCCGACGTCAAAGTCGAACTGGACGACGTAAATGCGAACGCGCTGCAGTACTTTCCCGATATCGAGAAGGATCTGGAGGCGAAACTGGCCGAGGCGATCGAGCCATACTATTCGGGCGACGGCTATGAGATCACCGTCAGCCTGTCGGAGATCAGCGTGGATGGCTCGGTCCTTTTGGGCAACGACGAACTGTTCAACACGCTGAAGGGCTGGGTCTATATTCGCGAGCAGGGCAATCCGGATCCGGTTGACAGCGTCGGGCTTTCGCTGACAGCGGTGACAGGCGAGGTCGATGCGAGCGCCACGGAAAACACCATCGTGATCCCGCCGGCGCAGAACGCGTTTTACGACGCACTTCTGAGCCGCTTCGCCGAGCGGACCATCGAGGAAGTCGAAGGGCTGTAATCGCCTCCGAGGAAAAACGAAGGGCCGCGTCTTCGGATGCGGCCTTTTTGTTGCATTCTCTTCGGTGTGGTTGCGAGTATGACAAGTGCTCGGCCAGTGATCCAATGGCTGGTTTAAGCGCGAAGCGGTCCTGTGGTTGGCAGTATCCCGGACCGGCCAAAAGCACTCCATATATTGGTCAGAATCGAACATTTCTGTATGATGCAGAAAAATCGTTGGGGGGACGTCTGAATGGCCGAACTTCGCTTTGATTCAGAGAACTCGATCTTCTACCTCCACTCGCGGCCAGCGCGCGAAGGTGCACCAACCTTTGTATTCGTCAACGCATTGACGGGATCAACCGATCATTGGGAAACTGTCGTCGCGCCAGCACTGCGCGAGCGCGGATTCGGGACGCTCAGCTACAACTTTCGTGGTCAGGACAAGTCTACATTTGCCAAGGAACTGGACCTGACAAATGGCCTGATCGTCGATGACCTGGTGCGCCTTCTGAGTGAAATTGATCCGCACAAGCCAATTCTGACCGGCTTGTCAATTGGTGGGCTGTTCGCGTCGCAGGCATACGCCAGGGGCGCGCCCGCAAGAGGCATTGTTCTTCTCAACACGCTCAGGGAAATCAATCCGCGTATAGCGTGGATCAATGAAGCCTTGCCCCACTATGTTGCGACCGGCGGCGCCGCATTGTTCATGGGCCTCATGATGCCCCTTTTGACCAATCCCGAATTTTCTTCCAGCGTTCGCTCAAATTACTTGGTTGGCCCATATGCGCCATTGGACCCGGTGCATGGCCACGCCAACCTGATGCGCAACTCAGTCGAGACGGATTGGGGCTTTGACTGGGCGTCTCTAAATCTTCCTGTGCTTTCCATCACAGGGTTGCACGACCGAGTGTTCCGTGACCCCGAAGTCATCGACAGGCTGTTTTCATTGCTGCCAGACGCCCGCAGGGAAGATTGGGACAACGCTGGACACTTGCTGCCGCTTGAGCGGCCTGAGCGGCTTGTCGAAAGTCTTGCCAGGCTTGGTGCGGAGATCGAGATGCGATGAATATTCCCATCAAATGGGCATATCTTGCGGTATTCGTCGGAGTTTGTGGCCACGCGAGTTCCGAGTTTTTTGCCAGATTAACCGGCGTAGCCGGTCCCGAAGTTTCAGTTTGGCGATATCTGATCGGCGCGGCGGGTCTGCTCGTTTGGTCGCTTATGCGCAGCGACACACGCGACCTCGTGACACCTCTCAAAGAAGACTGGCGGATTTTGATCCCGCTGTCGCTAGTCGGAGTCTCGCTTGCCTATCTGTTATTCCACTGGTCACTGGACTTTGCCAGCGTGATTCAAGTTGCGACGCTGGTCACGACGATCCCGATTTTTGTCGGCCTCATCAATCTCGCCGTCAATCGCACGCCGATTTCGACAGTGAAGATTGTCACCGGTGTTTTGGCTGTGGCCGGAGTCGCAGCACTGCTCACTGACGGTTATTTGGATGTATTGACCGCTGACGGTAATTCTCTCTGGGGCGTTCTGATGGCGGTATTCTGCGCTGCGCTCGTTGCCGGTTACTCCGTGATCGCCAAGCCGCTTATGGTTCGTCATGGCAGCATGCGCATAACAACACTGGCAATAACCATCGGCGCAATTGGGCTGTGGGTCGGAGTTGGCGCATTCTGGGGCGTATGGGTCAATCCGCTTTCTCTTGGCGAAAAACCAACTGTCGCTATCTGGTCCCTGATTGTCCTTGGCTTTTGGAACACGACGGTAACTCAACTCCTGTGGCTCGGAGGGCTGGCCGCTGCCAATGATATGACGCGCGCCTCCTATCTGTTTTTCCTCAAACCGGTTATCGCCGCCGGGCTGGCAATAGTCTTTCTGGGCGATAGCCCGACGTGGCTGCAGCTTGCTGCTATCGCTGTCGTATCAGGATCGGTATTCGTCGAGGTTTTTTGGCCGCAGAGGCAACCCGTCCTGAAACCAAAGTGAGATGGAAAAAGCCAAAACCAGCATTGTCCGCTTCGTCCTAACCGGGATGAGAGCGTTCGTTCAGCAAAGACTCACGTAAACGGGATCACCAGACCAACGACGACCAGGAGGACGCCCGCCGTGACGTTCGTGCGCCGCAGCGCTCGCGGAGAGGTCAGCAGCCGCCGCGCCCTGTCGATGAAGAGCGACAGGAAC
>JABDKF010000351.1 GCA_013003155.1 Woeseia sp. | reverse complement strand
TCGCTGGCTGGGCAGCCGCCGATTTAGTTTCGGATCGGAGAAGCTCGATGCGAAAAGCGGCGAGCCCCTTTCGCAAGTCACAATCGTAAGCGCCATAGCGGATCCGACGTTGCCGGCCGATACGTTTACTGCTCGTCTCTTGTAGGAGCCAGCCCCGGCCAGTCGAATTTGAGCCGTGGGCCGGGCGAGCAGGGCAAGCATGTCGAGCCGGCAGAATCGGCTGTACAGGCCAGATCCCGCCATTCGCGCCGCCGCCACCCGCTAACCTGCCCCAATGTGACAAACGTCGCGTTTTCCCCGCAAAAACCCCTCCCAAACCCATTGTATTTGCCTGACATTGTGCTAGTGTCGCGCCACTTCTCGCCAGCCGGCCAGCACCCACGGGGCGCTGCAGAGGCGGCGGGCTGTTTACGCGGAATGGGTTTTTTGTCGTGTTGGCAAAAAATGCTACCGCACTTGATGATTTACCGTGCGACGGTCGCCTGAATGCGACCAGGCACAAATCGGAGAAATTGCATGAAGTTTTTCTTACGCACCGCTTTGGTTTCGGCTGTGTTTGCTAGTTCATTCGCGTTCGCAGATGC
This sequence comes from Woeseia sp., assembly GCA_013003155.1. Lineage (GTDB taxonomy): Bacteria > Pseudomonadota > Gammaproteobacteria > Steroidobacterales > Woeseiaceae > Woeseia. The sequence continues at coordinate 8,030 of JABDKF010000351.1, read as the reverse complement.
GCAACCGGGCCAGACTTATATATCCCCAATGGGCACTTACATTGACGATGATGTTGATCGTGGAGTTGATGACGAGTTTGCCGGCGGCCAGCTCGGCTTCGGTTTCGTCCTAAGCGACCTGTGGAACCTGGAAGCATTCGTTCAGGGCGCAAGTCTTTCCGGCACTGTCGGGCAGGATCAATTTGGCGCAGGCGTTGATTTGCAGCGCATCATTAACCGCGACGGCCGCTTCAGTCCGTACTGGTTTGTTGGCGCCGGCATCCTGGAGATTGATCGCGACAATGCTCGCTCGGAAGACGGCGGCATGTACTCGTTGGGCGCAGGTTTTCTTGCTGACATCTTCGGTGACAGTGGCGTTGCACTGCGTAGTGAGTTCCGCTACCGCACCGACAACATCATTGATCGCCGTTCACGCGACAAACTGGTCAGCGTGGGTTTGCAGTTCCCGTTTGGCGAGAAGTCCGCCGAGTATGCTGACAGCGACGGTGACGGCGTATCCGATGCGTTAGATCGTTGCCCAGGGACCCCCATGGGCGTTGTAGTCGACGCCACGGGCTGCGAACCCGATGGCGATAAAGACGGCGTCGCAGACTCACGCGACAAGTGCCCGATGACCCGTGCCGGTGCTACGGTTGACAGCAATGGCTGTGAACGCGACAGCGATGGCGACGGTGTCAAAGACGGTCTCGACCTGTGCCCGAACACACCGGCCGGCGCCAGAGTTAATGCTCAGGGTTGTGAGATGGACAGTGACGGCGACAAAGTCGTTGACCGCCTCGACAAATGTCCGAATACGCGTGCAGGTGCCCAGGTTGACGTCAGCGGTTGCGAAATCAAGGAAGAGATCAAGCTGCCGGGCGTTAACTTTGAAAGCAACTCGGCGCGTTTGCTGCCGGGCGCGGAGCGTGTGCTGAACGATGCTGCAGAAACGTTGCGTCGCAACCCGTCGATCACGGTTGAAGTTGCAGGCCATACCGACAGTGACGGCGCTGCCGACTACAACGAGTCGTTGTCGGATCGCCGTGCACGCGCTGTACGTGACTACCTCGCAGGACGCGGCGTGTCGATGAATCGCATGACCGCGCGTGGCTACGGCGAAGCAGATCCTATTGCGAGCAATGCCAACGCTCAAGGTAAGGCAATGAATCGTCGGGTCGTATTGCGGGTGACCGCCCGGTAATTGCGGCAACAAGCAAGACGAAGAGCCGGGGCGCTATTTCGCCCCGGCTTTTTTTTGCGTTGAAGATGCCGTGGCAGTGCGCCTGGCAGCGCCGTTTCCCTAGGGCGGGGTCGATCCGCGGGGATGCTTTACCTATAGCGCGGCGATGCTGCTGCCCCGGTCGAACGCGCCGTCCCGTTCATCGAGACAGGCCGCGTGTTCCGCACGCAAAGCCGAAAAATCGTAAAGGTCGCGATCCAGCATGTGACTTCGTGTTACCCGTTGCATTGACTTGAAAACGCTGACAACGCGATTGGGTGAATCGCGCTCCCATTCCGCCAGCATTTTTTTTATGCGTACCCGTTCGAGATTCGGTTGTGAGCCGCACAGCGTGCAGGGAATTATCGGGTAGTCACGCTGCTTCGCGAAGGTTGCAAGCTCTCGCTCCCGGCAGTACACCAGCGGTCGAATCACGATATTTTTCTTGTCGTCACTGACAAGTTTCGGTGGCATGGTCTTTAAGCGCGAGCCGTGGAACATATTCAGGAAAAGGGTTTCAACCAGATCATCCATATGATGGCCCAGCGCAATTTTCGTCGCGCCTATGCGCTGCGCCGTCTCGTACAGCGTGCCCCGGCGCAATCGCGAGCAAAGCCCGCACATTGTCTTCCCATCCGGTACTTTTTCCTTAACGATACGGTAGGTGTTTTTCTCGACGATCAGGTATTCGACGCCGAGCTTGTCGAGGTAACCGGGAAGCACATCCTCAGGGAAGCCGGGCTGTTTCTGATCAAGGTTGACAGCGACCAGATCGAATCTCACGGGCGAGATTTTCTTGAGGTCCAATAGCAAGTCCAGCATTGCATACGAATCCTTGCCGCCGGACACACAGACCATCACCCGATCGCCTTCCTGAATCATGTCGTAGTCGCTGATGGCTTCGCCCGTTTTGCGTCGCAAGCGCTTGCGGCGACGGTGTTCTTCTGGTTTGTTCATTATTCTCCGGCCTCGCGAGCGGTAGTGAAGGGGTCAAAACGAGGAGGACAGGGGTCGAGCAGCTCGACCAGCACGCGCCATGGTTCGGTTTTCATTTGGGGATTCGCTTTTCGTACAGCGCGTCGTACTCGGCGTTGCGTTTCCAGAAGGGGCCGGGCTGCGCGCCGCTTAACAGATCGTCGAGTGTATCAAGGTGCGTATGCCACCCGCCACAGACATCCACCTGCATCGCGCGCGTGTCGAGGCGCATCTGTGTCAAGGTCAACAACACCTTGTCGCCTTGCTCCGCGAGTTCATAGCGTACTTCCGACAGTTCGTCCCCGAGCTGCCAGGTGTGACCGAACACGTGTGGTTTCTCATACGCAGTGATCTCGCCGTGAAAAGTAATCTCCTCGGGCATCTCTTTGTGCCTGGCAGGAATGGGCGCATCGCCGGGCGGCGACAAATCATGATTGCGAAACTTGAGAACAATCGCCTCGCCAACATTGCTCCCGGTCGCGCCGGAACAGAGCCAGCGACCGCGTTTGCTGCCATCCACCAGGTGTTCCCAGACGCGGTCGATAGGCCCGGGCAAGAGCCGCCTGAAACGAATGGTGTCTTTAGCAATCACTTCGCCGTAGTTATCCATGGTCATCTCCTCGATCGTCACTAGCCGTAAGCGTGTTTTCAAGCCTGTCCAGATGTTGATTCCAGAAGTTGCGCACTTTCTTGAGCCAGGCGTCACATTCATCCAGCCCCTCGCGGTGGAGCCGGTAGTAACGACGCTGCGCTTCGGCGCGTACGGTGACCAGGCCGTTCTCACGCAGCACCTTGAGGTGTTGCGACACCGCGGGACGGCTCATATCGAACTGGTCGGCAAGCTCACCAAAAGAGCGCTCGCCGCGCGACAGGGCCTCAATGATGTGCCGGCGGGTCGGGTCGGCGAGGGCGACAAACTGGTCCATCGGTATATAATAAGTAAATACTTAATTAAGTCAATACTTAATTAAAAAAATTCCTTGCGGAAGGTGCTCGACAGCCGACCATTGCAGGTGCGGCAGGTATGCTACCTAACCCGCCGCACTGCCACCGTAGCCATGACCGATCACTTGTCCCGGCAGAAACGAAACAACGCCCAGCTTGCCGCGTTCGGCATCTTGATCGTAGGCGCGACGTTGCTGGTGATTAGCGAAAAACCGCACCCCGGATCTCACGACTTGCCGGATTTCCCCGACGGAGACATCGCGCAGCACAAGGAGGCGTTTTTCGCGTTCCTCGCACCCATTGCCGCACACCACAATGACCGGATCCGCGATGAGCGGGCATTCCTGCTTTCAATCGACGAAAATAGCGGCCCCGCGTGGTGGCATCGCCGTCGCTTTGCCGCGCTGGCTGAGCGCTATGATGTTGATGTCGACAAGCTGGGTTTTCCGGAAGCCTTCGCACGGCTTAAGCGCCGGGTTGACGTCATTCCGCCGGCGCTGGTGCTTGTGCAAGCTGCGAAAGAATCCGGCTGGGGGCGATCACGATTTGCGCGCGAAGGTAATGCTTTGTTCGGCGAGTGGTGTTTCACTGAAGGCTGCGGCATGGTTCCGGCACGTCGAGCAAAAGGGCGTAGACACGAAGTTCGCGAATTCGACACGGTGCATGACGCGGTTGCCAGCTACATGGACAACCTAAACAGCCATCGTAGTTATCGAGAGTTGCGTGCTGCCCGCGCCGAAATGCGCGACGACGGTGAAAAGTTGTCAGCATTGAATCTTGCCGAGCATTTGTCACTGTATTCAGAGCGCGGCAAGGTGTACGCAGAGGAGATCAGCAGGATGATCATCAGTAACGGCCTGGAGAGCCGCAGATAGCATGCGTCACCTGCTGCTGACAATGTTGCTAATTACCTCGGCTTACGCGGACGATCACGCGGTTATTCTGATTTATCACCACGTCGCAAAAGACACGCCCGAGAGCACGAGCGTCACACCCGCAACGTTTGCCCGACACCTTGCCTACATTGAAGACAACGGTTTCCAGGTTTTGCCGCTTCAGCAGATTCTCGACACCCTGAAAGCCGGGGAGCCGCTGCCTGACAACAGCCTTGCAATAACGTTCGATGACGCATACCGGTCTGTTTACAATATCGCGCGGCCAATGCTTGAAGTGCGGCGATTGCCGTACACCGTGTTTGTCAATACAGCCTATATCGATAGCGGCTATGGCAATTACATGACCTGGGAGCAGTTGCGCCGCATAAGCAGGAGTGGTGCCACGATCGGGAATCATGGTGTTATCCACGAAAGCGCGTTGCAACGTTCCCGAAATGAAACCCAGCAAGCCTGGCTGCAGCGTTTTCGCGACAATGCGGTGCTTGCACAAAACCGAATCAGCGAGGAAACGGGCACCGTTGCCCGCCTGTTTGCCTGGCCTTACGGTGAGTTCAACGCCGAAGTGGAGCAAGTTATCGACGAGCTAGGCTGGTACGGCGTCGGCCAGCAGTCGGGTGCGGTTGGATACGGCACGCCCCTGACGGCCGTGCCGCGATACCCGATCTCGACCAATTATGCTGACGAGAGAAATTTTGCGCTGCGGGTAAACTCCGAGCCGTTGCCCGTCGCGATTACACGGGCTCCGGATCATCTGCTCGGTAGCGGCGATCCGGCGCCGGAACTCGCGTTCCGGCTGCAGAACGGGCCCTTCCGGCTAAGCTCGGTGAGCTGCTACAACAGCAATGGCGACCGTTTGTTCTACGTAGAAGGTAGCGACGGAGAGCTGTCGGTGCAGTCACCATCGCCGCTTGCGAGCGGTCGCAGCAAATATACCTGCACAGCGCCACACCGGACGAAAACCGGCGTTTTCGGCTGGTACAGCCACCTTTGGGTGGTGCCCTAGTGCTAAGCAGGGCTGGCGCGCCATGATTGGCGGATACTGCGCGATGCTTAAAGAATCAGGAAGCAAGAAATGAGCAAATCCAATCGTCAAACGGTGCACGCGGTCAGATCAGACGAAGACATCGCCGCCTGTTTCGACTGCATGCATGAACTACGCCCGACAATCGAGCGGACCACTTTTGTAACGCGAGTCAGGGCGATGGAAAAAGAGGGTTATCGGCTTGCGAGTATTGCCGAAGACGGGCACATCGTCGCCGTTGCGGGTTTCCGTTACATGCACACGTTGTTCGGCGGCGACACACTCTACGTCGATGACCTGATCACGTTGCCCGCCGAGCGTTCACGCGGCTATGGTGCTGCACTCATTAAGTGGCTGCGCGATGAGGCAGTCCGGCGTGGCTGTAAAATGCTGCATCTTGATTCCGGCATACAGCGCGCCCGTGCGCACCGCTTCTATTTCGAGACCGGCTTTCACGTGAATTGCTTTCATTTCGCACAGGCACTGAACGACGAATAAATCCTGCCGGGCATTACCCGCCGGAAATGGCGCCGACGATCATCAGCGGCTTGTCGCCCCGGGCAACCGGATCAACCAGCGGCGTGTCGGGTGAGTCGTGCGAAATATCTTCGCCATCGGCATAAAAGCGTACGCGCGGCCTGCGTTGCAGCGTGACATGTTCACGCACCGTGCCGCGCAGCATCGGGTAACGCTGTTCCAGCGCATCCAGAACGCTGCGCAGTGTTACGGGGCCGTCGACCACGACTGTCACCTCGCTGCCGGTGCCGGCCAGCGTCTGCAAATGAAACGGCAGCGCGACCCGAATCATGAAATAGTTTGCGCTTCTACCGAAAGCACTGCGGGTAGATCGCGCACGATCGCTTGCCAGCTATCGCCGTCGTCGGCCGAACCGTAAACCTGGCCACCCGTTGTGCCGAAATAGACTCCGCAGGGCTTCGCGGTGTCAACAGACATCGCGTCGCGCAGTACGTTGACGTAACAATGTTCCTGCGGCAGGCCTTTCGTCAGCGCTTCCCATTGCTCGCCGCCGGAGCGACTGCGATACACGCGCAGTTTGCCTTCTGGCGGATAGTGCAGAGAGTCGCTCTCGATCGGCACGACATAGATTGTCTCGGGTTCGTGCGCATGCACCGCGATCGGGAAGCCAAAGTCGCTCGGCAGGTTGCCGCTGACTTCACGCCAGGAGTCGCCGCCATCGTCACTACGCATCACGTCCCAGTGTTTCTGCATGAATAGCGTGTCGGGATTACCCGGATGAATCGCGATGCGGTGCACGCAGTGCCCAACCTCGGCGGTGGGATCCGGAATGTACTCTGAGTGCAACCCCTGGTTAATGGGTTTCCAGGTTTTGCCCGCATCATCCGAACGAAACGTGCCGGATGCGGAGATTGCACAGTAGATACGCTGCGAATTTTTTGGATCCAGCACGATCGTGTGCAGGCACATGCCGCCGGCGCCCGGCGCCCAGTTCGGCGCGGACTCATGACCACGGAGTCCGGCCAGTTCGTGCCAGGTGACGCCGCCATCCGTGCTCTTGAACAGCGCAGCATCTTCGACGCCCGCATACACGGTATCCGGGTCATCCAGAGACGGCTCCAGGTGCCACACGCGTGCAAATTCCCACGGGTGTTGCGAGCCGTCGTACCATTGATGTGTCGTGAGTGGTTTGCCGGTCTTCTCCGAGGTGTCATACACAAACAGGTTGGATTTACCTTGCGGCATACCTGCCTCGGCCGCCTTTGCTACCGACTTGTCTTCACCGGGCTGGTACCAGCTTTTGCCGCCGTCGTCCGAGCGCTGAATGATTTGCCCGAACCAGCTCGACGTTTGTGACACGTACAAACGATCCGGATCAACCGGCGAGCCCTTCATATGGTAGATCTCCCAGCCACCAAAATGCGGTCCGTCAACACGCCACTTTTTGCGCCCGGCATCCGACGACAGGATAAACGCGCCTTTGCGCGTGCCAACAAGTATGCGGATAGTAGTCATGGCGAGTCCCCCCCCCGGAATATGTCGCTTACCCGTATTGTCGTACTTTATTCTGAAAATGCTACCCAAAAAGACCTGCAAGCAGGCTTTGACACGCCAAGATTGCATCTTGCCTGTACTAACTGCTTGTGCGGTTCGGTAATGTATCGGGCAGAAACGGTCATTGCGACAGCGTTTGGCGCTGTTTCGTTATTCATCAGCTATAATACGGTAGCTACGTTGGAGGCATTTGAAGAGCATGTACAACAAAATTCTGGTTGCGATAGATTTGGGCGACAGCTCCGAACAAATTATCAATCGCGCTAAAGAGCTGGCCAGCAAGTTCGGTGCGAAAATTCATTTGTTACACGTTATCGAGTACATGCCGATAGAGCCTATGGGAGATGCGCTGCTACCGGCCATGGATATTGAGAAAGACATGGTTGAACGCGCGGAACGCAACCTGGAAGATATTGCGAAGAAGCACCAACTTTCCGATGCGCCACGCACAGTGGAGGTTGGCAGCACCAAGGGTGAGATCGTGCGTATTGCCGAGGAACATTCCTGCGGCCTGGTGGTGCTCGGTGCAAGAGAACGTCATGGCCTGTCTATTCTCGTCAACGACACTGAAGACACCGTACTTCACAAGGCCAAATGCGACGTGCTGGCGGTACGAATTCCCTGACAGAATCCAGGCGTGTCAGGCTCCGACGTACTTGGCAAACACGCTTCGGGCAATGCTTTCGTCCGACGTGCCTTTGATAATTGCCCTGCCATCCGGGAACAACGTCAGTTCATAAAGTTTGTCGCTGTCACGTAGTTCAGCGCGCAGCATGAATTCGTTTACTTTCACCTCGCCATGCCTGGCCAGTCTTGCTGCAAGGTCAGCAAAATTCATCGTTTGCCCTTCTTGCTTCTGGGATAGCTGCACTGCATCGCGTCCGCAGAGCGACGTGCTGCGCGATCCTGCTTTGCCATCAAGATATTCAAAGCGGCGTTGCTTGCAACAGGGGCAGTCACCGTC
>JABDKF010000334.1 GCA_013003155.1 Woeseia sp. | reverse complement strand
GGCTTTAGGTGCAACATTTCGACACACTGTCGAGAAAAGAATTGATGGCGCTCAGGCCGTGGGAGACCACAAAACATCCATGTTGCAAGATGTCGAAAGTCGACGGGAACTCGAAGTAGATGCTCTCTTGCTGTCTGTCATTGAGCTTGCTGCGATGGTCGGCAAAGACGTCCCCACTGTCAAAACCATATATGCTTGCACCGCTTTATTAAACAAAAATTTGCTTTTAGATCACGGGCAAAAACCCTCACAAACGAAGTAATGCCACTTTATATAAACGTAGGGTTCGCGGACGCATTTCCCCGCTCTCGTAAGATGCATGTATTGGCTTGGAATCAGAATCAATATGTTTTTTTTCCGTTAGTTAGGGGGGGCGACCGAAATCGGGAGCCCAACAGGTGGTTAAAAATTGGACTTTTGGCGGCCACAGATTTTTGGGATTTTATGCTGCTCGATCCTGACGCAAAATCGGACGAACTTGAGCCCTGATTCCAGGACGGGAAACGCAGTTAAGGCGCACGTGACGAAGAAACACGCTTTAGCGTTGGGGCTTCCGCGCGCCGCTCTGGCCAAAACCTGACGAGCACAAGCCACCGAAAGTTGCATTTCTTGATCAGTAGACCTCCTCGTGCAGAGATTCGGTTTACCCCGTTAGTCTTAAACGCAACTTCGCAAGAAAATATGAACCACAACGAATAACACCAGTTTAGCGCTGCTGGAAAGCTCGTTCCCATCCGAAAAGGGTTCGAAAAGTTATGTTTATCGATGGAGGGGAGACCGTCAATCTAGGGTGTTTTACCTAGTGCGACTAGGGTGTTCTACCCATTGCGACGTTGTCGCGCAGCCGTTAGAAGAAGCTGTCGCAGATCTCTATTTTCTACCTGTTTGTTGCAGGCATCCCGAGCAACTTCGACATTCAAAAACTTTCACGTAAATTGACCGACCGTACAATTTAACTCGACGATCGTCATGGAGAAGCAAGACGGAATCCGCAGCGCCAACTAATCGCCACGCAACCGGCAGAGTCGCGGGCAACACGCCGCTGCAAGACTAAAAAAAGCATAAGGGGAAATATCTATGAATGCCAAAGCGCTAAGCTTACGGCTGTTGCCTGTAATTCTCGCAACGTTTTTCGCGACTGTGGCTGTTCCCACGCTCGCCGTTGCTCAAGACTATACGACTAACACCATCGAAGGCGTTGTCCGGGATACAACCGGGCAGGCGATTCAAAACGCCACTGTCGTTGTTACTTCTGATCGCGGCGTTCGCCGGACTTCCACGTCTGATGACAGCGGTAAATTTCGCATGCCGCAGATGCCGATCGGACCGTACGAGGTAGCCGTCACCGCGGCCGGTTTCGATGCGCTCACTGGGATGTCTATATACAACCAGGTCGGATCCACCGGCAATTACACAATTACTTTAATGGTTGAAGGCGCGCCAATCGAGGAGATTGTCGCAACGGGCGTCCGGCAGTCGTCAATCGACTTTGAAAGCAATACGTCCGGTATTTCAGTCGACGTCGAGGAGTTGCAGCTTAAGTACCCCGTCGCGCGTTCTATTACTGACGTCGCATTATTTGCCCCCGGTACCCACCTTGGTGAGCAGGACTTTAATACCCGCTCCAACGGCAAGCTGGCGTCATTTTCGGGCGGATCTGTGGCTGAGAATGCGTATTACATTAACGGTCTGAACGTGACCAACTTTCGTAATTTTACGGGCGGCTCTGAGATCCCCTTCGAATTTTTTGAGCAGGTGGAAGTCAAGACCGGCGGCTACCAGGCGGAATTCGGTCGTTCAATGGGCGGGTTCATAAACTCGGTTTCCAAATCCGGCAGCAACGACTTCAAATTTCAGGTGACGGGCTACTGGACTCCGGACTCTTTGCGTGGCGAGCGCAAAGATGTCGACGTGACCTGGAATAGCCTGGACTACGACAGCGACACCCAACTCATCTTGCAAATGTCGGGTCCTATTATCGAGGATCGCCTGTTTTTCTATGGCCTTTACAATCAGCGCGACGTCTTCGAAAGGGACTACACGACCAGCAGCTTTACGGAAACGCTGGACGATGATCCGTTCTACGCGGCGAAGATCGACTTCGTGCCATTCGAAGGCCATCGCCTTGAATACACCTATTTCACAGACCAACGTGAAATTAAGCAGGTCGAATACAACTACAATGACGCGGGCTTAACACGCAGCGAAGCCGACGGCAGTGAAATCGGTGACAAGAAAGGCGAGGGATTCACGTTGGCCGGCGGTGAAAACCACATTTTTAAATACACCGCGAACATCAACGATAGTTTCTCGGTTTCTGCGCTGTACGGTGAGAACACTTTCGATCGCACCACGGCATCAACGGCAGACGCCAACCCTGTCATCTATGAGCGCTTCAACCAGACATCTTCGGCTGCAATCGGCAACTGGGTGAATACCTTTGCTGCGTCAGGCCTCGATGAGCGTGAGTCGCTGCGTGTCGACGCGGATCTCTACTTCGAAGCACTCGGCGATCACCACATTCGCCTGGGTTTTGACGAAGAGGACCTGCGGTCCGATGAGTTACGCACGCTGTCTGGCGGGCAATACTGGCGTTACAACATCTGTCGAAACGCTGCCGGCTGCTTCGGCGGTGCGGTCGCTGAGAACGAGGAGTGGGTGCGTAACCTGTTTATCGATCAGGGTGGTAGCTTCAGAATCGAACAGAGCGCAATGTACATTCAGGACAGCTGGCAGGTCACCGATCTGTTGACCGTTAATCTCGGTCTTCGTAGTGAAAAATTCACGAACTACAATTCGCTTGGCGAGGTCTTTATCAAGACCAAAGACGAGATCGCGCCGCGCTTCGGTGCAACTTTCGACTTGCGCGGCGACGGCCGGACCCTGCTATCTGCGTTCTGGGGCCGCTACTACATGCCGATCGCTTCCAATACCAATATCCGGCTTTCCGGTGCGGAATTATTTACCGAAGGTTTCTACCGGCATGATGGTTTCGCGAATCGCAACTCGGACGACACGCCCTCAGGCGTCGACTTGTCGAATCCAATTCAGTTTAACGCGATTAGCGATGGTGAGATTCCGCCGGTCGAGATCACCAAGGCGGAAAACGTCGATGCACTGTTCAGCGACGAGATCATTCTCGGCTTCGAACATGCGTTTGAGAACGATATCGTCGTGGGCATTCGTGGCGTCTACCGTGAGTTGACGACGCAGATTGACGACATCGGCATCAACCACGCCATCGTCGCCTGGGCTCTCGAGAACGGCTACGACATTAACGATGTGTGGGAATGGATGGATCCTGCACAGCACGGCATCGAATATGTGCTGGCGAATCCGGGCGAGGGCATTACGGTCTCGACCGATACGATTCAGCCGCTAGACGGCTCAACCGGGCTGGTGCGTATGAACCTGACAGCCGAGCAGCTTGGTTATCCGAAGCCGCAACGGGAATTTACCTCGCTCGAATTTACGGCGAGCAAAGAGACGGAACGATGGGGCATTGACGGCTCCTATGTATGGTCGAAGAACGAAGGCAATACGGAGGGCGTCGTAAAGTCAGATAACGGCCAGGACGATGCCGGTCTGACGCAGGATTTTGACCTTGTTGCACTCAGCCTGAATGCCAAAGGTCCGCTGCCCACGGAAGTGCAACATTACCTGAAGGTTGGCGGTTACTACGTCATCAACGACACGCTCCGGGCAGGCGGTACGATGCGCATTCGCTCGCCGCGCAAGTTCGGCTGCTTCGGAGTACTTCCTGATGGCATCTACGGCACAGCCGCTAATGCGTTTGACGTCAACGGTGATTTTACAGGCGACGTCAATGCGCTGCGCCAGGTCTACGAGGGCCGCTACGATGACGACTACTGGTTTTGCAACGGTCAACCGACCGGGCGCGGAACCCAGCTGGAGTCGGACTGGGGTTACGAGCTCAGCGGCAGTCTGACATGGCAGCCGGCGCCTGAAAATATGACCGGCCAGCTTACCTTCCGACTGGATGTCTTCAATATTCTGAACACGAGGAACGTCAGCGACAGGTTTGAACGGGGTGAACAGGCAGGCGGGTCTCCAACGTCCACCTACGGTCAGGCGTCGGGCTACAGCGCCCCGCGCAGTGTCCGTCTGTCTGCAAACTGGGCCTTCGAATAAGGCTCGAACCTGGCGGCGGCAGTTGCGCCACCTGTACGACATGCTCGCGAAAAAGGCCACCGGGGACGGTGGCCTTTTTCGTCTGGATGAAGTGACAGCAATAGATCGAGATTGATTTCGGTTGCATGCAGGCCGCGCCTGCCGACGCGGCAATAGCCGGTGGATCTTTTTTTGCACGGAGGGAATAGAATCCCTGTGCCCCACCCAAAGCAGGAGAGTCCCATGATCATCCCTCCCGGTTTCGGCACCGTCGCACCGTACCTGTTCATTGAAAACGCCGGCGGCTA
>JABDKF010000308.1 GCA_013003155.1 Woeseia sp. | reverse complement strand
GTTATGAGTCCACCGCTCTAACCAACTGAGCTACATCACCTTAATCCGGGACTGGTGCGATCGCTAAACCGCGAGGGTCGCAGATTGTCCGCTGGCGTCCGGACGCTGTCAAGCGCTGACCCGGCGGGCATCGTGCACGTATAATCCCGGCAATTCCCGGGCTGCAGCCCACTGTCTGGCAGCGAGATTCATGTCGTTAGAACCCCTTTTCATCCTCGAGATGGTCGGCACCGCGGTGTTTGCGATTAGCGGTGCGCTTGCGGCATCCCGCGCGAACATGGACCTGTTTGGCTTTTCAGTGCTGGCGCTGATGCCTGCCATCGGCGGCGGGACGTTGCGCGATATTGTGCTTGGCCGCACGCCGGTGTTCTGGATCGAAAATACGAGCTACGTTGCCGTCGCGTTGCTCGCGGCACTCGGCGTTTACTTTTTCGCCGATCGTCCCGGCTTTCGCCGCACGTTACTGGTCTGGATGGATGCGGTTGGCCTCGCGTTATTTGCCGTGCTGGGAACGGAGATTGCGCTGAATACCGGCGTCAGTATGCTGATCGCTGTGATGATGGGTGTTATTACCGCCGTGCTGGGCGGCATGATCCGCGACATCATCTGTAACGAAATTCCGCTGGTGCTTACCGGCGAGATTTATGCGACGGCCGCATTCGTTGCCTCTATTGCCTACATTGCGGCAATTGAACTCGGTGCTAACACGACGCTTAGCCTGGTTATCGGAGTGGTCGCGGGTTTCGCTGTGCGGGGCGCGGGCATTGTGTTTCACCTGTCGCTGCCGCGTGTCGGTTACCGCGAGGACGACTGAGCGTCAGACATTGAAGCGAAAGTGCATTACATCGCCTTCCTGCACAATGTATTCCTTGCCCTCAAGTCGTAATTTTCCGGCCAGCTTGGCGCCCTGTTCGCCGTTGCCCGCGACATAGTCGTCGTAGGCGATCACTTCTGCGCGAATAAAGCCTTTTTCGAAATCCGTGTGAATTTCGGCAGCAGCGCGCGGCGCGCTGGCGCCCACCGGTGTCGTCCAGGCACGCACCTCTTTCTCGCCGGCAGTGAAGTAGGTTTGCAAACCCAGTAGCGCATAACCCGAACGAATGACGCGGTCGAGCCCGGGCTCCTGCAACCCGAGATCCGCCAGAAACTCCGCTTTGTCAGCCTCGTCCAGCTGCGCAATCTCCGCCTCGATTGCGGCACAGATCGCGACGACCTGCGCACCCTCCTGTTCTGCAAGGTTACGAACGGCATCGAGGTATTGGTTGTTCTCGAAGCCGCCCTCGTCCACGTTGGCAACGTACATGACAGGCTTCGCCGTGATCAGGTGCAAATCGCGCAACGCGTGGCGCTCATTGTCGTCGAGGGTCAGCGCGCGTAATTGAGAACCCTCGTCGAGATGAGCTTTGACTTTTTGCAGGAGGTCACGGTAGGCGATAGCCGCTTTCTCGTTGGTCTTCGCATTCTTTTCTGCTTTTAAGAGCTGCTTCTCGACCGACTCGAGGTCCGCAAGCGCGAGCTCGGTATTGATGGTGTCGATATCATCCAGCGGGTCGATCTTGCCCGCGACGTGGGTGACGTCGTCATTTTCAAAACAACGTACGACATGCGCAATCGCGTTCGTCTCGCGAATATTCGCGAGAAACTGGTTGCCCAATCCCTCGCCCTTTGATGCGCCCGCAACGAGCCCCGCGATATCAACGAATTCCATCGTGGTCGGCACCACGCGCTCGGGCTTTACGATATCCGCCAGGACGGCAAGCCGCGGATCAGGTACGGGCACGATGCCGACGTTGGGTTCAATCGTGCAAAACGGGTAATTTTCCGCGGCGATTTCCGCCGCCGTCAGCGCATTAAACAGTGTGGACTTGCCCACATTGGGCAGGCCAACGATGCCACAGGTAATTGCCATAAATCTCGCTCAGCTTTCCTTGCGCGTATGCAATTTTTTCATCGCGGCATTGAGTCCGGACTGCACCAGCAAGGGCAATACCTTGATGGCTTCATCAATATTGTCATTGATCGCCTGTTCGACGTCACTGCTGGCGCGCTTCAGCACGTAATTCGTGACCTGATCTTTCTCGCCCGGATGGCCGACGCCGAGCCGCAATCGCATGAAGTCATTGCCACAGTGCCGAATGATGTCGCGCAGGCCGTTGTGCCCCCCGTGCCCGCCGCCTTTTTTCAGGCGCACCGTGCCGGGCGGCAGGTCGATCTCGTCATGGGCGACGAGCATCTCCGGCGTCGTAAGTCGATAGTAGTCCTGCACGGCGCGTAGCGGGCCGCCGCTCAGGTTCATGTAGCTCTGGGGCTTTATCAGCCAGATCTCTTCCCCGTCGATGCGCACGCGGCACATCTCCGCATCGAAACGTTTCTCGAAACGAAACGCTTCCCCGCAGTGGCGTGCCAGCTCGTCAACGAACCAGAAACCCGCGTTGTGCAGGGTTCGCTCGTAGCGCTGTTCCGGGTTGCCGAGGCCGGCAATAAGGGTGACGTGGGTGGTCATAGTTGTGACTGTGCAAACGATTGCTTCGCGGCGATCTTACGCGAGCGGAGCTGCCAAGAAAAAGGCCGCACGCTGGCGGCCTCTTCCCAGTGGCAGGCGGCGACGCCGTTAGTCGT
>JABDKF010000301.1 GCA_013003155.1 Woeseia sp. | reverse complement strand
CCGCATGCCGCAGTTTGTGGCAGCCGGCTTTCGTGCCGTCTGCCAGCATTCTGAGCCAAGCGACTGACACCGCTTGTAATTCAACCATCGTTGAAATACCATTAATTCAGCAACCGTTGAATTGAGGAAAACCCCATGAAATGCCTATCGTCCCGTGCTCTCGCGCTTTTCCCCTTTGCCGCTGCGCTCGCGTCTGTCAGCACCATGGCGCCCCGCGCTGAAGCCCAGGATGCGGGCAGTCGCGCCCTCGATGAGATTACCGTAACCGCGCGCCGGCGCGAGGAAAGGCTGCAGGACGTGCCGATTTCGGTATCACTGTTCGGAGGCGAAGAACTCGACAGAGTCGGAACGGTCGACATTGTCGAAGTCGCGAAGAAGAGTCCGAACGTAACGCTCGAAGTATCTCGCGGCACCAACTCCACCCTGTCTGCGTTTATTCGCGGCGCCGGACAGCAGGATCCTGTTGCCGGCTACGAATCGGGCGTTGGACTTTATCTTGACGACGTGTACTTCAACCGGCCGCACGCCGCCGTGCTGGAACTTTATGATGTCGAGCGCATAGAAGTCCTGCGCGGCCCGCAGGGCACGCTGTACGGTCGCAATACCATTGGTGGCGCAATCCGTTACATAACGCGCGCGCTGGCAGATGAACCGTACTTGAAGGTGCGTGGATCGGTAGGCTCGTACAACCAGTTGGACGGGGTCGTTATTGCCTCGACCCCGCTGACCGATTCTTTCAGGATCGGCGGCGCCGTCGCCAGATACTCCCGCGACGGTTACGGCGACAACCTGACACTGGGCACCGAGCACTACGACAAGGACGTCCTGGGGTTCCGCGGCACCGTGGAATGGGACGCCACCGAGGCGCTCTTCTTCAGATTGGCCGGCGACGTCACTGAAGACCAGTCCAGCCCGAAATTCGGCCACCGATTGCAGGTCGGCGGTGCGTCAGGCGCACCAATACTGGCTGATGTTTTCGATACTCGCGGCGCGCTCAACCTGCCCGACCAGGACGTCGATTCCCAGGGGGTCTCGCTGCTTGCCCAATGGGCTGCGAACGATGCCTGGACGTTCAAGGCCATTGTCGCTGATCGATCGGATAGTACGCTTTCGCCGATCGACTTTGACAGTCTGCCGGTTGCAGATCTCGACGTGCCGGTCAACTACGACAATGAACAATTCTCGGCGGAGCTTCAAGCCATCTACAGCAGCGATCGCCTGAATGGCGTTATGGGTTATTACTATCTGGATGCGAACGCTTTCAACGTGTTTGATGTTGTGCTGGATCAACTCGGAGGCCTCTTGGGACTTCCCGGCTTCAATGCCAATACATTCGGCGACGTCGATACCGATACCTGGTCGGTGTTCGCTGACTTTGCGTATGACCTCAACGATGCCTGGAACATCTCTCTCGGAGGTCGTTACACGAAGGATGAGCGGTCGGCACGGGTGTTGCGCAGGACGTTTGTCTGCCCCGCTGCTGATGCCGGCTGCGGCGGCTTTTCGCCAACGTTCGGTGGCAACGCAGAGCTCTTCGCGGTGACATCAGACTTCATGGGCCGTGACGAGTGGTCAGAATTTACGCCAAGGGTTTCCGTCAACTATGCGATGTCGGACTCCCATAATTTCTATTTGACCTACAGCGAGGGTTTCAAGGGCGGCGGCTTCGATCCGCGCGGCCAGAGCACCGCTGCCACCGATATCGACGGCAATGGCACCGTGAGTGAAGAGGAGATCTTCGAGTTCATGAATTTTCGGCCGGAGTCTGTCGAGTCGTTCGAACTCGGCTGGAAATCCACCACGCTCGACGGCCGGCTCTATTCGGCGATCGCCGCCTTCGTGATGGACTATACCGACTACCAGGTTCCTGGATCGCTCGGTATCGATACCGATGGCGATGGCCTGCAGGATACTTTTGCCGGCTCCACCTCGAATGCCGGCAGCGCGGACATCTTCGGCCTGGAATTCGAAGGCTCATTCCGCGCCAACGACTACGTCTCGCTTTCCTGGGCACTGGGCTTCTTTGACGGAGATTTCAAAGATTTCTTTGTCAACGACGCAGACTTTACCAACGTCGCGGTTATCCAGAACACGCCCGAGCGGTCGGCCGACCTGTCAGCCACGTTTGAGTGGCCCGTCGCGATGTTCGGCAACGGCGGCACGTTCTTCGTAATCCCCTCAATCAATTACCAGAGCGAGGTCAGCCAGTTCGAAATTCCCAGCCCGCTGCTCGACCAGGGTTCGTACACCCTGTTCGATCTCTCGCTTGTCTGGGAGGACGACGACGACCACTGGCGTGTCGGGCTTCACGGCAAGAACCTGACGGACGAAGAATATATCGTCGCCGGCTATGACTTCCCAGGTCTTGGGCTCGAGGGCAACGTAACCGGGTTCTATGGTCCGCCGCAGACTGTGACGTTGACGGCAGAATACTCATTCTGACGATTGTGACTGAAGGCGCCGGCACGAATCTATTCGTGCCGGCGCTGTTTAGTCTGCTACCTTATTAGCCGTGAACGGCAAACCACCTACCTCGGCGTACCGCGCGTACGTCATGTTCATCCTGGTCGTGGTGTACACGTTCAACTTCATCGACCGACAAATCGTCGGCATCCTCGCGGTACCTATTAAAGCGGAGCTTGCGCTAAGCGACACGCAGCTCAGCCTGATGGGCGGCCTTGCCTTCGCGCTCTTTTATACGTTCCTCGGCATTCCAATCGCCTACCTCGCCGACCGCGGCAGCCGCACCTGGATCATGACCATTGCGCTGACCATCTGGAGCGGCATGACCGCCGTCTGTGGCCTCGCGCAAAATTTCTGGCACCTGTTCTTCGCGAGGCTCGGCGTAGGCGTCGGTGAGGCCGGCGGCGTTGCCCCGGCGTACTCCCTGATTTCCGATTATTTTCCACCGCACCAGCGGGCACGGGCGCTCGGCGTTTACTCGTTCGGCATCCCGATAGGCGGTGCGCTCGGCATTGTGCTGGGTGGCGTCCTGACCAGTATCGCGGGCTGGCGCAGCGCTTTTATCGCCGTCGGACTCGCGGGAATTGTTCTCGCACCGATATTCCGGCTGACCGTCCGTGAACCGACGCGCGGCCAGTACGATGGCGAGAATCAGTCGCTGGCGCCTGCGTCAATGAAAGTCGTTGCGGCAACCTTGAGGAGTAAACCGAGTTTCTGGACCCTGTCTCTGGGTGCCGCGTCGTCCTCGATGATCGGCTACGGTCTGCTCTTCTGGTTACCGTCATTTTTCGTGCGCAGCTTCGGCGAAGAGTTACCGGGATTTTTCAGCTGGCTGCCGGCGGCGCTGGTACCGGAAGGCGCCTCCGTAGTGCTGTACGCATCCTACTTTTATGGCGCCACTCTTTTAATTGGCGGAGTCACCGGCATCTGGCTCGGCGGCGTGATTGCGGACCGTCTCGGCGCCAGCAGCAAGGCGGCTTACGCACAAATTCCTGCCGTCGCCTTCTTGCTCTCCATTCCGTTCTTCGTCGTCGGCGTGATGGCGCAGTCGCTGACGGTCGCATTCTTTGCGTTTCTGGTACCGAGTGCCCTGAGTCTTGTCTGGCTCGGGCCCGTGCTGAGTGCTTTCCAGCACCTCGTGACTCCGAACATGCGCGCGACAGCGTCCGCAATCTTCCTGTTCATCAACAACCTGATTGGCATTGGGCTTGGCAATCTTGTTATCGGCGCGTTGTCGGACGGACTGCAGGAACGTTTTGGTGATGAATCGCTACGCTATGCAATTTTGTCGGGAACGGCTTTCTATATCTCGGCGGCCGTGTTGTTGTTTATAGCTGCGAAGAATCTCGAGAATGATTGGGAGCGATGAAGCCGATCTGTGTAACTCGCCTGAATACCGTTTCGAAAGAGCAGCAAATCACCCATCCGCATCGCATTCGAAAAGAACTAATCTGACCCCGTGCTGAGTTCGCTCAGATTTACGATGCTTGCTTGCAAATCGACTAGCAAGTGGCGACGAGTTACTGGTCAGCCTCGAATTCGACAAGTTTGTAGTTGAATCTGCGACGAAGTCGCTCGGGATATTTTATTTTAGCGGCCGTGCGGCAAGCGAGCCGAGCAGCATCGCGGCGAGAAAATAGAGCGGCTCGGTTGTGCCGATGGAAACCGCGGCAATCGCGGGACCCGGGCAGTAACCCGCAAGGCCCCAGCCCGCACCAAAAACAAGAGCGCCCACCGCAAGGCGCCAATCAATGTCACGACGAGTCGGCAACTGAAATGCGCCTGCGAAGAACGGGCGAGACCGACCTTTTGCAACCTGGTAGCCCAGCGCCGACACGACGAGCGCGGCGCCCATCACGAGTGCAAGTGACGGATCCCAGTCACCGCTGATGTCGAGAAAAGCGAGCACCTTTTCAGGGTTAATCATTTGCGAGACGGCAAGCCCGACGCCAAACAGCAAACCCGCGAGGAACGCGGTAACCACGATGACCATCTCAGGCACCTGCCAATGGGCGAGTGATAAACGCCACGGTTAGCATGCCCGCACCCATGAACAGCAGCGTTGCCACGATCGAACGCGGTGACAGTCGCGCGATACCGCAAACACCGTGACCGCTGGTGCAACCCGATCCCAATCGCGTGCCAAAACCCACCAGGAAACCGGCACCGAGTAGTAGCGGCAAGGGGAACGCACTGCGCGGCGCGAACGGCAGTGCAAAAAAATGCATGACCGCGGCGCCGCCGACGGTAAGCCCGAGGAGAAAAGCAATGCGCCAGCCCGTATCACCCGGCACCCGTGCGAAAGCACCGTTCAAAATTCCGCTGATGCCCGCGATGCGGCCTTGCAGCAACAACAATAGTGCCGCCGCAAGTCCGATCAGCGCACCACCGGCAAGTGAACTCCAGGGTGTAAAGTTTTCCATC
>JABDKF010000284.1 GCA_013003155.1 Woeseia sp. | reverse complement strand
ATGTGTCCGCCGCCGTCACGATCCAGTACCGAATTGGCGTCACCGTTGATCTCGGGATAGCGGTTGAAAATGCTGTCGGCATCGGTACCCGTCGCACCTTCAATGTACAAGAACCAGCTGCCGCTAGCGGTCGGCAGCGTCAGACTCAGGTCACCGGACGCACTGGTATCGTCAGCGCCGCTGCCAAGCTCCTGTTGGTGGACCAGCGTGATGCCGCCTTTCGCGATCAGCTCGCCTGCTTGCGCGAGAATCGCGTTGGGGCTGCACAGCAGTGCGATCGCGCCTGTCGTCAGCCGTATAGAATGATTCCAGCTGCGTTTTGCGAGGTTCTCATGCATTCGGCGAGGGACTCCGCCACGTGTCTAAAGTAGATAACAAAATAAGTGTAATCAATAGCATAAGGATGACTGAGGCTGAACCTGCTTGCCGATCGAAACTATCGAGATAGCACGCGGCTGCCACCACCGACTGGCGTTGCAATCTGCAGTTTTCTTCTTAAGCTGCCGTAACGCAAGTGCAATCGCGCTGCGTGCTAAACTGCGCATCCTTTTGAAAAGGATCGGGGGCAAAAAAATGAAGAATATCATTTCACTTTTATCGGTATTAATTCTATTCGCGGCAACACCACTTAGTGTCCTGGCAGAACACCACGAAAAACAGCCTGAGCTCGATGATGTTTGGATGGTTCTGCCGAAAAAAGGCATGGAAGCGGAATTTAGTGAAGCAGTCAAAGCGCATATGGAATGGCGCGAAAGGCAGGGGGAGTCACGCGGTTGGGATGCCTACACCGTGGTGCTGGGCGATAATCCGAATATTTACATGTTCCGTGCCGGCCTGTTTGACTGGCCGGAAATGGACGGATTTGTCAAAGAAGATGGCGAGAAAGGTTTTGGGAAGCACTGGAACGACAACGTTCATCAATATGTTGATCACTACCATCACTACTTTGAGCGCATGGATTTCGAACACAGCAATTGGCCAGAGGACGAAAACGACTTTAAGTATTACGGGGTGACGACCTGGGTGTGGAAAGAAGACGCCGGCAGCGAATCCAGCGAGGCGCGCAAGACGATCAGTAAAATTCTGCTTGACGAAGGCTGGGGTGAGCAGGGAAACAATTGGCTTTGGCACTCAAGAATCGGTGGCAAGCCAGAACTCAAGATCGTGTCAGGCTTTGAGAATTTCGCGGATATGGCCCGGCCCGAAGTCTCTCTCTACGAATTTTTAAGCGAGCATATGGGTTCGGGAGAGGAAGTCCAGGCGATGTTTGACGCGTTTAATTCTGGCTTTGCAAGCTCGGACTACACGGTTTGGGCGCACAACGAGGAGTTGTCGACGACCAATTGACGGTCATGCGTTAAGCGCAAAAAAGGCCCGCCTTTGCGGGCCTTTTTTATGCAGTTATTTGGCGATCCGTAGCATCGTCCTTGACCAGGCGGCTACCAAGCACGCACGCCAGCCATGCCATCGGCACATAGGCCAGCAGCAGGTCGACGGCGTTAAACCATGCGGGCGCCGGCAGCATGATGACATTCGCGATTCCGCCAAACAAAAAGGCGGTGCCGACAGCGTAGGCTAACCAGCGTCGCCGACTGCCCGCGATTACATAGCCAAGCAAGGCGCCCGCCAACGTGCCAAGCGCGTGCGCGAGAAATGGAAATAGAAATTGCTCGGGGCCGAAGAGATGCATGCTGCTCGCAAGCCCTTCCATCGTCGAAGTGTCCACGCCTGCAGGCACGCGGATAACCCTGTGGCCAATCATAAGCAGGCTCATGTTGACGCCACTGCCCACGACGAGGCCCAGCAGGAACGCGAGAATATTGCGCGCGACGGTCATGAAACTGCTCCTTTCAAATCGCGGAATCGGCAAACGGAACTGTCATCGCGACTGGAGGGGTGCGCTATTTATTTTAAAAGGACAGCGTGGTCAACGTCTCGAATGCTCCGCGACTAGCTACACACTGGACGCAGATACGCAAATTTCCACCCGCTGTTAACCGCCGCAACGCGCCAATAACATTAGCAAGATGACGCCGGCAATCGACGCAACGTAGACCTTCATGGACACTGTTTTCCCCTCCATGCTGGCCATTGCATCATTTGCGCCTTTTTTCACGCCGGCCAGCGGGTCAGAGCCCTTGGTAAATGTCGGGCCGCTTTGCGCAGACTGGTTTTGCCGCTCGGTGTGATCTGGCGTTGGATCTTCGCTCGCAGGGCTTGCTGTTGGTTCGTTCTTGATTTCATCGCTCATAAGGATCTCTCCTGCTCTTTTGTATTGTGCCGCTTCGGTCTGTTTCCGGCATATTGGCACATGCCACGCCGGAAAAACATTTTGGGTGCGGTGTAAAACCTTGTGAGGCCGTGCCGAAAGAGCATGAATTGGGAGATGTATGGCTGGGATTTCATTGAGGTCTGCGGGGTCGTATTTGGGAATAGCTGGCGGGGGATTGATTCGGATCGCCTTGGCGATCCTCACCCCTGCGGGGCGCCTGCGGCGTCCAAAACGCTGGCGCGTTTTGTGATTCGGATCGCCTTGGCGATCCTCACCCCTGCGGGGCGCCTGCGGCGTCCA
>JABDKF010000262.1 GCA_013003155.1 Woeseia sp. | reverse complement strand
GGCGTGCAGGCGGCCGTCAGGCTCCGGCAGCAGGCGCACCGGCAAGAAGCAGGTGAGCGCTGGCGCGAAGCGGTAGTCGTCCGCGAGGATGGCGTTCATGGCGGGCAAGGCCGGCATGCCGCTTGCCGCAAGCAATGCCGGCAGCACGTAATGGCGGCAACAGGTCAATGCCGACACCGGATTGCCCGGCAGTGCGAACACGGCCTGGCCCTCCGTCCCTGAGCCAAACCACAGGGGTTTTCCCGGGCGCTGGCTTACACGATGGAACAACTGTTTGACACCAAGTGCCGCAAGCACCTGCGGCACGTAGTCTGCTTTGCCCATTGACACGCCGCCGCTCAATACCAGCACGTCGCTCGCTGCCAGTTCAGCACCAATCGCCTGCTTTAAAGCTTGCGGATCATCCGGCAAGTGCAGCTGCTGACAATCGGTGAAACCCACAGTAGTGAGCATTGCCGTGAGGGCCGGCCCGTTTGATAATCGAACCTGGTGTTGCTCAATGGGTTTGCCGGCCGGCACAAGCTCGTTTCCGGTCGAAATAATTCGCACGGCCGGTTGCCGCGTTACCTGCAGCGTGGCGAGACCCGCTGAGGCCAGCAACGCTACGTCGATCGCGGAAATGCGGCGGCCTGCGGATAACACCACGGTGCCCGCTGAATGGTCCGATGCGCGGGGGTGAATGTACTGGCGTGACGCCGCTTCGTATTCGTATTCGACGGTTATTGCATCGCCTTTTCGGCTCGTTCTTTCTACCGGGATTACGCAATCGGTGTTTTGTGGCAACACGGCGCCGGTCATTACTTCAATGCACTGGGTAACATTGGGCAATCGTGTAACCGCATCGCCCGCGTGTTGCGTGCCGGCCACCTGGAATTCGCGGCGACCCTTTGCGAATGCGGCATGATCTACGGCAATACCGTCCATCATGACCCGGTCGAATGGCGGCTGGTCGCGTTCGGCGCGTACGTCCTGCCGCAATATTCGTCTGCAGGCATGCGCCAGTGATACCTCTTCGGCTGGCAACGCTGGCAGCGCCGCGGCAATAATGCTGCGCGCTTCGGCAACCGTGAGCATCGCTACGCGCCTTCTCGCGTAATCGCGCGGTGGCCGATGTCGCGCCGGTAAAACGCATCTTTGAAGTCAATGCTATTGACCTGTGCATAGGCCACGTCGCGCGCCTCGCTGACGGTATCGCCCAGCCCGACAACACACAACACTCGACCGCCCGCCGTTACCACCGCGTCGCCATCAAGCGCGGTGCCTGCGTGGAAAACTTTGCTCGCGCCGTCCTCATTCTTTTTCAACCCGTTGATCTTAGTGCCGGTCGCATAGGCATCGGGATAGCCGCCGGCGGCCATCACAACGCCTAACGCTGCGCGTGGGTCCCATTCAATCGGCATATCCGCAAGCTTGCCGTCAACCGCTGCCTGGCAAAGTGCGACGAGATCCGTGTTCAGGCGCGCAAGTATCGGCTGCGTTTCAGGGTCACCGAAACGGCAATTGAATTCGAGCACTCGGGGCACGCCATCGTCGCCGATCATAAGTCCCGCGTACAGGAAGCCTGAGTAAATGATGCCTTCCACGCGCAACCCGGCCAGCGTTGGCTCGATAACCTCGCGCATTACGCGTTGCTGAAGCTCAGACGTGATAACGGGCGCCGGTGAATAAGCGCCCATACCGCCGGTATTTGGACCGGTGTCGCCGTCATCACGCGCCTTGTGATCTTGCGACGTTGCCAGCGGTACAACGCTGCTACCGTCACACATGACAATAAAGCTGGCTTCCTCGCCCCGCAGAAATTCTTCGATGACAATTCGCGTTCCGGCATCACCGAACCGTTTGCCCCCGAGCATTTCGCGCACGGCGTTTTCCGCTTCCGCCAGGGATTGCGCGACCACGACACCTTTGCCTGCCGCAAGTCCGTCGGCCTTGATCACCACCGGTATCGCGCATTGCTTTAAATACGCGAGCGCAGCGTCGACGCTGGTGAAGGTCTCGTAGGCTGCAGTGGGAATAGCGTGTCGTTTCAGGAAATCTTTGGTAAACGCCTTGGAGCCTTCCAGCTGTGCCGCCGCTGCTGAGGGCCCGAAGCAGGCAAGACCGCGCTCACGAAACCGGTCAACGATGCCCGCGACCAGCGGCATTTCTGGTCCGACAATCGTCAGGTCGACCAGTTCGAGCGCGGCAAGGTCGAGTAATCCGTCGATATCATCCGCCGCCACCGCCACGTTTCTGACGCGTTCTTCCAGCGCCGTACCGGCATTGCCGGGTGCAACGATTACTTCCCGAACCTGGTCGGACTGCGCGCACTTCCAGGCCAATGCGTGCTCGCGCCCACCGCCGCCGACGATCAAGACCTTCATTTTTGTGCCTCTTTGGTACCCGGTTTTTGTTATTTGAGTGCGGCCAACTATAACGCGGAACTTAATGCAGCGTGCGACGCCAACTCGTTGGAATTTTGTCCTGCAATGGCCGCTTCAGGATGGCCGGCCCGGGCAGGCGACAGTCCTCGCGTTGTTAGTGACGGAAGTGCCGCATACCGGTAAATACCATCGCGATGCCATGCTCGTCCGCAGCCGCAATCACTTCATCGTCACGCATCGATCCGCCCGGCTGGATGATCGCGGAAATGCCATGCTCGGCCGCCGCGTCGATGCCGTCACGAAACGGAAAGAAGGCGTCCGAGGCCATAACGGAGCCGCGGACCTCAAGATTCTCATCGGCCGCCTTGATCGCCGCGATGCGGGTGCTGTAGACGCGACTCATCTGACCCGCGCCGACACCGACAGTCATCCCGTCGTGGCAAAATACGATGGCGTTCGATTTCACGAATTTGGCGACCTGCCAGGCAAACAGCAGATCCTCTACCTGGCCGGCATCCGGCTTTTTCTTTGTCACCGTCTTCAGTTCCGTCGCAGAAATCCTGCCGTCGTCGCGTGTCTGGACCAGCAAGCCGCCAGATACTTTTTTGAACTCAACCGCATTGTCTGCGACTGACTGAGCGCCAGTGCACAGTACCCGCACGTTCTTTTTCGCAGCAAGTACGGCGCGGGCGTCGTCGGCAATTTCCGGCGCAATAATGACCTCTACAAACTGTTTGTCGATAATCGCTTGCGCCGTCGCAGCATCGAGCGCTCGGTTAAAGGCGATAATGCCGCCGAATGCGGACGTAGGATCCGTGCTGAACGCGCGCTTGTATGCCGCATGAATGTCCTTGTCGACTGCAACGCCACACGGGTTCGCATGTTTGACGATGACGCAGGCCGGCTGTGAAAATTGTCTAACGCATTCAAGTGCCGCGTCGCTATCGGCAATATTATTGTAAGAGAGCGCCTTGCCTTGCAGTTGTTCCGCGGTCGACAGGCTGCCGGAGGGCGCATTCTGGTCCCGGTAAAAAGCCGCGTCTTGATGCGGGTTCTCGCCGTAGCGCAACGCTTCGGTTCGGCTACCGGCATACAGGGTGCGTTCGCCAAGCGGCCCGTCGCCCAGTACGCCTTGCAGGTAGTGCGTTATAGCTGTGTCATAGCTCGCCGTGTGCGCGTACGCTTTCGCTGCCAGGCGGCGGCGCTCTGCGGCGTCGATCTCACCGCGCTGCAGCGCGGACAATACTGCTGCGTAATCGGCCGGATCCACAACGACGACAACGCTCGCGTGATTTTTCGCAGCCGCGCGAATCATAGCGGGTCCGCCAATATCAATGTTTTCGATGGCCTCGTCGACGGTCGCATCCGCGCGGGCAATCGTTTCCTCGAAGGGGTAAAGATTTACGACCAGCAAGTCGATAGGCTCGATGCCGTGTTTGACCATAACCGCATCATCGACACCGCGGCGACCCAACAGGCCCCCATGAATTTTCGGATGCAGGGTTTTAACCCGACCATCCATGATTTCCGGGAAGCCGGTTTTAGCAGAAACTTCGATGACGTCAACCCCGGCTGAAACAAGCTCGCGGGCGGTCCCCCCTGTCGACAGAATTTCGATGTCGAGTTGCTGCAGGCCTTTGGCGAGGTCACGCAGACCTTGCTTGTTCGATACGCTGACAAGCGCTCGAGTCACTTTGGACATGCTGAAAAGCCCTATGGAATGGCGAGCGCTATTGGATGAGGGAGTAGGTTTTAAGTTTTTTGCGTAGCGTGCCGCGGTTGATGCCGAGAATTCCCGCTGCCTCGCTCTGGTTGCCGCCGGTGTACGCCATGACCGCCTTGAACAAAGGTTCTTCTACTTCGCCTAGAACCAGCCCATACAAATCGAACGGGCGTTCGCCATTCAGGCTGGCAAAATACTGGCCCAGGGCTTCTTCGGTGTGCTTGCGCAAAGGTTTGCTGATTATTGTTGATTTCAATTGCTTTTGCTTCTTAGATTTCTTTACAACCACAGTACTTCCCGCCCGGCTACGGAATTTTAAGGCTTAAAGCCTCCCTCTCTTGCGCATGAACAGGCTTCAGGCGGCGAGCAATTCGTTGTTGCTCTGCCGGCGAAAAAAGGCATTAACCAAATCCGTTTGTGCCGCTGCACTGTCAACGCGAACCACCTGCGACCGAAACTCGGCAGAATCTGCTAGCCCATTGCAATACCAGACAAGGTGTTTGCGAGCGACTCTTACCCCGGTTTCGTCCCCATAAAACCGGTACAGGTCGCTGAGGTGGCCGAGCATAATATCACGGACTTGTTTTTTATCTAGCCGCACGACGCGTTTTTCATTGTGAAATAAATTGTTCAGTTGCTGAAATATCCAGGGGCGCCCCTGAGCGCCGCGACCAATCATCAGCGCGTCGGCGCCGCTTAGCCGCAATACTTCAAGCGACTTCTCGGAATCGGTGATATCACCGTTGGCAATTACCGGAATTTTGACGGCGCGCTTGATCGCAGCAATCGTTGCGTATTCCGCCTCGCCCTTGAAACGGCACGCCCGGGTGCGGCCATGCACCGCAAGCGACTGAATTCCGGCTTGCTGGGCCAGCTCGGCGATGCGCACGCCGTTGCGCCGTTCCGGACTCCAGCCGGTGCGAATTTTTAACGTGACCGGCACGTCGACGGCGGCCACGACGCCGTCCAATATGCGTTGCACAAGTTCTTCGTTCTGCAGCAAGGCGGAGCCGGCCAGCTTGCTACAAACTTTTTTCGCCGGGCAACCCATATTGATGTCGACGATCTGCGCGCCACGCGCCACACAGGCGCGTGCGGCCTCGGCCATCTGTGCGGGGTCGGCGCCAGCAATCTGCACGACGCAAGGTTCCGTATCCATGTCGAGGTTCAGGCGAAACCGCGATTTCGGACTCTGCCACAGTCGCGTATCGGCAGTGGTCATCTCGGATGTCGTCAGCGCGGCACCAAAACGCCGGCAAAGCCGGCGAAACGGCGCATCCGTAATGCCCGCCATCGGCGCAAGCACGAAGCGGCCTGGCAGTTTATAGGGTCCGATTTGCATGGGCGAGTGCGGGTTGCCGGCGGGGCGCCGATTGTACCCGCCGGTAAGGTCCGGGATAAAGCACCCGCGCGAACCTTAGTCGCGGAAATCCTCGATGGCGCAGCGCAGTCGCTGGCCACTCATCGGGTAACAGACGTTGAGTTTGAAGCCGGTTGCCGCAGGCGCAGGCGCGGCCACCGTTATTACTGCGGCAAATGAGTCGCCGGCGTCGACGTTCTTCGCGACGTTTCTGTCGCCCGCCAGGTACTGACCGGGCCGCAATACCCGCGATGCGATGACTTCGTCCCAGCGGTCAGTCAGCGACAGGTGAATCAGCGGGTAGGGCAGCGGGGATGCACCCTGGTTTGAGATCTGCGAATAAATGGTCAGATTCGCGTCGGTATCATCGGTGCTGCCGCGGGTGGCTGCAAACTGCCAGCTGCGAATCTCCCAACTGGGATTTAGCGGCTTGCCCGCGAATTCGTAGAAAGGCTCCGCGACTTGTCGGAACAGGTCGCTGGTTGCAAGAGACTCGCGATTGGCATGAACGTATTGGCCGACCAGCAAGAGTCCCAGCACCATCGCAATCGATAGCCCAAGGGTGCTGCCTATGCTGTGACTGCGCAATCGCTGCAGGGAGGAAAGCTGCTGCGAATCATCGTCGCTGTCGTCAGGCGGAGGCACGTCGTCGTAGCTTGCACGCTCAGCGATTTCGATCATGTCGGTGACGCTGTCGCCTTCCATGATGATCGATTGCACCAGCGTGTCGTCAGCATCCTCGTCCTCCTGCTCAACGGAGGACTTCTGTGACGGGCGTTTCTTCTCTTCGTCCGCGGGACCGCTCGCCGCGTCGTCGCCTGATTCCGTGACTGCCGCAAGCAGTTCGTATGCCGGGACCTCCACGCCGTCGGTTGTTAGATCATCAAACTCGTCGGCGAACACAGCTTCGCCGGTGCCGTCCAGCGTGTCGGAGAAGGTGTCCTCGTCGGTAGCGGTGTTTAAACTGGCGGAATCAGCTGTCGCCCCGTCAACTTCCGCCAGCAAATCCTGCCAGTCTCCATCGGTGCCGGTATCAATCGACACACGCAATGTTTCTTTCGCGTCGCTAGCGGAACTAGCGTCGTCTTTGGATGGCTCCGCGTCCTGCCCGTCTGCGTGCAGCGCCGTTGATTCATAGTCGTCCGGCACCGGTGAATCGTCGTCAAATCGAAGCTGCTCCCCGAGGCCCGTTCCGTGAGTGTCGTCGGCTTCCTGAATGACATTCCCGCTTGCCGAGGACTGATCCGTCTCATCAAAGCCGGCCGCCGAGGTCTCTTGTCGCGGCGCTGCGTCGCTGTCGTCATCGTTGACGCCATCCATGTCGAGCACACGCCATTCAACGCCCGTATCCTCGATACGCACATCGTCATTTCCTGTCAATACGTCTAAAGACCTCAATAAATCCCTGGAGCTTTTTTCGAAGTCGTTTGAGGTGGCCCTGTTGCCGAGGTCTGTTGCCGGGGATTCCTCCGAAAGTTGGTCTAACGCGTCAAACGTATGCCCGCAATCGCCGCATTGAACCTGGCCGCGTGCCTGTCGCAGTAATTGCGCGGTAACGCGAAACGCTGTCTGGCATTCGGGGCATTCAGTGAACATGGGAACCCTCAGGGTTTATTTCCGGAAAGCCGCGCCCAGCCATTATCCAGCACCGGGGAATCAAAATCGATGCGCTTGCGATACGCATCGAGTACGCGCTCGACCTGGGCGGCGAGAATGCCGGACAGCACCAACGCTCCGCCGGGCCTTACGCGGTCGGTAAGCCACTCAGCGTACTCTATAAGCGGCGCAGCCAGGATATTGGCCAGCACGATGTCAAAGCTTTCCAGCGGCCGCTCGGTTGTCGCCACAATACGCGCCTCGACCTCGTTCTGGCGGGCGTTGTCCTTGGTCGCCGCAATCGCCTGCGGGTCGATATCGACAGCAACGACGCTCGCGGCGCCCAGTTTCAGCGCGGCGATGCCTAGAATGCCCGACCCACAGCCAAAATCGAGCAGCGCCTTGCCTGTGAGACTTTGCCGATCAAGCCAGCGCAAACACAACGCCGTGGTTTGATGCGTACCGGTGCCAAACGCAAGTCCTGGATCGAGCGCTACGACGATGGCATCATCAGCCGGCGGTTGTTGCCCGACGGGGCTCACCCACAGGCGCGAGCCGAATTGCATGGGGTGAAAGTCTTTCAGCCACTCCCGTTCCCAGCGCCGGTCGGCGAGTGGTTCGATGCGATGAGGCGGCAAGGCGGGTAGCGCAAACTCATCGCTCAGCGCGTCGCACAGCGCCGAGAAATCAGCATCGGGGGAAAACAGCCCGGTTATTCGGGTCTGGCTCCACAACGGTGTTTCGCCGACGCCAGGCTCCAGCACCGGATCGTCGCCTGCGTCACTCAGGGTCACAGCCTGGGCGCCAAAACGTGTGAAGACATCTTCGACCGCGGCCGGCGGCAGCGGTCCGAGGTCCATCACAAATTGGCGCCAGTCCATGTCTTTACGCGAGCGATTACAGCCCCAGTCGTTTCTCCAGGTAGTGAATATCCGTGCCGCCTTTGCGGAACGCCGCGTGCTGGAAAATTTCCTGGTGGAGCGGGATGTTGGTCTTGATGCCCTCTACAACGATTTCGGTCAGGGCATTACGCATTCGTGCAATCGCCGTATCGCGATCCGGACCGTAGGTGATCAGCTTGCCGATCATTGAATCGTAGTTGGGCGGTACGCGATAGCCGCTGTAGACGTGACTGTCGATACGAACGCCTGGGCCACCGGGCGCATGCCATAAATGGACCAGCCCGGGCGAGGGCATAAAAGTCTTGGGATCTTCAGCGTTAATGCGGCATTCAATCGCATGGCCGCGAATCACAACGTCGTCCTGCGTGATGCTGAGCTTCTCGCCACTCGCGATACGCAATTGTTCTTTGACGATATCAACGCCAGTAATGAATTCGGTAACGGGATGTTCGACCTGCAGACGCGTGTTCATCTCGATAAAGTAAAACTCGCCATCTTCGAAAAGAAACTCGAAGGTTCCAGCACTGCGGTAGCCCATTTCCTGGCACGCGCGGACGCAGCGTTCGCCAATGCGTTTTCTTTGTTCCTCGCTGATTCCGGGTGCGGGCGCTTCCTCGATGACTTTCTGGTGACGTCGCTGCATTGAACAATCGCGTTCGCCCAGGTGCACCGCGTTGCCGAAGCTGTCGGCCAGGATTTGGATTTCGACGTGCCGCGGATGCTCAAGGAATTTCTCCATGTACACCGTTTCATTGCCGAAGGCCGAGCGCGCTTCCGTCTGGGTGACGTTAATCGAACTGATCAGCGACGCTTCCGAGTGCACAACCCGCATACCGCGGCCGCCGCCGCCGCCCGCTGCCTTGATAATGATCGGGTAACCAATATTACGGGCCAGCCGCAGGTTCTCATCGCTGTCATCGCCAAGCGGCCCGTCGGAGCCCGGCACGCAAGGCACACCCGCAGCTTTCATCGCGCGTATCGCGGAAACCTTATCGCCCATCAATCGAATACTGTCAGGCTTCGGCCCGATGAACGTGAAGCCGCTCGACTCGACGCGTTCGGCGAAATCTGCGTTCTCACTAAGGAAGCCGTATCCCGGATGTATGCCCATCGAATCTGTGACCTCGGCCGCACTGATAATTGCCGGCATATTGAGGTAACTGTCCGTCGATGACGGCGGGCCAATACAAACCGTTTCATCCGCGAGCAGGACATGTTTGAGGTTGTTGTCCGCCGTAGAATGTACAGCGACAGTCTTGATGCCCATTTCGCGGCAGGCACGCAGGATTCTTAGTGCAATCTCGCCGCGATTGGCGATGACGATTTTGTCCAGCATCGGCCCGGCCTAGTCGTGTCTTTGATCGATAACGAACAGGACCTGGCCATATTCGACAGGGTCGCCGTTCTCGACCTTGATTGATTTAACGACGCCTGCAACTTCGGATTCGATCTGATTCATCATTTTCATCGCTTCCACGATGCAGAGAATATCGCCTGCGTTTACCTGGTCACCCACTTTGACAAACGGGTCTGCTCCGGGCGATGACGAGGAGTAGTACGTGCCAACCATCGGCGCAATCACCTGGTAGCCGGTTTCTTCAGGTTCTGCCGCGGCTGTTTCCGTTGTCGTTGGCGGAGTGGCTGCCTGCGGAGCAATCGGCGTCGGGGCGGGCGCCATCGCGACAGGCTGCGGAGCCGCTGGCGCATTCTGCGAGTAGCGAGAGATTCGCACAGACTCTTCACCTTCCGTTATTTCTATCTCGGCGATTCCGGATTCGTCGAGGAGCTCAATCAGTTTTTTTACTTTCCGAATATCCATTTACACTCCCTCGGCACGTGCGAGCTGCCGGTGCGCAGCCTGCAGTGCAAGTTCATACCCCTGCGCCCCGAGGCCGAAAATACAACCGGCCGCGATGTCGCTGAAAAAACTGTGTTGGCGAAATTCCTCACGCGCAAACACATTGCTGATGTGAATTTCGATGAATGGCACGGCAACCGCGAGCAGCGCGTCGCGCAACGAAACGCTGGTATGAGTCAGCGCGCCCGGGTTCAGCAAGATAAATTCAATGCCGTCATCACGGGCCTGCTGGACGCGGTCAACGAGTACGTGCTCCGCATTGCTTTGCAGGCAGTGCATGCCGTGCCCAAGTCGCTCTGCCTGGATGGTGAGCTGGGACTCAATCTCGGCCAGATCGGCGCGCCCGTAAACGTCGGGCTCTCGAGAGCCCAGCAAATTCAGGTTCGGGCCGTTAAGCAAAAGCAGTTTTGCCATCTGGGATTTTGCCAGTTTGCCGAAGATGGCCGCAATTCTAACCCTTTTAGGGTCAAATAACGCAAATGTTTCTTTTAGGCGACAGGCGGTCGGTGTCTACAGGTCCCGCAATGCCTCGCGCGCCTTGTCCACGGTGATCTCACCCCGCTCGAAACGGTCGAGGTGGTCGACGATCGAATCCATCTGCGGCTCATGGATCTCGCCCAAATGCACGCCTAGCAGATCACCGCCAGGCGCCACGATCATCGTAAACGGCAAGCCGATGAATTCGACACCGGAAGACTCGGCGACCGCCATCGCATCTTCCTGTCCGACAAGAA
>JABDKF010000233.1 GCA_013003155.1 Woeseia sp. | reverse complement strand
CACACCCTGTGGCGGCTGTCGGCAGCGCATCAATGAATTTGCAGATGCCGATACGCGCATCGTGGTGCTGGACGAACAGGGCCAGCTTGCCAGTTATTCGATGGATGAAATGCTGCCAGAGTCATTCCGACTCGAAAGAAAATAAAAAAGCAGGCAAGAAGGGACGAGCGCGCGCCCTTTTTGATTTACGGTTCAAGTATTGCGAGCACGTCCGCACGGCGCGGCATGGACGGCTGCGCGCCAGCCCGTTCTGCAGACAAGGCCGCCGCCGTGCAGGCAAATGCCAGCGCTTCCTCGGGGGCCTGTCCTTCAACCAACGCCAGCACCAGCGCCGCAGTGAAAGTGTCACCCGCACCTGTGGTATCAACGGCATTCACGGTGTGCGCCGCGCGTTTCGCCAAAGTCACAGCACCTTGCAGCAGGCTCGCGCCCCGACGGCCATAGGTCAAAGCAACCATCCCCGCGGCCCGATGCAGCGTCTCGCCGTAGTGCGCAGCTTCAATTTCGTTCACGACGATAAGATCTGCACGCGCGATTAGTTCGGCAGGCACATCCCGTACCGGCGCAAGGTTTATGCAAAGGAAACCACTGAACTGACTTGCTGCCTCGAGCAGCGTGTCGAGCGGGACTTCAAGCTGGCAAATCATCGCCACTGCATCAGGGATGGCTACGCGTTGCGGCGTCAGGCGCCGGTTGGCGCCCGGGGCAACGACGATCTGGTTTTCGGCTTCGTCATCGACGGTGATCATGGCTACGCCGGTTGGCGTACCGCTATCAACTGTAACCTGGGTCAGATCAACACCGTCTGCCTTCAACAGGTGCAGCGCTGCTTCTGCATTCGTATCGTCGCCGACGCAGGCGATCAAACTAACTTTGGCGCCTAGCCGTCTTGCTGCGAGCGCCTGGTTCGCCCCCTTCCCGCCCGGAAAACAGTGCAATTCGCCATTCGTAACGGTCTCGCCCGGACGCGGCAGGGCCCGAACCCGCACCGTCATATCGAGATTCACCGAACCGACAACAACAATATGCGGCGCGCTTGCTGTCATTACTGTGTTCCTTCGTAGGCCGCGAGCCTGTTGCTTAGCAGCTCATAAAAGCCCTCGGCATCGACGTCGCAAGCCCAGTGTGCGTTTGCGGCCCGGCCGCTGACCCCCCAAAAATCGACGGCGGTGTGCCCCATCGTCAGCTCCGATTCCACTTCGATCTCAATGTTGCAGTGCCGTGTTTCAAACAAGTTCGGTTGCAGTAACCAGGCGATAGTGCATGGATCATGCAGTGGCGCACCGTCTTTACCGTACTTCTTGCTGTCGTGACGACTAAAATACTCAAGCATACCGGCGGTCGCCCGGGCAGGCGCCGTATCGATCGCGCGAATTCGCGCGACGCGTGCGCTATTTGCCAATACCTTGTGCGTAACGTCGAGGCCCATTGCAACAATAGGTCGGCCGCAGGCGAGGACAATTTTTGCAGCGTGCGGGTCGACCAGCATGTTGAATTCTGCTGACGGCGTCGTGTTACCGCCCTGTCGCATCGCGCCACCCATCAGCACGATTTCGCGCACGGCTTCGAGAATCGATGGTTGCCGCGAAATCGCCGCAGCAATGTTCGTCAAAGGCCCGGTCGGCACCAGCGTGACCGATTCCAGTGCGGCGGACTCCAGTTTTTCTATAATAAAATCAATGGCATGCATGGGCTGCAGCGGCGTGACCGGGGGAACAATGTCAATGCCGTCAATACCGCTCCGCCCGTGCACGTTTTCTGCCGTGATAAGCGATCGCTGCAATGGTTTGTCGCTGCCCGCAAATACCGGGACATCAGTGCGGCCCGCGATATCGCACATAAGGCGCGCATTACGCTCCGTTAGCGCGAGCGGCACGTTGCCCGCGACAGTCGTAATTCCAAGAACCTTAAGCTCATCGGGCGCGGCCAGTGCCAATAGCAAATTGATAGCGTCATCCTGGCCCGGGTCGCAGTCGATGATGATCGGACGGGCAGTCATTGCTAGTTAAAACTGATTAACAGACCCGCCAGTGCTGCACTCATCAGATTAGATAAAGACCCCGCGGCAACGGCACGCAAACCAAAGCGCGCAATCAGCTCACGCCGTTCCGGCACGAGGCTGCCGAGCCCGCCTAACAGGATCGCAATCGATGACAG
>JABDKF010000232.1 GCA_013003155.1 Woeseia sp. | reverse complement strand
GCCGCGTCCAGCTTTTCAAGCTTCAGGCGCTCTCCCTGGGTTGCACGGTATTGCTTGCCGCCGGAGCGAAAAACCGCGTACATCGTTGTCTACTCCAATCTGCAGCCTGCCCTCGTCGCGCAAACTGCTCAAATTTCAATGGTTTTGAGACGCTGTCCGCTACCTTTAGCGCAGGTGTCGGCACGAAAAAAGGCGCAGGCAGGAGCCTGGCGTCGCAAAAGAGCGGGAATTCTATAGATTCGGGCGCCGCGGGTCAACGGCGGGTGGAATAAAATCTGGCTTTAATTCAATAGCTTGCAAAGCCCTGAATTCCTCCGCTTTTTCCGCTGACGCCTCGCCATGGCAGGGCAAATCAGGCATTATCGCCGCATTATGCAAGCCGCCGAAAAATCGAGCATTTCCTTCTCATTCGACGACGTTAAAGGCCTGGCCAGCGACGACATGTCGAGGGTCGACGACCTGATACGCAAGAGCCTGACCAGCGACGTCGAGCTGGTCTCGCAGGTCTCCGAATACATCGTCACCTCTGGCGGCAAGCGCCTGAGGCCACTGATCGTGCTGCTGGCAGCCCGCGCGTTCGGTTACGAGGGCGACCGGCACATCCACGCCGCCGCCATTGTCGAGTTCATTCACACCGCAACCCTGTTGCACGATGACGTCGTGGATTCATCGGCGCGGCGCCGCGGCCGGGATACCGCCAACACCGTTTTCGGCAACCAGGCCAGTGTGCTGGTCGGCGACTTCCTCTACTCGCGAGCGTTCCAGATGATGGTGGACGTGGGCAAGATGCGAGTGATGCAGATACTGGCCGACGCCACGAATACGATTGCCGCCGGCGAAGTCATGCAGTTGATGAACGTCCACGAGGCTAACGTCAGCGAAGATGACTATCGTCAGGTTATTTATCGAAAAACCGCGCGACTGTTCGAGGCAGGTGCCCAGATTGCGGCGGTGCTCGCTGAACGTGACCAGAAAGACGAGGCAGCGATGGTGTCTTATGGGCAGAATCTCGGCACCGCGTTTCAGCTTATTGATGACGCCCTGGATTACAACGCGTCGCCCAATGAACTCGGCAAAAATCTCGGCGATGACCTCGCCGAGGGCAAAGCCACGTTGCCCATTATTTACGCCATGCAACACGGCTCGAGCAACGACGTGAAACTCATTCAGGACGCTATCGAACACGGCGCAATCGATCGTCTGGAAGACATTCAGGCGGTGATTGAATCGACTGGCGCGCTAAAGTACACTGCCGCGCGCGCTCAGGAGGCCGCCGACCTGGCAATCGATGCCTTGTCCGGAATTCCCGATTCGGACTGGAAAGAGGCCCTCGTTGCCATAGCGGAATTCGCGGTACGTCGACGTTCCTGATCCAATGTTCGGGGTGTAGCTCAGCCTGGTAGAGCACTGCCTTCGGGAGGCAGGGGCCGGAAGTTCGAATCTTCTCACCCCGACCAGTTTCAAAATAAAAAAATCGGCATCCTCACAGAAACCGGGATGACGATTTTTTTATTTTGAAACTGGTCGGCTGCGATGGAACTGAATCCAGTTCACAAAATCGCGCAGCGATTTTGGACGCACGAAGTGCGCCCTTGCGCAGCAAGGGTGAGGAGCGCAGCGACGAATCAAATCTTCTCACCCGCACTATCAGCCCACGACACTCAAGATCAATCCGCCTCTACCAATGAATCACGAACTAACACCACAGGCGGATTGCACAAAACGCGCCAGCGTTTTGGACGCACGAAGTGCGCCCGTAGGGTGACCGCCACAGGCGGTCATCAAATCTTCTCACCCGCACTATCAGCCGGCGACACTCAAGATCAATCCGCCTTAAACAACAAATAGAACACAAACACCACAGGCGGATTGCACAAAATCGCGCCAGCATCTCCGATGCCCGCGATACGTACGCCGCAAAAAATATCGTTACGGCCAGATTCCAGGGCCATTCTGGACTAGACTCATCAGTGAACCCCAACAAAAAGAGCCAATGAGGTTATGACTCAGATATCCAGACTTTTTAACGCACTGGTTTGTTGCCTGCTTTTGGCTAATAGCAACGCGTCACCCCTATTTGAAAATGACAGCACCCTGGACGTCACCCTGAGCGGACCGCTCGGTACCTTACTCGATGCAAACGACGATACGATGGAAATGCCGTTCACATTGCAAGCCGATGGCGTCGATCATGCAATTGAGGTTCGCATACGAGGCAAGAGCCGCAAGCGCGTGTGCGATATACCTCCGCTTCGCCTTAACTTTCCATCGAACGGCACTGAAGGAACAGTGTTCGAAAATCAGAACAAGATAAAGTTAGTCACGCATTGCAAGAACACCGACGCTTCACGAGTCGACGTTGTTGAAGAATACGCGGTTTACAAAATCTTTAGCCTGCTGTCGGACAAAAGCTATCAAGTTCGTCTGCTTAGCCTCACCTACACCGACACGGATAAAATCCTGAAGGAAACAACGTTTACTGGTCACGGCTTCGCTATTGAACCCGCATCAGCGCTTGCCGAAAGAATTGGTGGTCAGCAGGCCGACGCAAAAGGCGTCGTGCTAAGCACACTCGATGCACGGCAGGCCGCAACCGTTTATATTTTTCAATACCTGGTTGGGAATACCGATTGGTCGCTGGTCATGGCCGATGCAGACGACACCTGCTGCCACAATGGCGATCTCTATGATATCGGTACTCGCCGCTTCTTCGTTCCCTATGACTTCGATCTGACCGGCCTTGTCAACGCGCGCTATGCGAAACCCGACCCTTCGTTACGAATATCGCGGGTTACGCAACGTCGTTACCGAGGCTATTGCATTGATCCGGCGGAACTAAAGACTGCGCTCATCGCCATCAAGGCGCGGAAACCGGAAATACTTGACGTTGTTCGGAGCTTGCCCGTGCTTTCGCAAAAAGACATTGCCAAAAAGGTCAAGTTTCTTGAGGGCTTCTTCAGAGTGGCGGAGAACGAAGACAAACTCATCAAGTCGTTTGACAACAAATGCCTTTAGAGTCAAAAGGCAGCAACCTGAGACAAAAAGCGTTTTGCTAGGCAGTTGCCTCCGCCATGTCATCAGTGGAATCGGAATCCGTCCCAACCCCGGGCCATGCTCGCAGTACGGCATTGATCAGCGTCGCTAGCGGTATTGCAAAAAACACGCCCCAGAATCCCCAGATCCCACCGAAGAACAGGATTGCCACGATGATCGCGACCGGGTGCAGGTTGACGACTTCACTGAATAACAACGGTGCCAGCAGATTACCGTCAAGCGCCTGGATAATGGCGTAAGCCAGCAACACGTAGTAGAAGTCTGCCGTCAAACCCCACTGGAACAGCGCGACCAATGCAACGGGCACCGTGATCGCGGCCGCGCCGATATAGGGAATCAGTACAGACACGCCCGTCAGCACGGCCAGCAGTAATGCGTATTGCAGGCGCATAAAAGAGAACACGATGAATGCAACAACGCCAACGATGAGGATTTCCCAGAATTTTCCGCGCACGTAGTTTCCAAGCTGGCCGTCGACTTCTTGCCAGACGTCGTTTGTTAACTGCCGTTCATGCGGCAGGAAGTCGGCAAACCAGGCCAGAATGCGGTCTTTGTCCCGAATCATGAAAAATACCAGTAGCGGTACCAGAACCACATAAACAATGATCGTGAGCAGCGCGACGAGTGATGACATGGAATAAGACAGCACTGGTTGGCCCATGCGAATAAACTCGGAACCCAAGGTGGATATGAAATCCTGAATCTGCTGCTCGCTCAGGAAGTTGGGATATTGTTTCGGCAATTCCAGCAACAGGATTTGTGCGCGATCAAGAATTTGCGGCACCTGGCCCACCAGGCGCGTCACCTGGCGCACCAGCGGTGGCAGCAAGCCAAACAGCAGTAGCGACACAAACGCGAGAAAACTTACAAACACGAGCCCCACACTGGCTGCATGGGGCATGCCGGCGTTACTTAGCCGGCCGACGATACCTTGCAACAGGTACGCGAAGACGATGGCGGCCAGTACCGGCGCCAGCATTCCTCCAAACAGGTAAATCGCGATGCACAGGCTGAGCAATGCCAGCGACAAGGTAACGACCTGCGGATTAGCAAGTTGACGACGGAACCAGCTAGTGACGGCGTTCATAGGTGAGGAGCATACCTCAGCCCCACAAGTTCCTGCCAAATATCTGCGCCTGCCCGTGGTTGTATCGCAATCCGTGAGCACGATCAGATTTCATCAGGAGCGGCCCGTCGATATCCGCAAAGTCGCAGAGCTGCGCGACCACGAACGACGGCGCCATGCTGAGCGAGGTGCCCAGCATATTTCCCACCATTAGCCTACAACCTGCGCCGCGAGCAGCCTCGGCAAGCCGCAGTGCCTCGGTAAGACCGCCCGTCTTGTCGAGTTTGATATTGATCATTTCGTAACGGCTCGCAGCAGTATCCAGTTCAGCGGTGTCCTGGCAGGACTCATCCGCGGCAAGCGGTACCGGGCTTCTGAAACTCTGCAATGCATCGTCATCGCCGCGCGGCAACGGTTGTTCGATCATGTCGATGCGCAGTTCCGCGCAGGCGGGCAAAATGTCCTGCAGCATCGCGAAGTTCCAACCCTGATTCGCATCGACCACGATACGGGCATCGGGCCTCGCACCGCGAATTGCCTGCAGCCGTTCCAGTGGCCGATCGTCGTCGAGTTTTACTTTTAGTATCGGACAATCATGAGCTGCGCTTGCCTTGGCGGCCATTTCGGCGGGATTTTTTTCAAGACCTATCGTAAAAACGGTCGTTACGGGGCCGGGAGTGATCCCGGTTAACTCCCAGATCGAACGACCCGACAACTTGGCTTCAAGATCCCAAAGTGCGCAGTCGAGTGCGTTACGCGCGCCGCCTCTCGGCAACACGCTTTGCAACTCTTCTCTATTGATGCCGTTTTCAACGCGCGCGCGTACAGCTTCAACCTGTGCCAACAGCGATTCGGGGTCTTCGCCAAGATACGACACGCCCTGCGCTTCTCCGCGTCCGATTGTCGCGCCCTCTTGCAAAGTCACGAGAATACAACTCGATTCATGCCAGGTTTTGCCCGCAATACGGAACGGCACTTTCAATTCCCAGTGCTCAATTGCGACATCAAGCTTCATGCACGACGCCTCACGTAAAATGCTGTTGAAAGTTTTCGAGAATCGGCTTTATCCCCACGGCAACAGGATCAGTGCACGGCAACCCCGTCTCAGCGGCCAGCTTGCTTAAATAGCGTGGCCGCTCAGCGGCCGCCAGGCCAGACGTGTTTACGCTGACACCTGCACAACGTATCGCCTTGTTGGTTAGCCGGCCCGTGGCGACGTTCAGTTCAATGCATTCATTGATCGAGGGTAGAGAGTACCCCTCCCATTCATCCATCAGCGTGCGCGACGCATCGTGACAAACGATGACCGCATCGGGTTGTGAACCGTGCAACAAGCCGAGGCTTACCGCCGCGTAGCCCGGATGGAACAGCGAACCTTGTCCTTCAATTACGTCCCAGTGATCGTCATCGTTGTCAGGCGACAGCATCTCGGCGGCGCCGGAAACAAAATCCGCGACGACCGCATCGATCGGCAGCCCCTGACCCGCAATCATGATTCCCGTTTGCCCTGTCGCCCGGAACGTCGTTTTGAAGCCCGCTGCCTGCATCTCTGAGTGCAGCGCAAGCGCGGAATATTTTTTGCCTACGGCGCAGTCCGTACCGACCGTCAAGACCCGCTTGCCACGCCGTTTTCGCCCAGTCCCGACAGGGATGTTCGCCGGCGGTACGCGCACGTCAATAAGGCGGGCGCCTGACGTCGCTGCTGCCTCAACGATTTGCGGATAATTCCCGAGCCGGATATGCAGCCCGCAGACTATATCGATACCCGCTTTTGCCGCTTCCTCGAGAACCTGCAACCAGCTGTCCGGCACGACACCACCAACGGGGGCGACACCGATAATCAGACTGCGAACTCCAGCGATCTTCGCCTCTTGCACGGACATATCGGGTACGCCGAGATCCACACCACAACCCTCGAAACGTAGCTGTCCGGCGACCAGTTCGCGCCGCCAGTCCACGATGCCGCAGCCGGTTTTCGCGTACATCGCACTTTTTACGCCCCCAATCATGACCAGGTACGGTGCGCGCAACTCGACGATGCCCGCAGCGGTCATTTCAGGCACGCAACACGACGGTACGGTGGCCGCTCAGAAACACGCGGTGCTCGGCGAACCAGCGAATCGCGCGATTGAACACGACACTTTCGAGATCGTGGCCGATTTCGATCATGTCTCTGGGACCCATCGTATGATCAACACGCTCGACGCCCTGTTCAATGATCGGACCCTCGTCGAGGTCGGTTGTGACGAAGTGGGCAGTCGCGCCGATAATCTTGACGCCCCTCTCAAAAGCCTGGTGGTAGGGTTTTGCGCCCTTGAATCCGGGCAGGAACGAATGATGAATATTGATCGCACGCTGCTGCAGATGTGTACAAGCTCGCGGCGAGAGAATTTGCATGTAGCGTGCAAGCGCCAGCAAGTCTGCCTCGGAACTATCAAAAATCTCCAGAAGTTTTTCTTCCTGTTCCGCCTTGTGACCTGATGCAATCGGCAAATGGTGAAACGGCAGTTTGTGCCACTCCACCAGGTCACGCATCGCTTCGTGATTGGATACCACGCCGGCGATCTCAATTGGCAACGTGCCGATTGAGACGCGATGCAACATGTTGTTCAACACGTGACCTTTTTTGGATACAGCAACGAGGACGCGGCAAGGCTGGTCAGCGCGGTGCAGTTGCCAATCCATGTCAAAGCGCTCTGCTATTGCGCCAAAACGTTCTTTTAGCTGCTCGTCGCCTGGCATCGCATCGCCGGCAAATGACGTTCTCATGAAAGAGCGGTTGGACAGGCGATCCACGTAGTGCGACGTCTCTGTAATCGAGCCCTGGTGATC
>JABDKF010000197.1 GCA_013003155.1 Woeseia sp. | reverse complement strand
CGACGCTGTTTTCACGGCTCGCTGGGCAAACAGCAATCTGCCCTTCCACTGGCGCGGCCCGCTCGGCGCAGTGTTGCTGGTTGCCGTTCTCCTCGCGGTGCCATTTTGGTACACACAGCTACTGCCCCAACCTTACGTGCGCGTGCTGGTCTCGCCGGGTATCGAAATACAGTCCGTTGACGCAGCCTGGCGCAGCCTGCGCTCGTTCCCCGGCCATGCCAACACCGCCGATCGCCTGTATCAAAATCAGCTCGCGAACCGGGCAGATTTGGCATCAGATCGGGTGGCGATTGGAACGATCGCAGACTTTGCAACTAGATTGCCAGAGGGGACAGCATTCTCCGAGGAGCTCAGAGCGGAATTCTGGGACAGGCAGGCGCGCAATGCCGCGCGTGGCGAGCGGCGCGACGAGGCACTGCTTGCCGCGCTCGAGTCCCTGGTCGTCGCAACGCCTGCGCGGCGACGCTTTGCTGCCACATTGCTGGGCGATGATTACCCACATCTTATTGCGTCGTTGCCCGCGCAGGTAGCCGAGCGTCTGTTGTTCAGTCCCCGTGATATGTTGATCAGCGCGATTAGCGGCGCGCGCGTCTCACAATGGGCGTTGCAGAATCTTGAGCTTATCCCGCGCGACTCTTGGGTGATTTCTGCGTTGGAGATTACCCCGCTGGTCCGACGAATTGCAGTCAATAGCAATGCGTCAGTCACGCGCATCGGATTAAAGGTCAATGTCCAGCATGCGCGGCTTGCCGATCTGCGGCTCAAGCTCATTGCACCGTCAGGCCGGTCCGTGGATCTCGAATTTCCAATTGAACGCTCTTCTGCAAACAACGAGATTACCTTTGGCATGGCCGAGCTCGGCGAACTGCGCGGCGAAGCGCTGGCAGGCACCTGGTCAATCAGTCTGCGCGACGAAGCCACTGGCGTCAGTGGCGAGCTGCTGTCGTGGGATTTGAATCTGAACTCGCAGGGCCTTGTCGAGAGTTTTGACCAGGGGCTCGAGATTCCCGCACCGGTCGAGCGTGAGTCCAACAACATCTGGTTTAGCACCGATGGGCGGCATGCGATAGCGCGCGCGCAACAAAGCGATAGTGCTCGCATGTGGAATCTGGTTAGCGCGCGTCCCGCGCGCACCCTGGCAATTCCCGCGGCAGAAGACGTATTGGGGCTTACCGCAGATGCCCGCTATCTCGTGACGCTCGCGCAGGATGATGTTCACCTGTGGCGCACCGTCAACGGTCGTCGGGAAGCAACATTGCCCGCCAGGATAGGCGGCGCGGACGTTGAGTTGACGCGGGACGGCGAGCATCTGTTTATCGTGCGACGCGGTGAGCCCGAAACTTCGTTTGAGTTATGGTCGCTTGAATCGCGGCGCATGGTGGCGAGTCTGCGCGTCGGTGGCTCGCCGGCACTGATAGCGCTGGACGTCAGCGGTCGGCATGTCGCGGTCGCTGACTATGACCGTGCGATAAGAATTTGGGACATGCAAACCAAGCTGCAACTGGTGCAGCTCGACCAACATTCGCAACCGAGTGCAATACATCTGGCTGCGGACGGCCAGACGGTCGCTGTTTTGCACGGCGAGCAAGGCCTGTCAATGTGGCGCACCGACAGACCGAATGAACCGGTATTGCAGGAGCGAGGCAATGAGCGCTGGCAACTTAAGTTTTCCCCTTCCGGCAATCTGTTGGCCGCCGGCAGTGCGGCACGAGGATACCGCGTTTATCGCAGCGCCGATGGCGCGTTGTTG
Source organism: Woeseia sp. (assembly GCA_013003155.1). Taxonomy (GTDB): domain Bacteria; phylum Pseudomonadota; class Gammaproteobacteria; order Steroidobacterales; family Woeseiaceae; genus Woeseia. The sequence continues at coordinate 51,030 of JABDKF010000197.1, read as the reverse complement.
GGTCCGGTGCTCGATGCGGCTGTCGGCCAAGCTGACGATGTCTTGCTTGCCTTTAACCTTGACGAAGAAATTCTTGTAACCGCAGCTGCCAACGCGCCCGCGCGCTTCTGGGGCCGGCCGCCCGCTCCGCAGCTGGCAGCACCGCCGATGACGCCCTCGCTGCCGGGAGGACATCGCGTCTGGAGGTCCACCGGCGATTCGGCTGTCGCCTTGTCACCAGGCGGCGACTCGTTGGCCATCGGTGACGCTGATGGGCATGTGCATATCATCAGCGCGTCAGCGTCAGCAGAAGAGATCGCTGGCGCACGCGATGAATTGAATTACATCGGGCATCAGGGGCCGATCCTCGATCTCGCGTTCAGTGCGGATGGCGAGCTGGTAGCAAGCGCAGGCGTTGACGGCACACTGCGAGTTTGGGACGTTGCCAGCGGGCTGCCGCGGCCGCATAGCCCGTTCGTTGTGTCCGGCCAGCCCCGTCAAATGGAATTTTCTCCTGATGCAAAGTATGTCGCACTGTTGACGGGTCAACGCCTCGTGCTGATTGAAATTGCTTCCGGCACCGCGGTGGCCAACATGGACCTCGGTGAATTGCACTCAAGCATGACATTCCTGACTAATGACCAGTTGCTGGTGGGTACCGAGCGCGGAGTGTTGCGACAATTGAGTCGCAACCGAGTCGGAAGTTGGGGTCTGCAGGATATTTACTCGGGCAATCGTCCGATACGCCTGATAGCCGCTGCCCGGCACAACCCCAATGTTGTGATCGTTGATGCGGAAAATCGTGCGCAATTGCTGCGGCTGAATCACGGCCAAATCGCACCGCTCGAACTGCAATTGCCTGCTACCGTTTATGCCATGAAAGTGACGCCCGCTGATACCCGGGTCTTGTTTCGCACGCCGGGATGGATTCATCGAACCGGCATTTCAACGTCGGGCATGGTTTGGGTTGACACCCTGAAGGTACCAAACGCTCTTGCACGCTCCCAAATTGTGATTGACCGCTTGCGCCAGGCTGCTGCTGGCGATGAACGGCTGGACCCGCAAGGCAATCACCTTTTGCTGCTGACACCTACCGAAAGTTTTGTCGAAGTTGACGAACTAAGTTTCGCCGCCGACAAAGGACCCCTTTTATTCGGAACCAGGGATGAGTTACTGGATGAATGGCAAAGGCGTATCGGTAGCAGCCCTGCAATTCCGTCACCGCAGTGATTCGCGGAATTTTTGTTAGTGGTTGTCGCCGCGCAGTGTTCGTACCAGTAACTCAAGGTTTTTTGCAGTAACGAGCTTGGGAGATACTGGCTCGCCAATACGCAGATTTACCGCCGCCAAAAGCCTGCCGGGAATCTTGCGCAAGCGACCCTGACGCAAGCTAAACCAGCTTCCCCACAGGCCGCTGAGTGCCAGCGGGATGACGGGCACTTGCCGCCGCTCCAATATTCTCTCAATGCCGGACTTGAAAGCATGGACGTGTCCGTCGCGGGTTATCGCCCCCTCCGGAAACACGCATACGATATTGCCATCCGCCAATTCTGCGTCAATTTGCTCAAAGCTTTGCTCCAGGAGCTCGCTATTTTCTCTTGCGGATGCGATTGGAATAGCTTTTGCTGTGCGGAAAATAAAGCGTAGTAACGGGATTTGGAAGATCTTGTACCACATGACGAATCGCACGGGGCGTGGCACACAACCACCAATAATCAGGGCATCCACGTAACTGACGTGGTTGCAGACAAGTATTGCCGGGCCTTGTCGCGGTATTTGGTCGAGGCCGGCAACCCGAACCCGATACAAGGTGTGGATGATTATCCACACGAGGAATCGCATCAGGAATTCGGGAAGCAGTGTATAAATATAGATTGCAACGACCGCATTCATGAGCGCAAGGATCAGGAAAAATTCCGGAATGCTGAACCCGAAGCGCAGAAGGCTTAGCGCAACAACAGCGGCCGATACTATAAATATGGAATTTACGATGTTATTCGCCGCAATAATTCGCGACAGGTGGCGCCGATTCGCGCGTGATTGCAGCATTGCGTACAGTGGAACAATGTAGAAGCCACCGAAAGCACCGATTAGCGACATGTCAATCAGGACGCGCCAGCTACCGGGGCGGCTGAGGAATGCAGAGACGGTATCGACGGCAGTTGCGCTGCTTACCGGTTGTGCGAAGTACAGATCAACGCAAAAAAGGCAAAGTCCGATTGAACCAAAAGGCACCAGGCCAAGTTCAATATGCCGTCCTGACATTCGCTCGCACAACAGCGAGCCCGTGCCTACACCAACCGCAAAAGCGACCAGCAGGATGGTGGTGATTGTTTCATTGCCGTTTAGGATTACCAGCGTGTAGGCCGGGACCTGAAAGGTAATCGCCGAGCCCAAGAACCAAAACCAGGAAATTCCGATAATGGCCAGGAAAACATTGCGGTCTTTGCGGGCGAAACTGACAATGCGCCATGTTTCGGAAAACGTATTCCAGTTGAATTTGAGGCCCGGATCAACTGCGCGCAGCGTAGGGATGTTGCGGCTCGCAAGGTAGCCTAATGAGGCGATACCTAGCAGACAGCATGCCAGGATCACACTATTGCCGGGGTCAATCGCGACGGCCATGCCGCCGACCATCAATCCCAGAATAATCGCCGTGTAGGTTCCGGCTTCGACAAGTGCGTTACCGCCTACCAATTCCTCGATGGTAAGAGTCTGCGGCAAGTAGGCATATTTTACCGGGCCGAACAGCGTGGATTGGCAGCCCATCAGGAACAGCACCGCAAGCAGCCAGGCATAGCTGCCTGTCAATAGCGCAACCGAGGCAAATGCCATCAGGCAAATTTCCAGCAGTTTGATTGCCCTGATCAGCCGCGATTTTTCAAATTTGTCCGCAAGTTGACCGGCGAGAGCCGAGAAAAGAAAAAACGGCAGTATAAAAAGTGCACCGGCAACATTCGCGAGTTCGCTGACATCCATGCCGGCGACAGCAATCGTCTGGAACGTGACCAGAATTACCAGCCCGTTGCGGAAGACGTTGTCATTAAACGCGCCAAGAAACTGCGTAACGAAAAAGGGCGCGAAACGGCGCTGGCGTAGCAAGGCAAACTGGCTGCTATCGGACACCGTCGCGAACCTCAAGTGACGTCGAATGGAGGCACTATAGCAGACCGCTGAGTCATGGCCGCGGTAGGGTCGTGCTGCGGCTTTTACGAAAAGGTATCCATTGCGTGCGCAACACTAGGTCATCGGATGTCATTGAACTTCTCGCCCGGTCAAATGCCGAATCAATTTATAAACCCATGCAAATCTTGCGGTAGCGCGACGGCGAATCACTAAGAAATATTTTTGCATCGCAGAGCCTGTGTGAACAGGTCGCAGAATAGCGACAGCAAATCGGGCGTCGTCAGCCACAAAGCGGCAAATTCCCAGGTCTGAAACAACCCCGTCGCTTTGCCGTAAGTGAGGATCACGCACGCTCGCCAGGCCAGATCGGATGTTATAATTGCGTCTCGCACTGCGCATGTCTGGTCTATGCAATAGGATGTTAGACACAAACAATATGGCTTTTCGACCACACCGATACTTTTTGCTGTTCGCCGGCACCTGCCTCGCTGTTTCCTGCACCCAGGAACAGCCGCACAGCGTCTCTGAGCTTATGGACAATCCGCGTTTGCTGGAGGCGACCGTCGTGCGTTGTGCGGCAAATCGTGCGGAGCTCAAATACACGGAACAATGTGTCAACGCGCGCGAAGCGAGCGATCGTCTGGCTGTGCGGGAGAATGAGGCGAATCGTAAAGAACTGGAAGCGGAGTCAGAGCGTAAGCGTGACGCGCTCCGGCGCTCGCGCGAGGCAGCGGTAGAAGCACGTCGTCGTGCCGAGGAAGCAGAGCGCCTGCGGCAGGAGTCCGATTATCTAAGCCAGTTCGAAGCCTTGCCCCCGAGTGAGCAGCGCGTAGACCCGCCGCCAGTCACGCCGACCTCGCCTGCAGCAACTCCGGACGCCGCATCTGACGAACCCGAGTTGCCCGCCGCTGCGGAGGATGCCTCGCTGGACGACGTTCGCGAGGAATTGCGGCGTCGCCAACAGGCGCAGGAGCAATAACTCCCGGCCAATCGTGTATCGGTCGGCTATTGCCAGCTTTCCGGCGCTTCCGCTTCTTCTATACCGAAAGTGCGGACACTGGACTCGCTCTGTTCATCGACGCGCTCTGCGTTGACGGTAGGCTGCATGCCCGGCTGTTTAGGTAGACGCCGGGTTTGCGCGGTCAGCACCTGGACAAAATTGTTTGCGACTGATGGGGCGAAGTTTGCAGGGCTCGCAAAAATCTTGTGCGGCGTAATGCCTGCTTCGCCGTAAAACGCCGCGTTGCTTTTCTTGTCTATCGTCAGGCCCGCGCCTTCAAGCGAAATCCCCGCGAAAAGCCCGCGACTCCGGGAATACGAGTAGACCTCTGCCTGGAATTGAATATCGGTGGCTGCCTCCGCGCTGCGTCCGACAGGACCCGCCGCGATAGAGGCATCGGCTCCCAGCGTCAATTTTCCTGTCTCGATGCCGTCAACGCCGCGTCGTGATTTAAAAACGAGAATGATGTCAGTGGATTGAGCGCCGATTTGCCAGCCGATGCTGCCGCCGGTCAACGTAACGAATGCCGGGTTACTCCAGCTGCCATCTTCCTGCCTGACTACTGCAATGCCTTTGCCGCGTCTGGCACCGAGTCCGAAGCCAACTTTGACAACGCTGGGAATAACGGCAATGCCATAGGCTTGGGACAGCAGGGATGGTGGTACTGACTGTTCCGGGATCTGCAAAAGCTGGTTAATCACGTCGGTCGCATCGGAGACACGTTTCTCCTGGCGCGATGCCGCGTTAGCCGGCAGCGCAACTGCCAACGACATAACTAGCAAAATGACATTTGAACGAATGCTCATAGCGATTTCCTGTAATGGGACGTTGCACCGGGCCGTGCATCTGGCAATAGGCAGTACTTTAGCAAACTTGCCTTACTAAAGAGCCGAAACGCTGCGAATAGTTCCCTTGGCACGCATCATACGGCAAAGCTTACCTGTGCTCATGGTTGCTGGCCATCGCGGCGCACGGCCAGCGGCGGCAAAGGACAGAGCAGGGAGGCGCAAACCGCGCGAAGCAGTTCCGCTTCCCCGGCAGTGAGTCGGCCATCCTCGCTGATCACGGCTGCAACTGCCTGCACCAGTTTTTGCCGCCCGGAATGCGAAACGCGTTGGAGGGTATCGAGGCAGTCACGCAGCGCAGCGACCCTATCGGCAGGTACCTGCAGCGTGGCATCTTTGGCCCATTTGCCGAGCTTGGCGACGCCCGCGGCAAACGCTCGCTCACGATTTTCGGCCGCGGCCTGGCCATTGAGCGCAATCACCGCGAGCAGGATCAGCGCGGCGCTCCTGACCTCCGCCTTAGCCGCAGGCCGCGATCTTGCGGACGGCGCCAATGCATTACCCAGGTTCAATTTCAATATACGGTACAAACAAAACTCATGAAGTTCGATCTGACCATCCTGTTCAATGAGACGCTGACCAATATCCAGCATGAATTCGATCCGCTGAAGCGGCATTTGACGGAGCGTCGGGAACGCGATCTCCAGCAATGGCAGGCGCCATTCGGGGCCGCCAGCCGCGAGCGCATCGTGAAGTTCACTAACAAGTTTTGCGCGCTGTTCGCCGAGCTGTCGTGCCACGAATTCCAAAGCGCTGGCGCTTCGTTGCTGGGAACCGCTGATAAAAATACCGAAAACAAGCAAAGGTGCGAGGTGGGGTGAGTGCGCTGCTTCGTACAAGGTTTCCGGCAATCCACCGCGAAGTGCACCGGCGTACATGACGTGCTGCAGCGTCGGATTGCCGATGGTGTCGATGATGGGTTTTTGTTGCAGCGCGTCGCCACCCGCTGTGAACTGGCTGAGGTTGCTAAAGGCGGCATCGCCATCCGACGGCGACATTCTCGGCAGGTCAACGGTCGGCAAATCGTCATCCCGGAAGCCGGGCTGCAGGGCCTTGATGCGGTCGATCAACGGCGGGTGCGTAGCAAACAGTCCCGAGAAGCGAGCGCCAAGTGCGAACAACATGTGGCTGACTTCTTCCGGATCGGCGGCCTTGAGATAAGAATGTCGCTGGTAGCCACCGATTTTTTTCAACGCGTTGGCAATGCCGTCGGTCTGGCGGGTAAATTGCACGGCGGACGCATCGGCCAGGTACTCGCGCTGGCGCGACACCGCCGCCTTGATTAATCGCGACATGAAAACGCCAACGCTGCCGACCACGATGAGTCCGACGCCGATAAGCAGAACCGGCGCGCCACCACCACTGCCGCGACGGCTGCGGCTACTGCTAAGGCCGGTGCGATAGCTGCTGCGCAAGATAAAGCGGCCTATCAGGCCCAAAACCATGATGCCAAACAATACGCCCATCATGCGGATGTTGAGTCGCATGTCGCCGTTCAGGATGTGGCTAAATTCATGAGCGATAACGCCCTGCAACTCGTCGCGATTAAGGATTTCCAACGTTCCGCGAGTAACCGCAATAGCCGCGTCGCCAGTCGTAAAACCGGCGGCAAATGCGTTGATCCCCGTTTCCTGTTCCAGAACGTAGATCTCGGGCACCGGAATGCCGGAGGCAATAGACATTTCTTCCACGACGTTGCGCAGCCGACGTCTCAACGGATCATTCACGTCTGGAGGAACCTGTGTGCCGCCAAGATCGCGGGCAACCGTGCCGCCTCCCGATGACAGACGTGCCGTCTTGTACAAGGTAGCGCTGACAATCAAGGCGATCGTCGCAATCGCGGCTGCCAACAAAATCGCCGGGTCGGGGTTTTGCTGCGTGCCATAAAGCGCCATACCGACTATCGCCGTAACGCCTGCAACGATGAGCAAGGTGGCAACGGAATAGGCGATGACGAGGCCACGCGTGGCCCGGCGGGCGCTATCCTGTGCCTCGAAAAAATTCATGCCTTAGGCAGCGTGCCGCCGCAAGACCGGCTTAACTGAACGACACTTCCGGAACCGTGCGCTTCTCAACCGACTCAATTTCAAGGAAGCTGGCAGGGTCGAACTGGAACATCCCGGCGACGATATTGTTTGGAAAGTTTTCAACCGCATTGTTATAACCGAGAACGCTGTCGTTGAATGCCTGGCGAGAGAAGGCAACCTTGTTTTCGGTGCTGGCCAGTTCTTCCTGGAACTGCATCATATTCTGGTTTGCTTTCAGATCAGGGTAGGCCTCGGCCAGCGCAAACAGGCGTCCAAGCGCGCTGCCCAGGGCGCCTTCCGATGCCCCAAGTTCCTTGATAGCTTTTGCGTTTGCCGGATCGGCCTTGGCGGCCTGCAGGCTGGAGACTGCCGAGTTACGGGCGTTTATGACGGCTTCGAGGGTTTCCCGCTCGTGTTTCATGTAGCCTTTCACCGCCTCGACGAGATTTGGAATCAGGTCGTGACGACGGGTCAATTGCACATCGATTTGCGCGAACGCATTTTTGACGCGGTTTCTTAGATTAACGAGTTTGTTGTAAATGGCGATCGCATAGAACACGACTGCAGCGATAAGGCCAAGGAAAATCAGAAATGATGTCACTGTTGCGCTCCCACCAAGCAAGTTGCCGCCGCAAGCATAACCCCGGGCCTGCGCCAGCGCTAGCCGCAGTGCTGCTGGCATTCGTGATGCCGGGAGCCGCTGCAGATGCGGCGTGGCTCGAGGATACGCGACCACTAATGGGAACTGAGGTCCGGGTACGCCTGTGGCACGCGGACGACGCCGCCGGCAATGCGGCACTCGAAGCGACTTTTTCAGAGATATCGCGCATCGAGCGTTTGATGAGCACCTACATCGATGACAGCCGGATTTCCGAGCTTAATCGCCACGCTGCTGAGCGCCCGGTCGACGCAGGTGAGGAATTGTTTGACCTGATAGTCCGTGCCCTTGACGTTTCCGTACTGACTTTGGGTGCCTTCGACATTACCTACGACAGCGTGGGTCAGCACTACGACTACCGCGCCAGGATAAGGCCGGACGATGCCAGTTTGCGAGATTCATTGCCGGCTATAGATTACAGGCTCGTAGAAGCGACTCAGCAAGGGCATTACATTCGATTCCTGCGGCACGGTGTGCGCATCAACCTGGGGGGGATTGCGAAGGGCTACGCGGTGGAACGCGGCGTCCAGGAGTTGCGCCGGCATAATGTCGACCACGCGATCGTTACCGCTGGCGGTGATTCCCGATTGCTGGGCGACCGGCGCGGTCAGCCCTGGGTTGTCGGCGTACGTGATCCACGCAATGCGGGTCGTGTCGTGCTACGTATCCCACTTGAAGATGAGGCCATCTCAACATCCGGTGACTACGAGCGATTTTTTATTGAGGACGACACGCGCTATCACCATATTCTGGTGCCGACTACGGGTCAGCCCGCGGCGGAAATTCGCAGCGCCACGGTCATCGGACCGGACGCCGTGTTGACAGATGCCTTGTCAACGTCTGTGTTCGTCATGGGCGTCGATGACGGTTTACGTCTCGTTGGCACGTTGCCGGATTACGAAGCGGTTGTGATCGATGCAGAAGGTGCGCTTTTCTATTCGGATGGATTGCGACCGCCTGCACAGAAAAATTTGCGGTAAACGACCCGTCGTCTCATTTGTCGCTGTTCAGCGACGACATTGGCATCAGGAACCTGCGTCCTTGATGCGTTTCAACAATTTGCAGCTCTGTTGTCCCGGTCAAATGTGACGATCATCACGGCCAAAACCGGGCCTGTGCTGTCACTATACTCAAGCACATATTTTGCTTCAGAGCAGGGTTAAGCAAAGCAGCAACGACCGTCCCGGAGAGCGCGACGACGGTTGCCTTGCGTTTTCTCGAATGCTACCGGCACCCATACTCCAAAAGGACTGTGACTCATGCATCGTGTTCGAATTTTTTGCAGCGGGACCCTCCTGTCGTTGTGGGCGTTAACGACGCTGGCATCTTCCGCACTCACAGGCCAAACAGCGCCGGATTTCGCGCTCGCCAGTAACACGGGCAGCAATCTGCGACTCAGCGAATATCGCGGTGATGTTGTCATGATAAATTTCTGGGCGACCTGGTGCGGGCCGTGTCGCCAGGAAATGCCATTGCTTGACGATCTTTATGGACGCTACGAACGCGTCGGTTTCAAACTCCTGGGCGTAAATATCGATGACGATGCCGGTCGCGCGTTGAAAATGATTGACGAACTGGGCGTCAGTTTCCCCGTCCTGTTTGATGAGGCCAAGGACGTCAGCCGTCTTTACCAGGTCGAGGCGATGCCGGTAACAATACTGGTGGATCGTGCCGGCACGGTTCGCCACGTGCACCACGGCTACAAGCCTGGCTACGAGCAAAAATACTTAACGGAGATTCGCAGCCTGTTGCGCGAGTAACGTCATTGCGATGAGGGCGAAAGAAACATGCGAATGACGAAATATGAAATCCTTGCCGTGTTGTTCATGGTTTTTTTCATGGCGATGCCTGGTGCGTCCGCTGTGGCGCAGGATCGCGACTTGTCGACGGTCGACAATAATGAGTTTCGCAGTATCGACGGCGACGTTCAGGCGCTGAAAGAAGAGGTTCTGGAGCTTAACCGGGATCTGTTCCTGCTTGAAGAGGAGTTACTGTTTCCGGCAAACACGCAGGTCGCCTTTTTCTTGTCGGTCGATGTCGGCGAATATTTCAAACTCGATTCCGTCAATCTCAAAATCGACGGCAAAGACGTCGCAAACTACCTCTACACCGATCGTGAGGCGTCAGCACTGCAGCGCGGAGGCGTGCATCGTCTGCATCTCGAAAATCTGAAGGCTGGTGATCACGAGCTTATTGCCGTGTTTGTTGGCTACGGTCCAGAGCAGCGTGAGTATCGCAGGGGCGCCACGGTTTCATTGAACAAAGGCCTTGGCGCAAAGTATGTCGAACTGGCAATTTCGGACCGCGCCAAAAAACAACAGCCTGAATTCGACGTAAGGGAATGGGAGTGATTTTTGACCTTCCCGCACGCCTACCTGGTTACCCTGTTTTCTATCCTGTTGTTCGCTGCGGCTAACGCCAAGGCTAAGGACGACAACAGCGCCACAATCGTCGAGGACCCCCACTATGGCGAGGTCCTTTTTCATTTTTACAAAGAAGACTATTTTCCTGCGATCGTAAGATTGTTGGCAGCGCAAGAGAGCCAGCACCTTCCCCACCACGCTGCAGAGGCGGAGCTTTTGCTGGGTGGCCTGTACCTGTCCTACGGGAATCATCAGCGGGCCGCTGAGATTTTCGAGCGACTGCTGAACAGTACTTCAGACTCCGGGCTGCGCGATCGAACCTTCTTTTTTCTTGCGCGTGTCTGGCAACAACGCGGCTACTTCGACAAGGCACGGCAGGCACTGGGCAGTATCGAGGGTGATCTGCCCGGGTCCATGCCCGCAGAGGGTCGACTGCTGCTTGCCCAAATGCTTATCGAGCAAGGTGAATTTGACCAGGCAATCGAACTGCTCGATCGCTTTCAGGACAAAACCGAGTGGGGGAGTTACGCACGCTACAACCTGGGCGTTGCACTCATTCGTAACGGCAGCACCCGTGACGCGGCACGCATGCTTGATAGTCTGGGCCTGATCGAGCCACATAACGAAGAGCTCGCCGCGTTGCGCGACAAAGCGAACCTTGCCCTCGGCTATGCGTACCTGCAAAAAGGCGGCGCGCAGGAGGCGAAAGCCCTCCTGCAGCGTGTCAGGCTGAGCGGCCCATTCTCCAATAAGGCGTTGCTGGGTGTTGGCTGGGCAGATGCTGAAATGGAGCAGTTCAATAACGCGCTCGTGCCCTGGATGGAGCTGCGCAACCGGAATCTACTCGATCCGGCGGTGCAGGAAGCTATGCTTGCGGTGCCATACGCGCTGGCGAAAGTCGATGCAGTGAGCCAGGCTGCGGACCAGTATCTTGCCGCGATCGAAGCCTTCAAAGAAGAGAACGAGCGCATCGACCAAACCATCGCGGCGCTTCGCTCCGGCGAATTATTAGCGAGTCTTGTTGCCGATAATGCGCCGGCGGCAACGGGCTGGCACTGGCAACTTGAAGCGCTGCCGGATGCCGACGGCTCGCGCTACCTGTATCACTTGCTTGCCAGGCATGAGTTTCAGGAAGGCTTGAAAAACTATCGCGATCTTGATTATCTCGCGCGCAATCTTGAACATTGGACCAGCAATCTCAGCGTGTTCCGCAACATGCTCGATACGCGAGAACAGGCGTATGCGGAGCGATTACCGCGCGTGCAGGACAGTCTCGGACGCGCCAATCTTGAGGAATTAATAGAACGCAAGCTGGCGTTTGACGTTCGCTTGGACAATATCGAACGCGACCGTGATTCGCTGGCGCTCGCGACGGACGACGAGTTTGCCTTGTGGGACGAGATCGCTGCGCTTGCGTCGAATCCGGTACTGCAAGCAAACCTTCCCGAAGCTGTTGATTTGCAGCGTAAGGTCCGCCTCCTTAAGGGCGTACTTCAGTGGCAACTTGATAAGGATTTCAACGAGCGACTTTGGCGCAATCGCAAAAACGTGCGCCTGAGTGGCGTGGCCCTCGTCGAAACGCAGCGCTCGCGCCGACGTGTCGATGAGTCCATGCGCAATGAACCGCGATCATTCGGCGCCTTTGACGACCGCATCGCGACACTACGGCCCCGCATTGCCGGCCTGCAGTTGCGGATCAGGGCCGTGCTCGACCGGCAACGTGCCTATTTGCAGGCAATCGCGATTGGTGAAATGCGCGCACAACAACAGCGACTCCAATCGTATTCGGTTCAGGCACGCTTCGCACTTGCGGCAATCTACGACCGGTCGGCATCAGCAGTAACTGCGCCATGAGTCGCGCTGCTGTGTCACTGTTGCTTGTTGTCGCGCTCAGCATCGTGCCTGTTGTCACTTCGGCGAAGAAAAAGCCGCCGACGATCAAGAGCCTGGAAGGCCGCAGTATTGAGGTGCCAGCGGAACGCGAGATTACCGCCAGCAACGAAAGGGCACGCGACAATTACCGTGAGTTTCTGGACCTGGTATCCGAGGATCCACTGTTGCGGGCCGAGGCGATGCGCCGCCTGGCTGATCTTGAGCTTGAGGCCACCGAGGCACAGCAGTTGTCGGATAACGTCGGCACCCTCGACCAAAGTAGTTTTGCAAGTGCCGTGGCGCTATTCAAGTCGTTACTGGAGTCGTATCCGGATTATCGGCGCAACGACACGGTTCTATACCAGCTTGCGCGCGCCTATGAAGTGGCTGGCCAAACTGACGAATCGCTTGCAACACTGAACGAGTTGGTCACTCGATACCCCACGACATCCCGACGTGCCGAGATTGAGTTTCGACGCGGCGAGATGTTGTTTCTGCGGAAAAACTATGGTGATGCGGAGCGCGCCTATCAGCACGTCGTTGCGGCCGGTGAGGGATCGCGATTCTACGTGCAGTCTTTGTACAAGTTGGGATGGGCACAGTTTAAGCTCGCCAGGCACGAGGCAAGTTTCGGCGCGTTTTTTGCTTTGCTAGACCACAAGCTGCGCGGAATCGATTTCCTGGCTAGTGGCGACCCGCTCGCTGTGCTCGGTCGCGCTGATCGAGAGCTCGTTGACGACACTTTGCGGGTGGTGTCTATCAGCTGTTCCTACCTTGATGGTCCGCTGAGCATGCAGCAGTTTTTTGCCAGCCGCCCGTCCCCCGGTTACAGCTACCTTGTCTATCGCAAACTGGGCGACCTGTACCTCGAGAAAGAGCGATTCGTCGATGCAGCGAAAACTTACGAAGCTTTCGCTGCCGAGAATCCGACACACCCGCGGGCCCCGCAACTACAGGCGGCAGCCATTGATGCCAACCAGCAGGGTGGCTTTGCGTCGCTGGTTTTGGAAGCGAAGCAAAATTTTGTCGAGCGCTACGGCCTGGATCAGGCGTTTTGGCAACACAACGTGCGTGCCGGCAACGAAAACGTCATTGACAATCTGAAAGCAAACCTGACGGACCTCGCACAATACTTCCACGCGGAAGCTCAGCGTGACGCTGAACTTTCCGACTATCAGCAGGCTGCGCGCTGGTATCGAAAATTCCTCGAATATTTTCCCGATGAGACGGGCAGCGCGGCTACCAACTTTTTGCTTGCCGAAATCCTGTTCGAGAGCGCCGATTTTGCAGCGGCGACCGATGAATACGAGCGCTCAGCCTATGATTATCCGGAGCACGAGCGCTCAGCCGAGGCCGCCTATGCGGCGATTCTGGCTTACCGCCGCCACGAGGCGGAATTGTCCGGTGACGCAAAATCATCCTGGCATGCACGCTACCTCGACAGCGGCCTGCGTTTTGCCGACGCGTTCCCGCAGCACCCTGAGTCCAACGCGGTTCTGACGGTGGTCGCAGAAGACCTGTTTGCGCAGCAGCAGTTTGATCTGGCGATCGTCGTTGCTCAGTCTTTGGTAAAAAAACAGCCGCCGGCAGCTGCTGCAATGCTGCGCACCGCATGGACGGTAATTGCCCACGCGCAATTCGACCTCGGTCAGTTCGATCTTGCCGAACACGCTTACTATGCCCTGCGTGAATACACGCCGACTGACGACAGTGTGGCGTCACAGGAGATCGACACCCGCATTGCCTCCGCAATCTACAAACAAGGTGAGGCCGCTCGGGAACGGGGTGCACTTGAGACAGCGGTCGGTCATTTTCAACGTGTCGCCGCCGTGGTGCCGGACGCCACTATTCGTGCTACTGCGGAGTACGACGCTGCAGCAGCGTTAATGAAGTTGCAGGCCTGGGATCGCGCAAGCGCTGTCCTGCTAAATTTAAGAAGCAATTTCCCGAACGGCGAGTATGCCGACGATGTTACGAAAAACCTGGCCTTGGCCTATCGACAGTCGGGACGCACCGCAGACGCAGCCGCGGAGTTTGAGCGTATTGCCATGCAGGCTTCGCCCAACGATGAGGTGCGCCGTGAGGCGTTGTGGCATGCAATCGACCTGTACAAGGACGGCAAGAATTCCATCGATGAGGAACGCGTCCTGGAAATTCTGGTCGCCCAGTATCCAGAACCGTTTGTGGAGTCTTTTGAAGCGCGCGCGCGCCTCCTGGAGCTCGCGGAACAGCGCGCTGATGTCAATCTGGTGCGTACGCGCTTGCAAGATTTACAGCGCGCTGACGCAATGGCAGGGAGCGAGCGCACGGAGCGGAGCCGTTACCTTGCCGCGCTTGCAAGTCTGCGCCTTGCGGAGCCATTGCGGCAACGCTTCTCGACCACTCGGATAACCCAGCCGCTGGCTTCCAGCCTCACCTTCAAGAAAAGCATGATGGAAGAACTGGTATCGCTGTACGGCGTAGCAATTGACTACGCTGTTGAAGAAGTGACGACGGCCGCGACGTTCAGGTTAGGCGAAGCATACGAGCAATTCGCCCTTGACCTGATGCAGTCCGAGCGTCCGGCTGACCTCGACGCGCTGGCGCTGGAGGAGTACGACCTGCTTCTGGAAGAGCAAGCTTTTCCGTTCGAAGAAAAAGCGATCGATTTCTACAAAGTGAACGCGGCACGTGCCACAGATGGGATATATGACGAATGGGTGCAGCGTAGTTTCGCCGCTTTGGCGGAGTTGATGCCGGCCCGTTACGCAAAACAGGAGCGCAGCGAAGATGTTGTTACTGCGCTTTATTAGACTCACCCGCCTGGTTTGGTTGCTGCCTGTACTGGTCTCGGGTTGCACGGTTTTGCCAAGCAACGAAGCTGGCGGCGGGGATGCCGTTGCGCTTGCGCCGCCAGCGGCTCAGACACAGTACGAGCAGGCCGTTTCAGCGATGGCTGCCGGCGACGTTGTCGAGGCAGAACTCAGGTTCTCGGAATTTCAACTGCGTTATCCGGACTACCCCGGAGCGCACGTCAATTTGGCCATATTGCAGTCGCGAGCTGGCGACGACAGCAAGGCGGAGGCAAGCATTGAGCATGCGTTGCAACTGAAACCTGATCACGCGGCCGCGCTGAATCAACTCGGCATGTTGCGCCGCCGTCAGGGCCGTTTTGCCGATGCTGAAACTGCCTACCTTGCAGCGCTTGCTGCCGAACCCGGATACCGGCTGGCCCACTACAACCTGGGCGTGCTTAACGAGCTATACCTGCAACGGCTCGCGCCCGCTCTGGACCATTACCAAAAATATCAAGGGCTTGGTGCCAGTGACCAGCGGGTGGAGAAATGGATCGTCGACTTAAAGCGGCGTATCGCTGCCTCTCAACGTACTGCAAATGTGACGGAGTAGCCGGCATGCACAGGAAATTCATTGGACTATTGGCGTTGTCGTTTCTGGCGACATCGGCCGTGGCACAGGACAGTAGCGCAATCGACGATCTTGAGCCTGCCGTTGTCGTTAGCGCGGATGAGATCGTCACGTCGACGGCGCAAAGCGCAGAGGACACGCTGCCGAGGAGCAGTCGGCGCGTCATAGCGAACGACGGAGTAATGGATGAACTCGATCTTGATCGCACGGAGATTACCGGCAACCAGGAGCTACCGAAGGTCCTGTATATCGTGCCGTGGCAAAAGTCTGAGCCCGGCGACCTGATCGGCAAGCCCGCCAATACTTTACTGGATGAAATTCTCGCGCCGATCGATCGCAGCGAGTTTGTCAGGCAAATCCGCTACTACGAGGATTTGCAGGAGGACTAAATGTACCAACTAACATTTGCACAAGATGAGGAGTCATCAAATGGATGATCTGGGCGCCATCGTGCGTTTTTTTCAACAGGGCGGTGTGTTCATGTACCCGATCCTGATCGTTTTCGGCTTGGGCTTGACTATTGCGGTCGAACGCTGGGTATACCTGACTGCTTCAGGTGCGAGCAACCGCGCGCTATGGAGCAAGATCGTGCCATTTCTGAAAGCCGGTAATTTTCAACAGGCTGCCGCAGAGACCACGAAGTCGAAAGCTGCGATTGCGTCGATCCTGACCTACGGTTTGTACCGGGTGAAGTCCGCGAGACGACGAGACGACGTCGAGAAGGCCATGGAAGAGAGTCTGATGGAAGTAATGCCGCGCCTTGAGAAGCGTACGCATTACCTGGCAACTCTCGCCAATATCGCGACACTGCTCGGTCTGCTCGGCACAATTATTGGCCTCATCAATGCCTTTACCGCGGTATCCAACGCGAATCCGGCCGATAAGGCGGACATGTTGTCGGCAAGCATCTCGGTGGCGATGAATACAACGGCTTTCGGACTCATGGTTGCGATTCCGTTGCTGCTTTTTCATGCGTTGTTGCAAACCAAGACGAACCAGATCGTCGATAGCCTGGAGATGGCGAGCGTCAAGTTTCTGAATGCAATTACCGAGCGCCAGAACAGTCCGGCGGGAGCCGCTGCGTGACACGTCGCCGTCAGATTGGTCGCCGCCGCAATACGGAGACTGCTGAGCTAAACATAACGGCCTTCATGAATCTGATGGTCATACTCGTACCATTCCTCTTGATTACCGCAGTGTTCTCGCGACTGGCAATTCTGGAATTGAATCTGCCCGGCTCCTCAAGTGAATCTGCCGATAAAGAAGAACAGGTTTTTCAATTGGAAATCATTGTGCGCGGTGACCGTATCGAAGTTGGCGATCGCACGATCGGCGTGTTGGGGACCTACCCGATGGGCGATAACGGCTACGACTTCGCGGCGATGAGTGAAAAACTAGGCGAATTGAAAAATGCCTACCCGGAAAAAACGGATGCCTCAATTCTGCTCGAGGCAGACATCCCGTATGACACGCTCGTGCAGGTGATGGATCGCGTTCGCATGGGCGAGAACATCGTCGACGACTCAATTGTGCGAACGGATCTGTTCCCCGAAATTTCTATCGGTGATGCGCCGATTAGCGCGGAGGGCGCGTAGGCATGAAGATGTCAGCCCGTGCCAGGCGCATGGACCAGCGCCATGAACGCGCGAAAAAAGGCGGCGCCCTTAACCTTGTGTCGCTAATGGACATATTCACTATCCTGGTGTTTTTTCTACTCGTCAATTCTTCCGAAGTTGAAGTGTTGCCGAACGCAAAGGACATACAGCTGCCGCAATCTATCGCTGAGGAAAAAGCACGTGAAACCGTAATTGTGCTGATTGGCGAGGAGCAAATCCTGGTGCAGGGCAAACCCATTGCAAGAGTCGAAGATGCGTTGCGACTCTCCGGCAACATCATCGTTGAACTCAAAGAGGCGTTGCGGCGCCAAAGCGATCGCGTATTGCGTCGCGAAGCAGCAGAAGAGATCGTCAATCGCGAGGTGACGATCATGGGCGACAAGGAAATACCCTATCGTTTGCTGAAAAAAGTGATGGCCACCTGTACTGATGCTGACTATGGACGCATTTCCCTCGCGGTGATGCAGAAAAGTTCGGACCAGCTAGAGCAGCTTTCCGCCGCCCGCTGAGGGCACGTCGGGACCAGGAGCAGCGGATTGGATATTCCTTTCTACAGAGAGTACGAGCTGGCATGGAGCGACAGCAGCGGCCAGGAGCATCGCTTCCGGCGGCAGCTTTTCATTGTACTGTTGGCCATCGCGGTCGTAGGTCTGATCTGGCCGTTCTTGCCGGCACCGCAACCCGACCCGTACGAACTCGACGAGATTCCGCCGCGTATCGCAAAGTTGTTGTTGCAGGACAAACCGCCACCGCCACCGCCACGTGTCGAGCCCGAGCCGGAACCAGAAATCAAACCATGGGTTGAGCCAGAACCGACGGCTGTTGCTGACGCAGAACCCGCGCCCGAGCCGGAACCCGAGCCCATTGACTTGCAGGTTCAGGCTCGCGAAAAAGCCAGGGCAGCGCTCTTGCCGTTTGCCGAGGACCTCGCCGCACTGCGCGACAACGACCTGCTTGACCAGGTTCAGGACACCCGCGAGCTGTCCGCAGCAGTGGGCGAAGCAAAACGCAACGAACGTTCAATGATTACCTCGAGTGCCGGCGCCGCCAGTCGCGGTATCAACACTGCTGCACTCAGTCGAAATACCGGTGGCAGCGGACTGGGTGAGCGCAATACAACGCAGGTCGATAGCCCGGTAGCCGGACTTGCAGCCGCCGGCAACGCGACTCGGCGCACCGGCAGTAGCGGCAAGGCATCGCGCAGCCGCGAGGAAATAGAGTTGGTCTTCGACCGTAACAAAGGCGCGATATTTGCTTTGTACAATCGCGCACTACGTGCTGACCCGACGCTCGAAGGCAAGCTCGTACTGCGCCTGACAATCGCGCCCGATGGCCAGGTAACTTTGTGCGAAGTAATTTCCAGCGAACTCGACGATGACGAGCTTGAACGCAAACTTGTGCAGCGTGTGCGTCTGTTCCGCTTTGAGGCACGAGACGTCGAGGCAATAACGACCACGAAGCCTATCGACTTCTTTCCTGCCTGATCCTCAAGGTTCGATAGTACAAGTGGTGATCACGCCGTCTCTGCCTCATGCAGTATCTGTTCGCGCAATTGCTCAGGTCCTCGCCGATTTCGCGGTTTGACGGATCCCAGGCAGTGATTGTCACGGGGGCAGTTAGTACTCCGTGGGCAAATAATGCTGGCATCTTTGTCAGCACCCTTGCTCAGCCAGCCGATGTTGAGAATCTTGCCGACCGTTTCGAGATGCTGCCGCGCCTCCGCTGGAATCGGGCCCACGCCACCGTGTTCGTTGCAGGCCGACTCAATCATATCCGTGGTAGTCGCTGCATCAATACCTTGCGCGTTTAGCGCCGGCGCCAGGTCGATGCCGACGCACATGACGTGCGCATTGCCCGCCGCATCTTTAGAGCGCACCGATTCGCAACAATACAAGCGCTTGTCATCGCCGTTGCGGAGAACCGAAATTTGCGCAGAGGGTTTGCTACCGCGCGCATTGAGCATCTTGAAAACGGCCCAGTGCTGGCAGGGGTCGGATACCAGGCGCATGTTCCCCCACGGCAGTGGAATGCCGTTGCCGCGATACACGGCGCGCAGGTTACCGGGCGGGTAGGCATCAAAATAATGCCAGTGGCGGTACGGTGAGACGCTCGTCATGCGACGCATAATGAGGCCCGGTGACAGGCCGATTCGATCACCGATATCGGTCGCGTAGCGATGGCGCGCAAGGAATTGCCGAAACGGTGTCTTCGGTGCGAGCAAGGCCGCCGCGAAATAACTGCACTCGAAGTCCCGCCAGGCATACAAGATATCCTTTGCATCGAGATGCGGGGACTCGGAGTCTGGTCGTCGTTCTTGCGTTCTGTCTCCGGATACCTGCGCGGCGCGCGCGCCGTCGCCGTCATGGAGCACGCGGTGCGCGAGGTGATTTGCCAGGTCATAGCGCAAGCGTTGTGGCGAATCTTCCAGGCGTCTGTTAAGCCATATCGTGCCCGGAGTCTCGTAAAAAGAGCGGAGCAGGGTGCCTGGAACGGCGTCATCGCCGCGCTTGCCGCGGCTCGGCGCGCGTTCGAACCAGCGCACTCCTATTCCGGCCCGTTTAGTGAGTCGCCAGAGGTCGTCGAGCGACACCGGGAACTGCTTCCGGCCAATGGACTCGGCTGCGCGTTCCAGGTCGGGAAAACGGTTCTGCCGGGTCTCCTGATGCGCGCGAATCAGCAGGTGAGCAAACTGTGTGCCTGTCGTGCCGGTTTGTGAAAGCAATTCCGGGATCGCCAGCTGCAGCAATTCGCTACTGAACAAAAAACTGGGTTCCAGCGGCATTGCGCCGACCGCTGAGGGCTGCGTCGTGCTGATAGGTTCTTCTTCCAGCGTCTCATCGAAAAACCAATCGAGGTCTTTCTGAAAAACCGCGGCTATAACGCCCATCAAATCCTCGGAGGGCATGCGTTTGCCATTCTCGATCATCGACAGGTACGACACCGACGGTGCATTTTCCGCGTCGAGCTGCACACAACGGACCGACAGATCTTCCAGGGTCAGGTTGTTTCTTTTGCGCAATCCGCGAATCTTGGTACCCAGAAAGTGGGCCTTTCGAAACAGTCCGGTTTGCTTCGCCACTATCGCCTCGCTTGTGAAAAAAACACTGTAAAAAAAGTGTTGTAAAATTGTATAGCAATTTGCAGTGAATTGCTTCTGTGGAACGTCGCTGTTCGCGACGATCTCAGCCGTTTTCGGCGACCCGCGGACGGCAAAGTAAAAACGACGTTCGTATGAACGTTTAAGTACAGGCGGCTGTCAGGACGGGAAGCGGCTTCTGCTCGACAATAGCGCTGCCGCGGCCGCCGATCGGCGCAAGGCTAGCGTTACCTAATGCAGGCGACGACGACTGGTGGCCAAAGTCAGGTCGCGCTGCTAGAGTTTCGCACGGCGCACGTCCGGCGCTTACCCCTAAGTCATGGAGAACCTCGTTGAAACTTGCAAGCCTGAAGACCGGTGGCCGCGACGGAACACTTGTCGTTGTGAGTCGCGATTTGCGGCGCGCGATTCCTGTGCCAGAGGTGGCGACCACTCTGCAGGCTGCGCTCGACAACTGGAGTGACGCCGAACCACGGCTCGCCTCTGTTTACAAGGAGCTCAACGAGGGCGCCGTCGAAGGCGAAATCACGTTTGACGAAAAAACTGTCGCATCGCCACTGCCGCGCGCGTATCACTGGGTTGATGGTAGCGCCTATGTGAATCATGTCGAACTCGTGCGCAAGGCACGCGGTGCCGAGATGCCGGAAAGTTTCTGGCATGACCCGCTGGTGTACCAGGGGGGGTCGGATGCCTTTCTCGGGCCACGCGATGACATTCCCGTACCGAGCGATGAATTCGGCATCGACATGGAGGCCGAAACAGCAGTTATTACAGACGACGTGCCCATGGGATGCACCAGCGCCGAGGCGGCGCAGCACATCAAGTTGTTAATGCTGGTCAATGATGTTTCCTTGCGCGGGCTGATTCCAGGCGAACTGGCCAAAGGTTTTGGCTTCTACCAGTCGAAACCCTCTTCAGCATTTTCACCGGTTGCGATCACGCCGGACGAGCTTGGCGATGCCTGGCGCGAGGGCACCATTCATCGACCGCTGCGGACCGAGTTGAACGGCAAGTTGTTCGGCGAGCCCGAGTGCGGCGTGGACATGACCTTCAATTTCTTGCAGCTAATCGAGCACGTCAGCAAAACCCGCCAGCTTGGCGCCGGCACAATCATTGGTTCCGGCACCGTGTCGAATTACGACCGGTCGCGCGGCTCAAGTTGTATTGCCGAGAAGCGGATGCTCGAAACGATCGAAAGCGGTTCACCATCTACGCCTTTCATGAGCTACGGAGATCGCGTGCGCATCGAGATGCGCGACAGCGATGGCAATAACATTTTCGGGTCGATTGACCAGAAAATCGTGCGTCCGTGACAAAGGCCGGAGTCCGAAAGCATGTCTGATATCAAGTATCAAAGCGGCTTCGGCAACCACTTCGCAAGCGAGGCCCGCGCAGGCGCGCTGCCAATCGGGAGAAATTCCCCGCAACAACCTGCGTTCGGCCTTTACCCGGAAAAGCTGAGCGGCAACGCTTTTACTGCGCCACAGGCGAGCAACGCGCGCAGCTGGCTATACCGCATCCGGCCGTCGGTTGTGCACGGCGAATACGCAGCAATCGACAACGGCTTGTTGCGCACTGCACCGCTGGCCGAGGTCGTGACCACCCCGAATCCGCTGCGCTGGGGTCCGTTGCCAATGCCGGGCGCTGCGACTGATTTTGTCGACGGACTGGTCTCGATCGCGACGAATGGCAACGCGGCTCAACAATGTGGCATCGGCATACACATTTACCGCGCTAACGCGTCGATGCGCGACCGGTTTTTCTGTAACACGGACGGTGAACTGCTGCTCGTGCCCGAGCAGGGCGGGCTCACACTGCACACGGAGTTTGGCATCCTGCAAATCGATCCGGACCATGTCGCGGTCATACCGCGTGGTGTTTGCTTTGCGGTCAAGCTCAACGACAAGACGGCGCGCGGCTACATATGTGAAAACTACGGCGAACGATTCGCCTTGCCAGAGCGTGGGCCGATCGGTACCGATGGTCTGGCCAACGCTCGTGACTTCGAAGCGCCGGTCGCCGCTTTTGAGGATCGGACGGGAAGCTTGCAGA
Organism: Woeseia sp.; assembly: GCA_013003155.1. GTDB lineage: Bacteria > Pseudomonadota > Gammaproteobacteria > Steroidobacterales > Woeseiaceae > Woeseia. Next base: position 28,990 of record JABDKF010000197.1, on the reverse strand, counting down.
TCGTTACCAAGCTGGGTGGCCAACTGTTTGCGGCGGAGATTGAACACTCGCCATTAGACGTGGTTGCCTGGCACGGCAATCTCACGCCGTATCGGTACGATCTGCGCCGCTTCAACACGATGGGCTCAATTAGCTACGACCACCCGGACCCGTCGATTTTTACCGTGCTGACCTCGGCATCCGCTACGCCCGGTACGGCGAACGTCGATTTTGTCGTGTTCCCGCCGCGCTGGCTGGTGGCCGAGGACACCTTCCGCCCCCCCTGGTTCCACAGGAACGTGATGTCGGAATACATGGGCCTGATACACGGTGCGTACGATGCAAAGGCGGGCGGCGGTTTCGTGCCGGGTGGTGCGAGCCTGCACAACTGTATGACCGCACACGGCCCGGACGCGGCAACCGTGGAGGGCGCAACAAATGCGAAGCTGGCACCGCAGAAACTCGACGACACGCTGGCCTTTATGTTCGAGTCGCGATACCTGATCGAGCCGACTCAATTTGCAATGCAGTGCGAGGCGCGAGACCTAGACTACCAGGCCTGCTGGCAGACGCTTAAGTCACGCTACCCGTCATAGAGCGTCAGCGGCACACGCGGGCACGTTTTTTCTTTAGCTCGCGCAATCGTGCCTCGAGCCGGATACCGGTTTTCGCCGTGTACCCTGCACGCAGTCGGGAATAAATACGGCGGATTTGTTGCCGGACTTCGGCGCATTCAGCCTTTGCAGATTTTTCGTGAGCTTCCAGCGCCGGGATTGAGCATCCCAGCAGGAAAACGGTCATAGCCAGTGAGCGCATTGCAAAACTCGCCTAGTGTTGTGACAGCAGTTGCGAGACCTTACGAGTTACAAGAATTCGATAACAGCAACAAATCCTGCGAATTTGACACAAAACATCGTTTTACACCGCGGAAAACAGTGACCCTATGGAAGCGACCCTATGGATTTGAAAACTTTCGGCATTGTCTTTGTGACGGTCTTTCTCGCCGAGCTTGGCGACAAGACGCAGCTTGCAACTGTCCTATTCGCCTCGCGCGAGTCGACAAGCGTTCTTCTCGTATTCGCCGGTGCGGCATTGGCGCTGGTTGTGGCAACCGCAATCGCGGTGATCTTCGGCAGTACGCTAAGTCATGTCATTGAAGGGCGTTATCTGAGCTACATTGCCGGAGCGGGCTTCATTGCAGTCGGCTGCTGGACAATCTGGCAGGCCTGACGGCGCCACATGAACAAGCTGTCGATGCCAGTGTTGGGCCTTTCTATCGCACTCGCGGTGGTGCTCTGGTACATCGCCACGTTGCTCGAAGGTGACCGCTACGCCAAGGCGTTGTCGCCCGTTGCGAACGCACCTGCGGAATTTGGCCGCCAGCAGGCGGACAGTCCACTGCGGGCCGGCGCCGCTGCTCTGCGTTGTGAAGACTCGGAGCAGCGTATCCAGGCGCTGGTTGACGATTCGCGGTACTGCGAAATCGACGACGATTGCACTATCTTCGATTTCGGCTACCCCATCCAGTGCCTGACGTCTGTCTCCAAAACCGCCATTACAGAGCTGCGTATGGAATTCGCCAATTATGAACGCGACTGCCCGTTCCGGGTTTACTACGATTGTCCTGCCGAGCCTTTGGAACGCGAGGCCGTTTGCCGAAACCAGCGTTGCGAGGTCGACCTGCACACCCTGGACCAACTGCGTGACCTGACGCTGCAACACCTCGGCATTGACCCGGATTCCTGACAGCATGCTGCCGCTCAACGAGGGCTTCGCGGCAGCCGCAAGCCGCGATGCACGCGTGCTGGTGCTTGGCAGCCTGCCGGGCCTCCGTTCGATCGCGGCCGGTGAGTACTATGCCCATCCACGAAACGCGTTCTGGTTGATTGTTGAAGAGCTGTTCGCGATTCCTCGATCGGCGCCATATCACGTACGAATCGAGAAACTGAACGGCGCAGGCATCGGCTTGTGGGATGTCCTGCACGCGTCGCGTCGCCAGGGAAGTCTGGACGCAAAGATTGACGCCGCATCTGCAGTTGCCAACGACTTGCAGGGCTTTCTGAATGACCACCCACGCATTGAGTTACTGGCTTTCAACGGCAAGGTCGCCGCGCAGCTATTCGACCGTCACGTCTCAGCAGGGCTGCTCGCCACTCAGCTACGTCGCATTACACTGCCGTCGACGAGTCCGGCGCACGCAGCAATGACGGTCGATGAGAAGTTGCGGCACTGGCGCCAAATCAAAATTTCGTGACGGTCGAAAGTGACCGGTCGACGTGAAACCATTGCCTCACAAACACGCTACACTGCAGGGCATAAGTTCTGTTTGCGAAATTCACTACTGACGCGAGAAAAATCGATGATTGGATATACGACTGTAGGTACGAATGACCTTGCGAAGGCCGCGGCATTTTACGACGCGCTATTCAAGCCGCTGGGCGGCAAGCGATTCATGGATTTCGATACTTTCATTGCCTGGAGCGTGGACCCTCGCAAGCCGGGATTCGCTATTACTCATCCGCACAATGGCGAGGCAGCCAGTGTCGGCAACGGCGTCATGATTGCGTTGGCTGTCGACTCACCGGAGAAAGTTGACGAAATGCACAAGCTTGCGCTGGAGCTCGGCGGCACCGACGAGGGCCAAGCCGGACCTCGCGGCGAAACCTTTTACGCAGGTTACTTCCGGGACCTTGACGGCAACAAGTTGAATTTTTTCTGCGTGACGAAACGCGCCGGCTGAGATAAACGGCGCGCTACAGTGCGCTATTGCCGGTTTCCCCGGTGCGGATTCTGAATACCTGTTCAAGGTTGGTGACGAAAATCTTGCCGTCACCGACCTTACCGGTTTTAGCACTATTGACGATGGTCTCGATAATTTCTTCTACGCGATCATCGGCAACTGCGACTTCAATTTTTGCCTTTGGCAGGAAGTCGACGACGTATTCAGCGCCACGGTACAGCTCCGTATGGCCCCGCTGCCGCCCGAAGCCCTTGACCTCGCTGACAGTCATGCCCTGAATCCCAACTTCGCTCAACGCACTACGGACGTCATCAAGGCGGAACGGTTTCACTATCGCGGTCACGAGCTTCATGCAATTTTTCCTCGGCTGGTATTTATCTGCCGCCATTCTATACGATCTGTCGAGTCGCGTGCCGTTCGAGGCGCCACGGCTTGCCAGCCGTGAATGCCACGGTTATCGTGGAGCGCGTTTCCTGTCACCCGGCACCCGCCCGGAAATCCCTATGCCGACGATGCTAGCCTTGCTCCGGTCCCGTCGCCGCCAGTGAGCAATCATTTTGAAACGGCGGCCTGGCACGGCACGCTGTCTCGGATTATTCGTGCCGACAGCGCCAGCGAGGTCGCGGACGCGCTGGCCGAATCGGTCGGTCTGGTTGTCGATCACGAAGGTACCTGCCTGCTGGCATTTCATCGCGACGCCGGCCCGGAAGTGCTGCACCATACGCTGGAGCCGGCGGGCGCGCGACACTACCTCGACCGTTACCTCGACGGGCCCTACCTGCTGGATCCTCTTTATCAGCTCGCGATGCAGGACGTGAAGCCGAATCTTTGCCGTTTTCGCGAAAAGCAGCCCGACCGGTTTCGTTCGAGTGAGTACTACCGCCAGTACTGCGAACGCACCCACCTGCTCGACGAGATGGACTTCCTGTCTGATGTTACCTCCCGCAGCACGCTGGTGCTCGTTGTCGGGCGCCGCAAGCGGCGCTTCAGCCAGGCCGAACTGCGGCGGCTCGAAGTGATGGAGTCGACCGTGCGCGCGGCCATGCAGCGCGTTTGGGCGCTGCGGGAAGATCCCGGGAAAAGCGCGGCGGGCGATCGCGCATTCCACGAGCGGCTTACTCATAGTTTCGAACACTTTGGCGAGGACGTTTTAACCCGGCGCGAACGACAGATCAGCCAGCTCCTGTTACGCGGTCATTCCTCCAAATCGATCGCGCGCGAGCTGAAAATTGCGCCGGGGACGGTCATGGTCCACAAACGCAACCTGTTTGCGAAACTCGGTATCAGTTCACAGTATGAGCTTTTTTCGCTGCTGATTGACGAGCTCGGCCGCTAGAATCACCCCGCGAAAGTCGCTTCGCAGCGTGCGCTACCTTGCGAATGGTATTCAGCTTCTGCTTGCCGCGGGCGACTATGGCACCTTGTCGCGACATCCGTCAGCGATATTGACCTGCGGGAAAACAGCTATGTTCGACTTTGACTTTGGTCTGGGCGAAGACATCGACATGTTGCGCGACACGGTGCGCGCGTTTGCCACAGATACGATCGCGCCACGCGCGGCAGAGATCGATGCCAGCAACACGTTTCCACGCGACTTGTGGCCACAGCTTGGCGAACTGGGTTTGCTTGGCTTAACGGTTGAAGACAGCTACGGAGGCAGCGGGCTGGGCTATCTTGCGCACGTTGTCGCGATGGAAGAAATCAGCCGGGCGTCGGGTTCTGTCGGCCTGTCGTACGGTGCACATTCCAACCTGTGCGTAAATCAGCTGCGCCGCTGGGGCACCGAAGAGCAAAAGCAGGCCTTTCTGCCCAAGTTAATCAGCGGCGAGTATGTCGGCGCGCTCGCGATGAGCGAACCCGGCGCAGGCTCGGACGTTATGGGCATGCGCACGCGGGCGGTCGCCGATGGCGATGACTACGTGCTGAACGGCAACAAGATGTGGATCACCAACGGTCCTGAGGCCGACGTGATGATTATCTATTGCATCACCGACGACAACGGCACCTCACCGAAACTCAGTGCGTTCCTTGTCGATCGCTCAACGCCCGGCTATTCGACGGCGCAGAAACTGGACAAGCTCGGCATGCGCGGCAGCGATACCTGCGAAGTCGTGCTGGAAGATTGCCGGGTGCCGGCCAGCAACATGCTGGGCGAGCCGGGGCGCGGCGCGGCAATCCTCATGTCCGGCCTCGACTACGAGCGGGTCGTGCTGGCGGCGGGACCGCTGGGCATCATGCGCGCCTGCTTCGACGTCGTGATGCCGTACATTCATGACCGCAAGCAGTTTGGCGAGCCGATCGGCACGTTCCAGCTGATGCAAGGCAAGATCGCTGATATGTACACCACGATGAACGCCAGTCGCGCGTACGTTTACCAGGTGGCGCAGGCCTGCGATCGTGGCCAGACTACACGCTTTGATGCCGCAGCCTGTATCCTGATGTCCGCCGAGAAGGCGACGTGGATGGCCGGCGAGACGATCCAGGCACTCGGCGGCAACGGCTATATTAATGAATACCCGGCAGGACGCCTGTGGCGTGACGCGAAACTGTACGAAATCGGTGCAGGTACCAGCGAGATCCGCCGCATGCTGATTGGCCGCGAACTTTACGACGCAATAAATTGAGCGAGCAGCCAACGATTAAATGCCGAAAATAATCACAAAAATCAAACCGGACTCCGCGACCTTCAAGCAGAACGCCGAAACGAATCGCGCGTTGGCCGAGTCTCTGCACGAAGACCTGGCACGAATAGCGGAGGGCGGCAGCACACGTGCGCGCGACAAACATCTCGCCCGCGGCAAATTGCTGCCGCGAGATCGTATCCGCACCGTCGTCGATCGTGGCGCGCCGTTCCTCGAGGTCGGTCAGCTTGCCGCTTACGGCATGTACAACGACGAGGTTCCGGCCGCTGGCATCATCGCCGGCATCGGCCAGATTCACGATATCGAGTGCATGATCGTTGCGAATGACGCTACGGTTAAAGGCGGGACCTATTACCCATTGACGGTCCGCAAACACCTGCGTGCCCAGGAAATTGCTGAACAAAACGGGCTGCCCTGCGTGTATCTCGTCGATTCCGGCGGTGCATTTCTGCCGAAGCAGGACGAAGTTTTTCCAGATCGCGATCATTTTGGCCGAATTTTTTATAACCAGGCACGCATGTCCGCACAGGGCATCCCGCAGATCGCCGCCGTGCTCGGCTCGTGCACCGCTGGCGGCGCATACGTCCCGGCAATGTGTGATGAGGCCATCATCGTGCGCAACCAGGGCACGATATTCCTGGGCGGCCCGCCGCTCGTGAAAGCCGCAACGGGCGAGGTTGTCGATGCAGAAACCCTGGGCGGCGGCGACGTGCATTCCCGGATCTCCGGGGTCACCGACTACCTCGCAGCCAGCGACGCCGACGCGCTGGAAAAAGTGCGCGAAATTGTCAGCAATCTTAACTGGCAAAAGGACGTACCGCTCCGGCTGAAAGAGGCGCAGGAACCTGCGTATGAGGCGGATGAGCTTTACGGCGTCGTCTCCCGTGATTTTCGCTATCCCTACGACATCCGCGAAGTTATCGCACGCCTCGTCGATGGCTCAGAGTTCCAGGAGTTCAAGGAACTGTACGGTCCTACCCTGGTGTGCGGTTTTGCGCATCTGTACGGCTACCCGGTTGGCATCATTGCGAACAACGGCATTCTGTTCTCCGAGTCGGCGCAAAAAGGCGCACACTTTATCCAGCTGTGTAACCGACGCGGCATCCCGCTTATCTTTTTGCAAAACATCACGGGTTTCATGGTAGGCCGAAAAGTTGAGCATGGCGGTATCGCTAAAGACGGTGCCAAGATGGTCAACGCGGTTGCTACCGCGACGGTGCCGAAATTTACTGTCATCGTTGGCGGCTCGTTTGGTGCAGGCAACTATGCGATGTGTGGGCGCGCCTACGGTCCGCGCCTGATGTGGATGTGGCCGAATGCGCGCATCTCCGTCATGGGCGGTGAGCAGGCGGCCGTCGTGCTGTCGACCGTACGCCGTGACGGACTCGAGGCGCGTGGCGAGGTGTGGCCGGAGGAACAGCAAAAAGAATTCGAAGACGAGATTCGCGAGCAGTACGAGACACAGGGACATCCTTACTACGCAAGCGCACGCCTGTGGGATGACGGCGTTATCGATCCTGCCGACACGCGACGTGTGCTGGGGCAGGCGGTGTCCGCATCCATGAATCGCCCGCGCGATGGCGAGGCGCCGTACGGCATTTTTCGCATGTAACAATCACATTCGATGCCGCGGCCCGATGCGGTATCATGCCTGCCACTTCGATTTGCCGGGTGGTAGCAATGGCGGGCTTGCAGGGAAAAACTTTATTTGTCAGTGGTGCGAGTCGCGGCATCGGCCTCGCGATTGCGATGCGGGCGGCGCGGGACGGCGCGAATATTATCATTGCGGCAAAAACCGCCGAGCCCCATCCAAAACTTCCGGGAACAATCTACACGGCGGCAGCGGATATCGAGGCTGCAGGCGGTAAGGCATTGCCGGTGATCTGCGATATCCGATCGGAGGAGCAGGTGCAGGAAGCGATCGCGGCCGGGGTCGAGCAGTTCGGCGGTATCGATATCTGTATTAACAATGCGAGCGCAATCTCGCTGCGCGGCACCGAACGCACCACGATGGCGCGCTTTGACTTGATGCACCAGGTCAATACGCGGGGCACATACCTCGTGTCTCGCACCTGTATTCCCTATCTACTTCAAGCAGAGAACCCACACATACTGAATATGTCGCCGCCGCTCAACATGATCGAGAAGTGGTTTGCACCGCACGTTGCCTACACGATGGCCAAATACGGCATGAGCATGTGCGTGCTCGGCATGGCGGGCGAATTCCGTGAACAGGGCATTGCGGTAAACGCACTGTGGCCACGCACGGCTATTGCCACGGCGGCGGTGAAAAATATTCTCGGCGGCGATGAGATGGTGCAGCGCTCGCGCAAGCCAGAGATCATGGCGGACGCGGCGCACGTCATTCTGACGAAACCGAGCCGCGAGTTCACCGGAAATTTTTGTATCGATGACGAGACACTGGAATCCGTCGGAGTCACCGATCTGTCCGCGTACGCGGTAGATCCGTCACAAACAGAATTGATGCCGGATTTTTTTGTCGAACCGCGCGACCAGGATTAAGAACACGATGAGTTCGCGACAGGAACAGTTCTCCGGCACCCGCCCGGTGCGGGACGATCATGCGATCGATGAGCAGCGATTGCATGATTACCTCGCGGAGCATTTGGACGGATTCAAGGGACCGCTGCAGGTCAGGCAATTCAAAGGCGGCCAGTCGAACCCGACCTACCTTCTGGAGGCGCAGTCGGCACGCTATGTATTGCGCCGCAAGCCGCCGGGCAAGTTGTTGAAATCGGCACATGCCGTTGAGCGCGAATACCGCATTATCAAGGCGCTTTATGACACCGGATTTCCTGTGCCAGAGCCTTACCTCTTGTGTGAAGACGACGACATCGTCGGCACGACGTTTTTCGTGATGGCCTTTGTCGAGGGACGTATCATCTGGGAACTTGACCTGCCCGGGATGCAACCTGCGGAACGCGCGGCGATCTACGACGACATGAACCGCGTGATCGCGGAGCTGCACACTATCGATTACCGTGCGCTGGGCCTTGAAGATTTCGGCAAACCCGGCAACTATTTTGAGCGACAGATATCACGCTGGACGAAACAGTATCGCCTGTCGGAAACCGGCGCCGTACCCGCCATGGATTTCCTGATCGAATGGCTGCCACAGAATATCCCTGACGATGATGCCAGCAGTATCGTGCACGGCGACTACCGTATGGACAATCTGATCCTGCACCCAACGGAGCCGCGAATAATAGCCGTGCTCGACTGGGAACTGTCCACCATTGGTCATCCGTTGGGCGATTTCACCTACCACCTGATGGCCTGGCAAATGCCAGAGGTTGGATTCGGTTCGGCAGGACTGCAGGGCAAGGACCTTGTTTCCCTTGGCATACCTTCAGAAGATGAGTATGTACGCCGCTACTGTGAGCGCTGTGATCGCAGCGAGAGCATTGCGCATCGGGAATTTTATGCCGCCTACAATCTGTTCAGAATCGCGGCGATCCTGCAGGGCATTGCCGGCCGCGTGCGCGACGGAACGGCATCGAGCGACCACGCCGCGAAGGCAACCCGGGCGGTGGGCCCACTCGCTGAGCTGGGCCAACGCTATGCAAAATCCTAAGGGCGGATTGTTCGCCAGCTTCAAGCGGGCAACCTATTATTGCGGCAGGGCTTGCGCGAGCACCCCGCGATGCTGGCATCGCTGACTATTAGCTTTAGTAGATTCTATTCTTGAACGCACCCGTCAACACCAATCTCAACGAACTGCTTGCAGCCAGTATCGATAACGTAGGCCGTGAGTATGCCGACAGGGATGTCATGCTTTACGCGCTGGGTATTGGCTTTGGCCAGCACCCGTCCGACAAGCGAGAGATCGACTTTATCTACGATGGTCGCGGCCTCAAAACGATTCCCACGATGGCCGGCTTGTTGGTCGACAGTGAGTTTTTAGCGAAACATGAGCTGGACCTCACCCGCGTGTCCCTCGCGGAACAAAAACTGGACCTGTATCGTCCCTTGCCGGCCGCTGCCGAATTGCAATGCGACAGCCGCGTCGCGCAGGTGCTGGATCACGGTAAGCAGGCGGGCCTCAGCATCATTGTCGAATCGGAAGCTCGCATGACGCGCGACTCGACGGTGCTGTTTACGCTCAGCCGCACACTGGTTACGGAACCAGGTAACCTCCGCGGCCCGGAAGGTGCGGGGCCGACACCTCACGCGCTACCCGCCCGGGACGCCGATCTCACCTGTGAATTGAGTGGCAGCCCAACACTGCCTTATTTATTTCGTCTGAGCGGAGATCGCGATGCGCGCTACGTAGAAGACGCAGTCGCCAGGTCGCAGGGCTTGCCGCGGGCACCGTTGCCTGAACAGTGCGTTGCCGGCATCAGCTGCCGCGCAATTCTAAAGACCATTTGCGAATACGACGCTACGTTGATTGCGGGCTATGATCTGTGTTTCAAAGGCGCGCTTTTTCCTAACGAAACCCTCGTCACAGAAATGTGGCAGGACCGGAATATCGTTTCGTTTCGTTGCTCCGTACCGCAGCGCAACGCAACTATTATCGACAACGGCAAGTGCACGCTGGCCGTTTAGAGTCGGCACAATCAAAGGGCCCCAAAATGTCTGAACCCATTCGCGTCACTATTGAAAACCATGTTGCGGTCGTGACGCTGACGCGCCCCGAAAAGCGCAACGCGATCAATCTTGAGATGTTCGAGGCACTGTCGACCGCAGGTCAGGATCTGGCGCAACAAAAGGCGGTACGCGCGGTCGTCCTGACAGGCGAGGGCGACCACTTCTGTGCCGGTATCGATACCTCTGTATTTACGAATAGCAGTCCCGACGAACTCGTCAAGCGCATGCAGCCGCTGGCGAAGAGTCCTGCAAATCTGTTTCAGCACGCGGCATACGTATGGCGGGAACTGCCGGTGCCGGTTATCGCAGCACTTGAAGGTGCGGTATTTGGCGGTGGCTTGCAGATTGCCATGGGCGCGGACGTCCGCCTGGCTGCACCGGATACACGTTGCTCGGTGATGGAGATTCGCTGGGGCATCATTCCCGACATGAGTCTCACGACCACGATGCGTCATGCAGTGCGACTCGACCACCTGCGCGAGCTCACTTACACGGGGCGGATTGTGGAGGCAGACGAGGCTCAGCGGATCGGCATTCTGACGCGAATTTGTGACGATTCGCTCGCCGCCGCAGAGGAGGTAGCCGCCGAGATCGCCAGCCGCTCGCCGGATGCGATTCGCGCTGCTAAAAAACTGCTTAACGTGGGCTACGATGCAACGGAAACTGACGCGTTACGCGCCGAAGCGGAGATCCAGCTTGGCGTTCTCGGTCGCAGTAACCAGCGCGAAGCGATCATGGCGAATGCCCAGAAACGTGCGCCGGAATTCAAGGACTGAGCTGCGCCTCGCGACCCTAATTTGTTGCCAGTCCGCGCGTCAGGATATCGGGAAATGCAATGATCAACTCGGCGGCAACCGCGCTGCTGCCGTGAAACCATTTGGGAATCCAGTTGATGGCACCCATGATCGCGTTGCCCGTCATACGCACGTCACACTCCGCGATGCTGCCATCACCGATGCCGCGCGCCAACACTTCCTCAAACGCACGGCTGTGTTGCCGCGACAGAGTGAGAATCTCGTCGCGGTGTGCGGGTTTCAATGAAGGGACTTCGCTCATGATTGCAACCGGGCCGCGCTCACCCACCATGATTTCAATGTGATAGTGCAGGTAGAGCTGCGCCTGCTCCAGGCCATTGCGGCCTTCCGATTCGGCGCGTGTCATCGCTTCTGCGCCAAGTTGCGCTGCGCGCTGGTAGCACTTGAAGACCAGCTCTTCCTTGTTTCGTACGTAGTAGTAGAGCGCCGCGTCGGTCAGGCCGAGGTGCCGCGACACGTCCTTTAACGAGGTGCCGCTGTAGCCCTTCTCGTTGAAGCAGCGGGCGGCCGCCCGCAGGATGCGTTCATGCTTCAACTGAAATCGCGTCTCATCGGCGCTTTGTGCCATGCTTACCATCCTTCGGGGGGCTACAACTGCGCGAGCAGTACTCGCTCAGCCACGAAGCCCTTGTTTTCCAGTCCTGCCTGCATTATTTTAATCGCCATTAAAATTATTGCAACGCCAGAACTGCCTGATTTATATACAATAAAAATCATGATGACAGCTGGTCCGGGTTACAGAGGATACATGCGATGAGCACCGCCGCCACTGACCTGCCGGGCGTTTCCGGCAAGCAAAAAACGCCGCCTTTGCGTTTCGTTACCGCTGCCTCACTGTTTGATGGTCACGACGCTGCAATTAACATAATGCGCCGCCTGATCCAGGCCAAGGGCGCAGAAGTCATCCATCTCGGTCACAACCGCAGCGTCGATGACATCGTTCGCGCGGCGATCCAGGAAGACGCGGATGGCATCGCAATCAGTTCCTACCAGGGCGGGCACAACGAATTCTTCCGCTACATGATCGATCGTCTGGCTGAGCTCGGCGCGCCGCACATTAAGGTGTTTGGCGGCGGTGGCGGCACGATCACACCGGAAGAGATCAAGGAGCTGATGGCGTACGGCGTCGAGCGCATTTACCACCCGCACGACGGCATGTCGATGGGCCTTGACGACATGATTGACGACCTGATCCTGCGCACGAAAAAAGCGCGCCGTGAAACCACGCCGCCGAAAGAGGTGCAAGCCGACAAGTTGTCCGACGTCGCGCTGATGATGTCGGCTATTGAAGAAGGAATTTATGATGCAGCGAAGCTCGAGTCGCTGCGCAAGTCCTGGCGAATGCAGGCTGGCAAAGTGCCGATTGTCGGCATTACCGGAACTGGCGGCGCCGGCAAGTCCAGCGTTACCGACGAAATATTGAACCGCTTTCTCGCGTCGTTTCCCGACATGCGCATCGCGGTGCTGGCCGTGGACCCGACACGACGTCGGACCGGCGGCGCGCTACTCGGCGATCGCATTCGCATGAACTCCCTGCGCTCCGAGCGCGTGTACATGCGCTCAATTGCAACACGGCGCCAGCACCTCGCGACCAGCGAAATGCTGGCCGACCAGATCCTGTTCCTGAAGTCGCTCGGTTATGACCTCGTGCTCGTCGAAACCGCCGGTATAGGCCAGAGCGACAGTGAGATCGTCGACCTCGTCGATTTTTCGATGTACGTGATGACAAGCGACTACGGCGCGGCGAGCCAGCTCGAGAAAATCGACATGCTCGACTTTGCTGACGTGATCGTGCTGAACAAGTACGACAAGCGCGGTGCCGAAGACGCGCTGCGCGACATTCGCAAGCAGTGGAAACGCAATCACGTCAAATTCCAGGTGAAAGACGACGATATTCCGGTCTACCCGACGATCGCCAGCCAGTTCAGCGATCCCGGCGTAAGCTGGATGTTTGTCGAGATGTGCCGGCGCATGACGGAAAAGCTGTCACTGGACGCTGCGGCGTGGACGCCCGACATCGACACGAAGGTGAAAGAGCCGCGCGCGATGGCGGTGATTCCCGGTGCGCGAATTCGCTATCTGGCCGAGATCGCGGAGCAGGGCCGTAAAATCAACGCATCCATCGAGTCACAGGCGCGCGCCGCGAGCGAATTGCAGCACCTTTATCAGGCGCTTCGTTCACTGGACGACAAGCAGCTGCCGGAACGGTTCGCGCCGTACGCCGCCGATGCATTAACGGGTGCCGGCGATACATCGCTACTAACACTGCGCCAGCGCTACCAGGAAATGCTGCAGGAATTGACGCCCGAGGCGCTCTCGCTGCTGCGCGACTGGCCCGGTCGCTACCAGGCAGTGCGCGCCGACGAGTACAGCTACAAAGTACGCGGTAAGGATATTCGCGGCAAAAATTACCGCGAGTCACTGAGTCATCAGAAAATTCCAAAGATCGCGGCGCCAAAATTCCGTGACTGGGGCGAGCTGCTCGTGTTCCTGATGAAGGAAAACCTGCCGGGCGGCTATCCTTACACCGGCGGTGTCTACCCCTACCGCCGTCTCGGCGAAGACCCGACCCGCATGTTTGCTGGTGAGGGGACGCCGGAACGTACGAACCGCCGCTTTCACTACCTCTCGCAGGGTCAGGACGCGGCGCGATTGTCGACAGCATTCGACTCGGTAACCCTGTACGGCGAAGACCCGCACGAGCGCCCCGACATCTACGGCAAGGTGGGCAACTCCGGCGTATCTATTGCCACCGTCGACGACATGAAAAAGCTCTATTCGGGTTTTAACCTGTGCGCACCCACAACATCCGTGTCGATGACTATCAACGGGCCGGCGCCGATGATTCTCGCGTTTTTCATGAATACGGCGATCGATCAGCAGGTCGAGCTTCACCTCAAGGAAAACGGCGAGTGGGAATCGGCAAAGAAAAAAATCGATGCTTATTTCAAAAACCGCGCGCGTCCGGAGTACGTCGGCGAATTGCCGGCGGGTAACGACGGTCTCGGTCTTGCTTTGCTCGGTATCTCGGGTGACAAGCTCGTTTCGCCCGATACCTACGCGAAAATTAAAGAGCAGACGCTCGGTCTGGTACGCGGCACCGTGCAGGCCGACATTCTGAAAGAAGACCAGGCGCAGAACACCTGTATTTTCTCGACCGAGTTCGCGATGAAAATGATGGGTGACGTACAGCAGTACTTTATCGATCACAAGGTGCGTAATTATTACAGCGTTTCGATCAGCGGCTACCACATCGCCGAGGCCGGTGCGAACCCGATCAGCCAGCTGGCGTTCACCCTATCGAACGGTTTCACGATCGTTGAGTATTACCTCGCCCGCGGTATGAATATCGACGAATTTGCACCGAACTTAAGCTTTTTCTTTTCGAACGGCATGGATCCGGAGTACTCGGTCATTGGCCGTGTCGCGCGTCGCATCTGGGCGCGCGCCATGCGCGAAAGATACGACGCAAGCGCTCGCTCGCAGATGCTCAAATACCATGTGCAAACCTCTGGCCGAAGCCTGCATGCACAGGAAATCAGTTTTAATGACATTCGTACAACGCTGCAGGCGCTGTATGCGTTGTTCGACAACTGCAACAGCCTGCACACGAACGCGTTTGATGAGGCGATTACGACACCCACCGAACATTCGGTGCGTCGCGCGGTTGCCATTCAGCTGATCATCTCGAAAGAGCTCGGCCTGAACTACTGCGAAAACCCGTGGCAGGGCTCGTTCATCATCGACGAACTGACAGACCTCGTCGAAGAGGCCGTATACAAGGAGTTCGAAAGCATCTCCGAGCGCGGCGGCGTGCTGGGCGCAATGGACACGATGTACCAGCGCGGCAAGATCCAGGACGAGAGTCTGTACTACGAAAGCAAGAAGCATGACGGCAGCTACCCGTTGATCGGCGTCAATACCTTCCTGCCGAAAAAAGGCCAGGAGGACGAGGTGCATGGTCAGGAGCTGATCCGCTCGTCCAGTAATGAAAAGGACGACCAGATTCGCCACGTGCGCGACTTCCAGCAATGCCATAAGGACGAGAGCCCGGCGGCACTCGCAGAGCTGCAAAAAGTTGCGCGTGCCCGCGGCAACGTCTTCGAGGAACTTGTAGACACCGTCAAGTCAAACTCACTGGGCCAGATCTCGGGCGCACTGTACGCAGTGGGCGGCGAATACCGGCGCAATATGTAGCGGAACGCGCAGGGAGTTTGTCGCAACGTGAAAGATGCAAAGTGGAAGTCGCTGTTCCTGGTGCCGGCGATCATTCTGTCTATCGTATTGGCGTTCCTGTCGCTGGTGCTGGCGTTGCGCGGCAACGGTGACCAGCTCGCGTGGTGGGGAGCGTTCGCCGCAAACCTGTCTTTGCCGCTGACACAGCTCTACCTGCAAACCGCAAAGCGTGCGCGCGTCTCGGAGAACGCGCCGCTCGCGGTCCTGCTCGCGTCCGCCGGCGTCCTGCTTGCCGGCTGGGAATGGCTGATGGAAGGTCTCGCCACCTGGCTGCCGTTTGTTGTTGCAGTCGCAGGGCTTGGTCTGCTGGCGTTATACGTGTTCTGGTACGCGCGCTTCGGTCGCATCACCGGTAGCCGTCTCGATGTTGGTGCAAAGTTGCCGGATTTTTCGCTGACAGATCTGCACGGTGAGTTGGTCGACAGCAGTGTTTTCCACGGTAAGCCGGCGATTCTGGTGTTTTTTCGCGGCAATTGGTGCCCGCTTTGCATGGCCCAGATCGCGGAAATCGCAGAGCTTGCCGAGGACTTTGACGCTGGCGGAATCGAGGTGGCATTTATCAGTTCCCAGCCGGCGGCGCGCAGCCGTGAACTGGCTGAACGTTTCTCCGGGTCTTTCCGATTCCTGCAGGACCGGGACAACAAACTGGCACGTCATCTGGATATTGATATCAGGAATGGCGTGCCGGCCTTCTGGCCGGGCGACTTGCAACCCGATACAGTAATGCCGACCGTCGTGGTTATTAACCAAAATGCCACGATCGTCTATTCTGATCAGACCGACAATTACCGGGTACGCCCGGACCCGGATATTTTTCTAGCAATTATAAGACGCGCTGGAGCAATGGCACGATGAGTGAACGGCCCGAAAGTTTTATCAATAATCCGACATTATACGAAGGCACTTACCTGCAGTTTCTGGGCTTTCGACTCGTTGACTGGCGCGACGGGTTCGCGCGCCTCGAAATGCCCGTGCGCGGTGAGCATCGCAACACGGTCGGTTATTTGCACGGCGGCGTCATCGCCTCGCTGCTTGATATTGCCGGTGCCGTCTGCGGTAGCTACGGCGCACGTGCGGAATTCGTGTCGGTCACGGTCAACCTGAACTGCACATTCATTACCCCGCACCAGGGCGCCAAGGTAATCGCAGAGGGCGAGCTTATTCGCCGTAGCAACACCTTATTCTTTGCGCAGTCCAAGCTGTACAATCCCGAAAAAAATATTCTCTGCGCCACGGCGACCGGGACCTACAAACCGCGCCAGCGTGAATTAGCGCGAAATACTTCTGAAAATAAGGCTAATGAATGAACACAGACAGCTTTCGACTCGAAGGGCGCGTAGCCCTCATTACCGGCGCAGGTACCGGTCTCGGCCGCCAGTTTGCGCTGACGCTCGCCGACGCCGGCGCCGAAGTCGTACTCGCCGCGAGGCGCCGCGACAAACTCGCCGAGACTAAAAAGCTGGTCGAGGATAGCGGCGGCATCGCGCACGTCGTCGAGATGGACGTGACCGACGGCGCCTCGGTCACAACGGCTTTCGAAGAATTCGACAAGCTGAAAAAGCCGCTCGACATTCTCGTCAACAACGCAGGCATCAATCGCAACGGTTTTCTCGCAGACCTGCCCGAAGCGGACTGGGACGCAGTGGTTGATACCAATCTTAAAGGCGTGTTTCTGGTCGCGCAGGCCGCGGCGCGCCGCATGATGGAGCGCGGCAAGGGCGGCAGCGTGATCAATATTGCATCGATCCTCGGCTACCGCGTCAGCAAGGCACTCGGCCCTTACATCGCGGCGAAGGCCGGCGTTGTGCATCTTACGAAAAGCATGTCGCTGGAATGGGCGCGCTTCGGCATTCGGGTTAATTCGATTGCGCCGGGCTTTTTTCCAACAGAAATCAATGATGGCTTTCTCGAGTCCGAGCAAGGCCAGATGCTGTTGAAAGCGATACCGTTGCGGCGTGCGGGTAACCTGCCAGAGATCGGCGGGCCATTGCTGTTGCTTGCCTCCGACGCCGGCAGCTACATGACCGGCAGCAACATCACTGTGGACGGCGGTCATCTCTGCGGCTCGCTGTAACAGCCACGTAAGCGGTTTGCTGCGAATGTCCGTATCACGCCTCACCGCTAAAAATATTTCGGTAACGTTCTGAATTGGGCCCGCTAGCCGGCATCCGCATTGTAGAGATCGCCGGCATCGGGCCCGGCCAATTCTGCGGCATGCTGCTTGCGGATATGGGCGCCGAGTTAATTCGAATCGAACGCCCACAGGATAGCGGTGCGGGCAGTCTGATACCGCCGCGCTATAACCTGTTGAACCGCAGCCGGCCCTCCGTCGTGCTTGATTTGAAATCGCCAGCGTCCGTCGAGGTTGTGCTGGCACTTTGCGAAAATGCGGACGCGCTGTTCGAAGGATTCCGGCCGGGCGTCATGGAGCGCCTCGGGCTCGGTCCGCAAGAATGCCTGGCACGCAATCCGAAACTCGTTTACGGGCGCATGACCGGATGGGGACAATCGGGCCCGCTCGCCATGAACGCCGGCCACGACGGTAACTACATCGCTCGCGCCGGCGCGCTGCACGGTATCGGGGAGCCGGGTCGCTTGCCGGTGTTGCCGGCAAATTTGCTGGGCGATTTTGGCGGCGGCGGAATGTACCTGGCAATGGGCCTGCTGGCCGCCTTGCTCGAAGCATCGCACTCCGGAAAAGGGCAGGTTGTAGACGCCGCAATGGTCGATGGCGTCGCCTCGCTAACGACGCTGCTGCACGGCATGCAGGCCGGCGGCATGTGGAGTGATGAACGCGGCGATGATTTACTCAACGGCGGCGCGCCATTTTACCGGTGCTACGAAACGGCAGACGAAAAAGCTGTTGTGGTGTGCGCGCTGGAGCCACAGTTCTTCGCGGAGCTCGTTGCGAAGCTCGATCTCGACCATTTCGATCCGGCAACGCAATTTGAAAAAGAAACCTGGCCAATGATGGCAGAGCAATTCGCCGCGCGCTTCGCCAGTGAATCAAGGGCGTACTGGACGACGCTGTTTGAAGACAGTGACGCCTGCGTGTCACCCGTTCTGTCGATGGCCGAGGCAAGAAAAGACAAAACGCTCGCAGCACGCGACACGTTCGTTGAAGTGGACGGAATCGTGCAACCTGCGCCGGCACCGCGTTTTTCAAGAACACCGGCCCGCGAACCTATTCCGCCGGTCCGTGCCGCCGATCGAAAAAACTTGCTGGTTGCCTGGGGTATTGACAGGTCGCTGGTCGATGAACTGGCCTGATTGCCAGCCGATCGGTATCAGGTTGGTACCAGGAGACTGCGAACAGCAAGTTGCGCAATGCAGGCGGGGATCCGTTGAGCCTCCGGCAAAAAGTGCGGCTTTTCTGCAAGTGCCGAACGCTCTGGAGCCTTTTATCCATCAAAGTAAGGCAGGCAGAAACGGTATTTGGTCAAATTTACGCAGTAGTGTGCGCGCTGCCAGTAGCCTTACAATAATCCAGCCGTACAAATCACCATAATTTCCGTGTTGCTAAAAACCAACATTCAGAACGTTTGCCGCAGAAGGGTAGGCGGGTTATTGTGGCGTCGTTACATCGTTTGCTGGGGCAGCATTAATGCAAGTGCAATGAGAATTGATGTTAGCGATGCTCATTGGCCCGATACTGCTCGCGTTTAAATGCTGAACAGCAGGCGCTGCGTAAACATAAGAGATTCAAAAACAAGATCTCGCAAGCACGATGGTCCACCAGTTACAGCAGTAACGGGCTGACCTGATTACAACGCATAAGGGGAAATAAACATGAAGAATTCTGGCGCCTATGCACGACTGTGGTCGTGGCGGCGATTTAGCAGCATTTTGCTCTTCGCTGTGCCTTTCATGATTTCGGGACCTGCTGTTGCGCAGCAGTCCGGTGATGATGAAAACGCCGAAGACGAAGTGATTGAGGAAATTATCACGACCGGTTCGCGTATTCCGCGCGCCGGCATTGATACCTTCTATCCGGCCATTTCGGTCAATACCGAAGAGCTCGAGGACGGTGCGTTCACCAACGTTGCCGACGCTCTGAACGAGCTACCGTCGTTCGGCACACCGGATGCGACGCCATTCGGCGCTCAGAACTCGTTCTCTGTTGGACAGAACTTTGTCGACTTTCTCGGACTCGGTGCGCAGCGTACTTTGACGCTGGTCGATGGTCGACGTTTTGTATCCTCCAACACGCCGTCCATCTTCGGTGAAAGCGGCGGCCTGCAGGTTGACTTTAACGTCATTCCGCTGGCGCTGGTCGATCGCATCGAGACCATTGGTGTCGGCGGTGCGCCGATCTACGGTTCGGACGCTATCGCCGGAACGATTAACGTGATTCTGAAGGATCGCTACGAGGGCATCGAATTCTCGGGCCGTGTCGGCGATTCCTTCGATGGCGGCAGTGAGAGCACACAATTTAGCCTGGTTGCCGGCGCCAACTTCGACAACGGCCGCGGCAACGTAACCATGTCTGCCGAAACCTTTAGCCAGGAGGGCATGCTTCGCACCCAACGGCCTCGCTATACGGCGAACGATCCTTACTTCGCCTCGGAAGAGGCGGATGGGTTCCGCAGGATCTACTACAACCAGCGCGTGCAGTTGTTTTCAAGCGGCGGTGCAATCTCGCCAACAGGCTTGTTTATTCCCGCTCGCGGCACCGGCTCAATCTGGGGCGACCTGCCTGACGGTAATTTCTACCAATTCGATTCCAACTCGAACCTGGTGCCGTTCATTCCGGGTCAGACCTGTCCTGGATCGGCATTTTTTGCCTGCGCTGGCCAGGATCCCAATGCGCCAAGTTTTGACGGGCCCGATTTCTTCGATAACGTTGCGCAGATCCAGTCGCCGCTCGATCGGGAAGTCTTTACGGCGCGCACTACCTATGACCTGATGGACGATGTAATGTTTTCTGCAGACGTCCTGTTCGCCAACTCGGCGGCCGTCGAGCTGGTCAACCAGGGTGGTTTCCAGACATTTGCGTTTGGCGGCACGAGCGGTGACCTCACGTTCCCGGCTGACCACCCGCTGTTGTCGCAGCAAGCTCGAGACCTGTTGGCAGCAAACGGTCAGACTGACTTCACGCTGCATCGCTTCAATAACGACATCATTGATTCATCAGACAAGCGTGAGCAGTTCCTGTGGCGCGCAAGCGCGGGCCTCGAGGGCAACTTCGACGCTATCGGCCGCAACTTCTTCTGGGAAGTTGCAGCAGTTCACGGCCAGAGTGACGGCGAAACCAAGGGTGGGGGCATCATTGATGGCCGCTTCCTGAACGCCCTGGAAGTACGGACGCTCACGCAAGCTGATATCGACGCGATACCGGGTGGCGAAGCATCGATACTCGCAGTCTCGGGTACGCCGACGGCGCGCGCAGGCGATGTGATCTGTGAATCCGTCTACCAGGCAGCGGCTGGCAATGTCACCGGCGCAAGCGGCGCCGGCGTTACGGACGCAGACCTGCCATTTATCGCAGGCTGCGTGCCGTTGAACCTGTTCGGCGAGAATGCCCGTTCTCTGGAGGCGCGAGACTGGGTGACTGGTGACCAGCTAACCCAGACGGACATCACGCAAACGATATACAACCTCAACTTCGGCGGCGATCTGTTTGAGCTGCCCGCTGACTGGATGAGCTTCAATATCGGCTACGAATTCCGTCGCGAAGAGGCCGCATTCGTTCCGGGCCTCGGCAGTAAGGTTCCTTTAACCCGCTCATCTCCCTTCGATCCCACCGGTGGCGAATACCGCACTGATGAGTTCTACGGCGAACTGCTTGTACCAGTATTCACGCCCGACATGAATATCCCGTTCTTCGAATTCGTGGAGTTGAATACCGCGGTACGCGATATCCGCAATTCGCTGGCCGGCGACGCAACTGTTTGGACAGCTGGTGGCCGTTGGGCACCGGTTCGTGACATCACGTTCCGCGGCAATTACACCGAGTCCGTTCGCGCACCATCACTGGTCGAGCTGTTCGCACCGCGAGCGCAGATTTTCGATTTTGCCGATGATCCCTGCGACAACCGGTTTGTCGATGACGGGCCCAATCGCCGCGCCAACTGCCAGGCGGAATTGGGAGCGTCCTACGACCCGGATACCTTCGTCTCGAATATCGTCAATGCCACGGCGATTGGTAGCGGCGGCGGTAACCCCGGCCTGAAAAACGAGCAGGCCGAGGCTTACGCGCTCGGCATGACGATCGAGCCGCGCTGGATCGAAAACCTGACGGTTACGCTGGACTACATCGATATCGAGCTGACAGATGCGATTCAGGCGCTCAGCGTTGAGCAGCTGATGGTGTCCTGTTACGACGCTGCGGCATTTCCGAATCCAAGTTGTGCAACCTTCGAACGCGATGCCGGTGGCCAGGTCATCGACTTTTCGTCTGGCCAGGAAAATGCTGCGCTGTTCAAGTTTTCGCAGTTCAGCCTCGATGTGCTTTACGACTTCGAGCTAGCCTCACTTGTCGGACTGGCGTCGGATAGCTGGGGCAGCCGGGACCTGGGTGACCTGACGCTGCGGGCTCGCGTGTCGAATCCGCGCAAGCGAAGCCAGTCAGTTATCGGCGAGGACCCAGCGAAGACGATCGGTGGCTATACTGATCCTGAATATTCAGGAACGTTCGATGTCACCTGGGAGAATGATGACATGCGCCTGTTCTGGCGCACGTTGTGGCAGGATGACGCATTGCTGGATCCTGATGGCGACGACAAGTTCGAAGTCAACGGCCAGGAAGTCACCAAGAGCGATGCGCGCTTCATTACGAACGTATCGTTTGCCTATTCGATGGACGGTCTGCTGGGCGGGTCTGATAACCGCACGACACTGCAGCTGTCGATCAATAACCTGTTCGACCGCGAGCCGGATCTGATCCAGGAAGCAGCCGGGCATTTCAGCACGACCGAGTTGCTGGGCAGGCAGTACTACCTCACGCTGCGTTCGCGTTACTAAGTAGGTTTGCAGCGACCGCTCAGCGGCGTCGCTGCAAACAACACTTAAAGAGCGGCACGGAACGAAAGTTCCGTGCCGTTTTTTTATGCAGCGCAATTTGGCCGTAGATTCGCCGCACAAAGACGCAAATTGCCGGAGGTTGTTAACAAAATACGCACTATCTCGTTCTCCGGAGAGCAAAAATTTCTGGTCTGCCGCGGTCAAAAACGGTCAGCGATTACCGCTGCGTTCGGCGACCTCGCTGGGTACCCGACATAATTCAAGCGGGACTTTATGACGAATACGGAAACTTTAGAAATACTTTGACGAACTGAGACGTGTTTCTTTTCTCTATTTTCCGGCGGGTGTGACAATGGCCTCCAGATTCAAGAACGACGCAAGTTAAGAGTTAAGGATACTTAGCAAGAAATAAATTTACTGAAAAAGGCAAACCGATCGAAAGATTGGGACGCAAAGCCACCGGTCTAAGGGTAACAACCTATGACAGCGGGGCCGCCAGTAGGAATCGCGGAATCTGTTCAAAATGAACAGCGTGCCGTGCCCGTCTAACAAAGACGGTTCCCGCCTACGCGTCTCGTGCGAAATCACGAGAAAAGCGCTCCATATCGACATCGGATTGCCTGCCAGCTGGCAGGAGCAATCGCATGTCCAAGCAGTACCTAGTAAACAAGATCTTCCGCAAGTTTTTCGCAGCAGTGTCGCTCGTGGCGCTTGCGGGTTGTCTCCCATCGGACGACAACTATGATCACAACATCACCGGCAGTGTGGGTGACGGTCCCATTATTTCGGCGGATATCAGCATCGTAGGTGCGGATGGCGCCGACCTCGCCACTCTGGTCGGATCGCCTACCGCTGATTTCGCGGTCACTATCCAGACCAATGACGGCCACTACCCGTTGCTGGTCTCGGCGACCAACGGCATTGACCTGGTCACGATGGAGGCACCGGACTTCGCGATGCAAAGCGCGGTTCTGAGCCCGGGCGACAGGTCTGTTGCGAATATCAACCCATTTACGACTTTTGCTGTTGCAATCGCAAGAGAACTGCCCGGCGGCGTCAATGATGCCAATGTCCGTGCAGCTCTGAATGTCGTCAGTGATTCGCTCAACAACGGGCTCGACACTATGACCGGCGCTGCGGTCATGGATGTGGAGGTCGATGGGTCAAATATTGCAGAAGTTGTGCGGGCGTCAGAAGCACTGGGCGAGATTGTTCGCCGTACGCGTGACACACTGCTCGGTGCAGGTTACGTGGCGACCGGTGATACCGTCGTTTCGGCAATCGCATCGGACCTGATAGATGGCAAACTTGACGGACGTGGAGGTGAGCTCACTGATTCCCGCATCGCGGCGGTTTTTGCTCTGGCACAGGCCCAGGTAAGCGTGGAAACAATGCGCAACGAACTTCGTGTTCAGGGCAGTGACGCGTTGGGGCGACTGGAGAGCGCGACGGAACAGGTTCTCGGTGCCGCACCTTCACGCGATTTTAGTGAGTTGTCGGTAACCGCAGAAATGCTTGATGCGGCTCGACGCGGTGTTGCGGCTGCGCAAGCATTGCAGCCTGCCGCTGAACTCACGACGCTGCTCGACGAACTCGATAACGTAACCATCGGCATGTCGTCCGCCGATGTGCGCGCAAACCTGACCTCCGATGGGCGCACAGCGCTTGATTCGACGCTCGTGACGGTATCGCAAGGCACTGACGAGCAGATCGAGCAAGTTAACGAGGTTGCCGGCAGCGACACGGAGCAGCCGGCTCCGAACTCGGGAACGTCTAACGCGGCTCCGCAAATCAGCGGGCAGCCGGCGTTGACGGTCATATCCGGCAGCCCTTACAGCTTTCTGCCTGCAGCAGCGGATGCCGACGGGGATGTGTTGACCTTCAGTATTTCCGGTAAGCCATCGTGGGCCAGCTTTGACGGTAATTCGGGCAGGCTCTATGGAACCCCGCAGACCGTGGATGTGGTTGTGCACACAGGCATCAGTATCTCGGTCAGTGATGGTCAGAGTGTCGCGACGCTCGGCCCGTTTTCAATCACGGTCAACTCGGTCAGTGAAGAAAATCCGCCGCCCGTAAGTAATTCGGCGCCAGTCATCAGCGGTCAACCGGCGTCGTCGGTCCTGGAGGGCACCCCCTACAGTTTTCTGCCGGCAGTTACAGATGCCGACGGCGACCCGCTGAGTTTTGTAGTAACGCGCAAGCCTTCCTGGGCCAGCTTTGACAATGCAACGGGACGCTTGTATGGCACCCCTGGTGCAGCGGACGTCGGTGATTTCCACGGCATCAACATTACCGTGAGCGATGGCCAGGCAATTGACTCACTCGGCGCGTTCTCGATTTCGGTCAACGCCGTCGCGCCGCCTCCGGTCATTAACTCAGCGCCGGTAATTAGCGGCCAGCCAATCCTCGCGGTCGTGTCCGGAACGTCCTATGATTTTCGGCCGACGGCAACCGACGAGGATGGCGACGCACTGACGTTCAGCGTTTCCGGGAAACCATCATGGGCCAGCTTTGACGCCAGCACAGGGCGCCTGTATGGCACGCCGGACGCCGGTGACGTTGGCGCTTACAGTGACATCAATATTTCTGTTAGCGACGGCCAGGCCAGCGACGCGCTCGCGCCGTTCTCGGTTTCGGTAGACGCGATAGCGCTGGGATCGGTGACCTTGAACTGGACACTGCCGACGCAGAATACCGACGGCACGCCGCTGACCGATTTGGCCGCAATCGGACTTTACTGGGGCCGCGAAGAGGGCAACTACACCGAGTCGGTCACTATCAACAACCCGGGCATCACGACCTACGTCGTTGAGAATCTGGAACCCGGCACCTGGTATTTCGTGAGCACCGCGTTTAATGACGACGGCATCGAGAGTGAATACTCTGGCTCAATTAGCAGAGTGATCGAATAAGCCTTATTTTTAAAACAGCATTCCTGCCTACGTGGTCTCCGTGCCGCGAATCCGGCCGGAGCACATTGTGCTCCGGCCTTTTTTTTGAGCGAGCTGAAACGCGAGCCGCCACGCAGTGACAAGATCTTCCTGAAATGTGTCAGTAACAAGTATCGGCTCAATGCAACCGCAAGACGGGCGGTTGCGGCGGCCCGGCTCGCGCGCGTTGTCGCACTCGCTACCGTGTAACTGCTATCGTTGACGCTTGCTGATTTCCGGCGCTTGATACCGCCCGATAACCGAGTACGCTCGAGCCTGCAATGACGACCGCCGCCCAGACTTCGTTCGCCGCGCTGCTGCGCCTGTTGCGTTACGCCCGCGGCTTTCGCCGCCGCATCGTGCTGGCATCCATCTGTTCGGTGCTTAACAAGCTGTTCGATGTGATGCCGGAGATTCTTATTGGCATCGCGATCGATGTCGTTGTGCGGCAGAAGGCGTCGTTCGTTGCCGAACTCGGTATCGAAGATCCGGCGTGGCAGCTAGGGCTGTTAGGCGGCTTGACGTTGGTCGTTTGGATACTGGAGTCGCTTTTCGAGTACCTGTACCTCGTACTGTGGCGCAACCTGGCGCAGGACCTGCAACATTCCATGCGACTGGACGCGTACGAACATGTGCAGAAACTGGATCTCGCGTATTTCGAGAATCGCAGCACCGGTAATCTCGTTACCATCCTGAATGACGACGTAAATCAACTTGAGCGCTTCCTGGACGGAGGGGCGAACAGTCTGATTCAGGTTGGCACAACGGTCGTTGCTGTTGGCGCGGTGTTCTTTATCCTCTCACCGCTCATTGCAATGATCGCTTTTTCGCCGATTCCTATTATCGTTTTCGGTGCATTCTATTTTCAGCGTCGAGCTCAACCGCTATACGCGGACGTGCGCGAACGCGTCGGCAACCTTGGCGCGCGCCTGTCGACGAACGTTTCAGGAATCACCACGATCAAGAGCTTCGCGACAGAGGAATTCGAGGCAGATCGGATTCGCCAGGACAGTAGTGCCTACCTCGAGGCCAACCGCAAGGCGATAGCGATTTCCTCTGCATTCATCCCGATTATTCGCATGGCAATTCTCGCCGGTTTCGTCGCGACGTTCTTGCTGGGTGGCTGGATGACCTTGCAGGGAGCGTTGAATGTCGGCGCCTATGGCGTGCTCGTGTTCCTGACGCAGCGCCTGCTCTGGCCGCTAACAAGCCTTGCCGAAACAGTGGATTTATACGAACGCGCGATGGCTTCTTCGCGCCGCATTCTCGACCTGATAGAAACGCCCGTGATAATTCGCGACACAAGACATGCAAAGGAGCTGCCAGGTGTGCGCGGCCGCATCGAATTGCAGCACGTCAACTTCGCTTACGACAACGCCGAACGCGTCCTGCAGGACATCAACCTCACGATTGAAGCTGGCAGCACGGTCGCGTTTGTTGGCCAAACCGGCTCCGGCAAGAGTACGCTTATCAAGCTGCTTTTGCGCTTTTACCAGCCCGACGCTGGCAGGATCCTGATCGACGGCCAGGCTATCGACGCTGTCAGTCTTGACAGCCTGCGGCGGCAAATCGGACTCGTCAGTCAGGATGTGTTTCTGTTCCAGGGCACGGTATTCGAGAACATCGCTTACGGCACCGCGGATGCAACGCTTGAGCACGTGCGCGCTGCAGCGGATGCGGCAGAGGCCACCGAGTTCATCGACCGACTACCGGAGGGCTTTAACACGATCGTCGGTGAGCGCGGCCAAAAACTCTCGGGCGGCCAGCGGCAGCGATTGTCGATTGCGCGCGCGCTGTTAAAAAATCCGCCGGTACTGATCCTCGATGAGGCAACCTCTGCCGTCGACAACGACACCGAGGCTGCCATCCAACGGTCGCTGCAGCGCATTTCCCATTCGCGCACAACCATCGTCATCGCGCATCGATTGTCCACGATCGTCAATGCCGATCGCATCTACGTGATGGACCGGGGCCGCATCGTGGAAAGCGGCAAGCACGACGAGCTGCTTGGACACGCCGGGATTTACGCGACCCTGTGGGCCGTGCAGACCGGGCAACCGCACTAGCGCGTTCAGCGAAATCCTGCAGCAGCTACCTTGTTTACTTGTCGCGTGCGCCCACCGGAACCATAACGTGCCGCATCGGCGTCTCGCCCCACATCACGTAGGGGCCGGCAACGTTAGGATCGTTGTTCATGCCGCTCAACGACGCGCTGCTCGGCATCAACAGCATCAGGTGCGGGCCTTCCTGAACCCAGTGCCCGCTATCGTCCGGTTGCGTCGCACCGGGATCGTGGTTATGCACCAGTGCATCGCCTTGCAACATATAGGAATAGCCAACGACGTCCGTCGAAAACGGCTCGCCGGCAGCTGCGGCATTCAACCAGCGTGTCCACGTTTCGTCGTTGCACATCGGGTGCATGTCGCCCGGGATTAGCGGCACGCCGGGCAGGCAGGTCCAGCCGTTACTCCCTTCCCGCAGTACTGTTCCGTCCACGTCTATTATTGTCGCCTCCGCCGAGATGCTCGCGGGTGCCGCGGACATCGCGCGAGCAATTTTGCTCGCGGCAGTCTCATCGGCCGCAATTGCGCTACTTGCAGTTGCAAAGCCAAGTAGCAGAGTCAGGCTGGTTAGTGAAAATCGTTTCATCTTAAAAATGTTCATGGCCGCCTCCCTGGGTGACTGCAAAGACGATAGACCCTTTCTGCTGCCTTAGGAACTTGTTTTTTTTGTATAACGTCGCCGGGTCCTCCCACGGCCTTGTCGAGTTTCGCCGACATGCGTATACTCACTTGCTTGTTGACAGCAAGTAATGATGATCTAATTATAAGCCATTGAAAGTATTAACTAAAAAAGGCTACGCAACGTGGTGAGCCGGGTCCACACGCGGACTGACTCCGCCTCCCTCACGCAGGCAGAACGCAGCGCGCGATCGGACCGTGCGATGCTGGATGCGGCCGTGGACCTGCTGCTCGAGCACGGTACCGAAAAAACGACCCTCGCGGCGATCGGTGAGAAAGCGGGCTACAGCCGCGGCCTGGCAACCTATCGATTCGGCTCAAAAGCCGCGCTGTTTGATGAGGTCTGCAAATCGATCGGCCGCCGCTGGATTACTTACCTGCAGGCCGGTGTCGGCGACAAGACCGGCATCGACGCAATGCTCGCGGCGCTCAATGCCTTCTTCCGTTTTCTGAGCGACTCGCCGCGCGAAGCGCGTGTCCTGCACATTCTTTATTGCGGTGCCGCGAGTCCGACATCTGAGTACCGCGAGACCTCACGCGGTATACACCAGCGGCAAATGACAGACGTCGCAAACTGGGTGCGTGCCGGCATTAACGACGGCAGTATTCGCGAGGATGCGGACGCCGATAGCGTTGCGACCCAATACGTTGCCTATACCACCGGCATTACTTACCTCTGGGTGATTAACCCCGAGGCAATCGATTTCGACAAGGCAAGCGCGAGCATGAAGAAGCAGCTCACGCGTTCATTGTCGACGTAACACAACCCTTAATCACCGAAACAGGAATTGACACATGGCTGACGCCTTTATTTACGATCATGTCCGGAGTCCACGCGGGCGCGGACGCACCAACGGCTCGTTGCACGAGGTAACCCCGGTCGACTTGATGTCGCAGGTGCTTATTGGGCTGCGGGACCGCAATGACCTCGATACTGCCTCACTCGACGATGTCGTGCTGGGCTGCGTCTCACCCGTCGGTGAGCAGGGCGCCTGTATCGCGCGCACCGCGGTGTTAAACGCGGACTACGCTGAAAAAGTGCCGGGCAAGCAGCTCAACCGTTTTTGCGCATCGGGGCTCGAAGCGGTGAACACCGCCGCTGCGCAGATCATGGCCGGTCAGTCGGACATGACGATCGGTGGTGGCGTCGAATGCATGTCGCGCATTCCGATGGGCTCGGACTCGGGCGCCATGCATGCGGATCCTTCAATCGCCAACAAGACCTACTTCGTGCCGCAGGGCATCAGCGCGGACCTCATTGCCAGCAAGTACGGTTTCACGCGGGACGCGGCCGACGCGTACGCGGTGGAAAGCCAGCGCCGCGCCGCGCACG
>JABDKF010000173.1 GCA_013003155.1 Woeseia sp. | reverse complement strand
GGCATAGTCGATCCGCAAGCATGGTCTGCCGTCGTCAGTTTCCTGCGCAGTGCGGCAGAACATTTTCTGCTCATCGCAATGGCGGCCGTCGGACTGACGTCGATGTTCGCCGGGCTGCGTGAAATTGGCCTGCGACCGTTCCTGCTTGGCCTGTTCGCGGCGCTGCTGATCGGCGTCGTCAGCCTGACCCTGATCGCCCTGTTTGCGCCGCTGCTGCTTAACGCGGTCGGCGTTTAACGCGCGCCGCCTCAGGAGTCTTCGCAGGCAGTGCCGGCAGGTCAAGAGACTCCGACTTGACCGGGTCGAGCACGATTGAGGACGAGGCGTCCTTGACGCCTGGCACGCTCAGAATACGTTCTTCAATAAAGCGGCCAAACGCTTTCAGGTCCGTCGTTACCACTCGCAGCAGATAGTCGACCTCGCCGCTCATCATGTGACAGGTCTGAACTTCCGGGTACCGCTTGATGACATCCCGAAAGCGCTGTGCGTTCGCAATGTCGTGCCGTTCCACGCTGACCTCGACATACGCTTCGACTTCGCAACCAAGCGTCGCGAGGTCTACGCGAGCCGTAAAACCCTGGATGACGCCAGCGGCTCGTAACGCCTCGACGCGCCGCTGCGTAGCGGCAGGCGACAGGCTGACCCGCTCGCCGAGTTCGACCCAGCTTGCCCGTCCATCGGCCAGCAGCTCGCGCAGGATTTGTCGGTCTTTTTGGTCTAACAACGCAGTAATACCATCATAAATTCCGAAAAGGCGATGAATTACTGCGTAGTCTACGCTATCTGGCGCCGGAATCGCAGGCAAAAATAGCAGCGGCTTGGTTACCATGGTGGATTACCCACAACGCCAAGACGGAGCCGGTCATGAGTAACATTGAAAACCCGATGGGCACAGACGGATTCGAGTTTGTCGAGTACGCGGCGCCCGATCCGGAATTGCTGCGTTCGCTGTTTACTCGAATGGGCCTGCCGGCCGTCGCGAAGCACCGCTCGAAAGACGTCACGCTGCACAAGCAGCGCGACATCAATTTCATTATTAACGCCGAGAGTGACAGTTTCGCGCAGAGATTTGCGCGGGAGCATGGCCCGTGCGCCTGTGCAATGGCTTTCCGCGTACAGGATGCGCCGGCAGCGCTGCAACGTGCCGTAAAGCTCGGGGCAACGGCAGTTTCCGGAAACCCCGGACCGATGGAATTAAATATCCCTGCAATCGAGGGCATCGGCGGCAGCCGCCTGTACCTGGTCGATCGCTACGGCGACAGCTCTATTTACGACATCGATTTCGAGTTTTTTGACGACTGGCAGGAGCGCATGCGCGCGGCGGACACCGGGCTCACCTACATCGACCACCTGACGCACAACGTGCATCGCGGGCAAATGGCGGTGTGGGCATCGTTTTACGAAAAGCTCTTTAATTTTCGGGAAATTCGTTACTTTGACATCGAAGGTCAGCACACAGGCTTGCTTTCGAAGGCAATGACAAGCCCCTGCGGCAAGATCCGCATTCCGTTAAACGAGAGCCAGGACGACAAGAGCCAGATCGAGGAATTCCTGCGCGATTACAAAGGCGAGGGCATCCAGCACATCGCGCTCGGTACCGACGATATCTACGCGACGGTCGATCGTCTCAGCGCAGCAGAAGTCGAGCTTCAGGATACGAACGATGCCTACTACGACCTGGTGGACGAGCGTGTGCCCGGCCACGGTGAGCCGTTGGACGAGCTCAGGAAGCGCCGCATTCTGCTGGACGGTGCGCCGCAGGACGAGCAGGGAATCTTGCTGCAGATTTTCACGCGTAATGCTATCGGCCCGATCTTTTTCGAAATTATTCAAAGAAAGGGCAACGAGGGCTTCGGCGAGGGTAACTTTAAGGCCTTGTTCGAATCACTTGAGTTGGACCAGATTCGCCGTGGCGTACTGTCGACGGACGAGGGGGCGGC
Organism: Woeseia sp.; assembly: GCA_013003155.1. GTDB lineage: Bacteria > Pseudomonadota > Gammaproteobacteria > Steroidobacterales > Woeseiaceae > Woeseia. Next base: position 7,727 of record JABDKF010000173.1, on the reverse strand, counting down.
GAAAGGCGGCTGAATGAGCTCTGGCCGTCTGCGGCAACGGAAGATGGCGGGCTCCGGGATTAATCAAACTGTCACAACATTCAGCGGAATTCGCGGCCCATATGCCGACGAATCCAAGTATTATACCGGCAGCCGTAGTCGCCATTGGCTGCGGTTCCACATCCGGCGTAAGCCGGCGCACTAAAAAAAAGAGGCAACTATGGCAGGCGAACGAGTGACTGGAACCGTAAAATGGTTCAACGATGACAAGGGTTTTGGGTTCATTGAGCAAGAAGGCGGCAAAGACGTATTCGTGCATCACAGTGCAATCCAGATGGAAGGCTTCAAATCCCTGAAAGAAGGGCAAAAGGTTTCCATGGAAGTTACCCAGGGCCAAAAAGGCCCGCAGGCAGAAAACGTAATGGCAGAGTAGTAGCTGCACTGACCACGCGGCCCTGACCCGGGATTTAGCGGGGCCGTGACGGGGGTGCCGGGAGGCCGGGCTTCGCGCGCCTTGCTCGATCGCTGACCAGAATTCGTGTCGCTGTTCTCGCGGCATGCCGCTCGAGTTCGCTTGAGGCTTGCGACACCGTGGTTATTGTGCGCTGCCTTTGCGCGCCGGACGGGCGCTAGAGTCCGCGCGCGAAAGGGGTCTCGTGTATGTGCGATGCACCGGCAATTTCATGAAGAGTTTCAAGCAAAATTCAGGCTAAGCGATGTCCGTTTTCAGTAACTCCTCGTTCGACGACCATGAGCGCGTGCTGTTTTGCAGTGATGCCGCCACCGGGTTGCGTGCGATTATTGCAATTCATTCGACGGTGTTAGGTCCGGCCGCGGGCGGCTGCCGGCAATGGGCATACGCGTCAGAAGAAGCCGGCATCTATGACGTACTCAGACTGTCGCGTGGCATGAGCTACAAGAATGCGATGGCAGGCTTGCGCTTCGGCGGCGGTAAGGCCGTGATATTCAAGACGCCTGACTTTAAGCCCAGCGAGGCGCTGTATGAGCGCTTCGGTGAGTTTGTAGACTCATTGCAGGGCGAATACGTTACGGCAGAAGACGTTGGTATGAGCGTCGCGGTAATGGAAATGATCGCGCGCCGCACGAAATACGTTTCCGGACTGCCGCAACGGGCAGGCCACGCTGGTGGTGATCCGTCGCCGAAGACCGCCTTCGGAATCTTCAAGGGCATCGAGGCGGCGGTAGCCTTCAAGCTGCAGAAGTCATCATTGCAAGGATTGTCCGTCGCGGTTCAGGGTGTCGGGAATGTTGGCTATTACCTTTGTCGCTACCTGGCTGAGGCGGGCGCAAACTTGCGGGTCGCGGACATTGACGAAGACCGCGTGCAGCGTGCTGTTGATGAATTTGCTGCAGTGCCTGTCGCGCTTGACGAGATTCTTTACCAGGACGTGGATGTCGTTGCGCCGTGCGCGCTTGGTGCGATCCTGTCAGAGCAAACGATTCCGAAGATCAGGTCGTCTATCATTGCAGGCGGTGCAAACAATCAGCTTGAGACCGACGCTGACGGGCGCCGCTTGCTCGACGCCGGCATACTTTACGCGCCCGACTATGTCATTAACGGTGGCGGCATCATCAACGTTGCCAGCGAATTCTATGGCGGGGAAGATGACGAGGAAGTAATGCGTCGCGTCGCCGCAATCGGCCCGCGACTCAGCGGAATTTTTCAGGAAGCCGCCAGTTCCGGCCGGCCAACCAACGAGATTGCCGATTCTCAGGCGCGTCGCATAATAGGTGAGGCCGGCACGGCCTGACGGCCTAGCCGAGCTCGCTCAAACAATCGAGCAGCGTGCGCGGATCCGGCCGGTCCATGATTCTTTTTGACTGGCTCGCGTAGCGAATTATCCCTTCTGCATCGCAGACCAGTGCCGTGGGCCACACGGTATCGTGGCCAAAGGTTTCCTGATGTTTGCCCGGAACCCCGGCGCTGTGAACGAGATCAAGCTGACGTGCGATGGCCAGGTCGGGATCGAGCCAGAATTCGAATTTTACGTCGAACATCTCGGCAACACGCCGCGTCGTATCGAGCGGCTTCGGCGTAACAAAGATCAGCCGCGCACCGCGATCCGTGATTTCCTTGTAATGACTGGTCAAGTCCGCGACCTGTCGATTGCAAAAAGGACACCAGCTGCCGCGCACGAACAAAATGACGGCGGGTTGGCCACGCAGGTCCGAGCTGTTCACCGAGCCACCCGATTCAGTTTCCGCACCAAACGCCGGCAGCGCGTCGCCCACCTGAAGTTTCAATGGGGCGGGTCGGCCGCGCACGTTGAGGTGAACAAACCACCAGGCACCACCGATCAGGGCAATGACCGCCAGGATCGCAACCAATAGACCGATAGACAAACGCCATCTCCTCGTTAGTGATTCACCTCACACGCAATTCTAGCCCTGCGCACTTCATATTCAACCAAACGGTGAGCAGCACCGGCTTGCGTCCCTGCAGCGCTACGGTACACGATTGCGCGGCGGGTGCCAGCAGCTCGAGCCTCTATGCTGGTGTGTTGCTAACGCTATCCAAGCTGTTCCGCATGCTTTTATTTCGACCAGGCGAATTGTGCGCGGCTGTCCGGTCCGGATCTTGAATCGTCGTTCGGCCGGCGCGGCAGCGGGCTCGTGTTGAGGTGTGACGGGGTCCGCCCGGGAATGCATAATGCGGAGCAAGATGAGCCCCTCGCAACCGCACAACAATCCGATACTTTGGCAGCCGACGGAATCGCGCGTTTCGGGCAGCGCCATGTACGCGTTCATGAGGGAGGCCGGGTTTGACGACTACGACGCGCTGCACGCGTGGTCGGTCAACGAACCGGCGGCGTTTTGGGTAGCGTTGGCGGCCTATTGCAATGTGCAGTTTCGTACGCCCGCTACCGAGGTATTGACGCAACCTGGCGACATGATGTCCGCGCGCTGGTTTGCGGGCGGCAAGCTCAATTACGCCGAGCACCTGCTGCAGCACCATGGCGAGCAAATCGCGCTGGTTTTTCGCGGCGAGAATGGCGCTCGACGCGAGCTGAGTTTCGATGATCTTAAAGCGAGCGTCACCTCAGTTGCCGCCGGTCTGCGCGGCGCAGGCGTTGTCGCCGGCGATCGCGTCGCCGGCTACTTGCCGAACTGCCCCGAAGCAATCATCGCAATGCTGGCCGCGAGCAGTATCGGGGCTATCTGGTCTTCCTGCTCCCCGGATTTTGGCGTCAACGGTGTCGTAGACCGCTTCGGCCAGATTGCACCTAAAGTCCTGTTCTGTGCGGATGGTTACTTCTACAACGGCAAGCGTTTCGACACGCTCGCCACGGTAGACCGCGTTCTGGAGCGTATCGAAGATATCGAGATGACCGTCGTTGTACCGTTTACAGGCGAGTCGTGTGGCCTGCCGGCAAAGGGTGCGGCCTGCCTGTGGAGTGATTTTGCTCTGGCGGGTGACGAGCTGGTGTTCGAGCCCGTGGCGTTTGATCACCCGCTCTTCATCATGTACTCATCCGGAACAACCGGTGCGCCAAAATGCATCGTGCACGGTCATGGCGGAACTTTGCTGCAACATCGCAAAGAACATTTACTGCACTGTGACATCGGGCATCGTGATGTCCTGTTTTATTTCACGACCTGCGGCTGGATGATGTGGAACTGGCTTGCCACCGGCCTGGCAACGGGCGCGAGTTTGGTGTTGTTCGATGGATCGCCTTTTTTTGCAGACGGGCGGGTCTTGTGGCAAATCGCCGAAGATGAGCGCATCACGGTTTTTGGCACCAGTGCGAAATACCTGGCGGCGCAGGAAAAATCCGCGATCAAACCGGGCGAGGAGTTCGATCTCACGTCGTTAAAAACGCTGTTGTCGACCGGCTCACCGCTGGCGCCAGCCGGTTTCGACTACGTTTACAATTCGATTGGCAAAGACCTGCAGCTGTCGTCGATTGCAGGCGGCACTGACATCATTAGCTGTTTTGTCATCGGCAACCCGCTGTTACCTGTGCGCCGTGGCGAGCTGCAATGCATCGGTCTTGGCATGGCTGTTGATGTTTTCGACGACGAAGGTCGACCCGTGCGTGGCGCGAGTGGTGAGCTGGTATGCACCAGACCATTTCCATCGATGCCGGTAGGATTTTGGCAGGATGAGGACAACTCGCGTTACCACGCCGCCTACTTCGAGCGATTCCCCGGTATCTGGGCGCACGGAGACTTCGCGGAGATCACCGCATCGGGCGGTGTCATTATTCACGGCCGTTCTGATTCGGTACTGAATCCTGGCGGCGTGCGCATCGGCACCAGTGAAATCTACAGACAGGTCGAGAAGCTCGACGACATCCTCGAAAGCATCGCAATTGGCCAACAGTGGGACGACGACGTGCGTATCGTGCTTTTTGTCGTATTACGCGATGGGGTTTCACTTACCGAGGAATTGCAAAAAAAAATTCGCACTGTCATCCGCGAAAACACGACGGTGCGGCACGTACCCGCCAGAATCGTTGCGGTGCCTGAGATTCCGCGCACGATCAGCGGCAAGATCGTTGAAGTCGCAGTGCGCGCCATGGTGCACAACCAGCCCGTCAAAAATGTTGATGCGCTGGCAAATCCGAAAGCGCTTGAGTATTTTCGCGATCGGCCTGAGCTTGCAAGCTGATGTCGGTCTTAGACGGATTACCGGTTTACGAGGGCGTCGTGCTGCCCGAATGGATCGATATCAATGGTCATATGAACGTCGCGTACTACCTGCTTGCGTTCGATCAGGCCGTTGACAGCCTGTGGACACGCATCGGCATAACGGCTGACTACATCGCCGAGACTCGCGGCTCGACCTTTGCTGTCGAAAGCCACGTTACGTGGCAGCGCGAACTGAACGAGGGCGATGATTTCTTAATCACCAGTCAAATCATCGCTTTTGATCAAAAGCGCATACACCAGTTTCAGCGCCTCTACCATGCGCAGGAACAGTATCTGGCCGCGACGGCGGAATGGATGAACCTGCATGTCGATCTTGATGCGCGCCGTGTAAGCCATTGGCCCGCGAAGACGATCGCAGCATTGCACGAAGTGGCGAGTGAGCAAAACGAAACGCCGCCTCCTCCTAAGCTCGGCTCTCGCATGGGTATTAAGCAACCGCTTTTTAGCATCGGATAAACTTGCAATGACTGACTATTTATTGGCGATCGATCAGGGGACCAGCAGCAGCCGGGCGATCGTGTTTGATGCGTCCGCGCAAAAAATCAGCAGCGCGCAGCAGGAATTCGCCCAACATTATCCGCAGCCGGGGTGGGTGGAACACGAACCCGAGGCGATTTGGGCATCAGTGGTCGACGTTACGCAGCAGGCGCTGACGGCGAGCAAGCTGAAAGAGGGTCAAATCGCCGCGCTCGGCATTACCAATCAGCGCGAAACGACGCTGGTCTGGGATCGCGACACCGGTGAATGTTTGTACAACGCGATCGTCTGGCAGGATCGGCGCACGGCCAAGCGGTGCGCGGAGCTAAAAAAGGCAGGCGCGGAGGGCGCGGTCGCTGCCAAAACAGGTTTGCGGCTCGATCCCTACTTTTCCGCAACCAAGTTGGCCTGGATTCTCGACAACGTTGATGGTGCCCGCAAACGTGCAGAAGCCGGCAAACTTGCGTTTGGCACAATCGACTGCTTCCTGTTGTGGCGGCTGACCGATGGCCGGGTGCACGCGACGGATGCCAGCAACGCGGCACGGACCTTGCTTTTCAATATTCACGATCAGTGTTGGGATGATGAGCTGCTGCGCTTGTTCAATATCCCCGCATCGCTACTGCCCGAAGTGCGCGATTGCGCAGGCGACTTTGGCGTTTGTGCGAAGACCGTATTGGGCAGCGAGATACCGATCCGTGCGATGGCCGGTGACCAGCAGGCCGCGCTTGTGGGGCAGGCAGGATTCGAGCCGGGTATGACAAAGAGTACCTACGGCACCGGTTGCTTCGTAATCACTAATACCGGCGACACTGCACTGCAGTCACACAACAAGTTATTGACCACGGTAGCGTGGCGCCTTGCTGGCAAAGTGACCTATGCGCTTGAGGGCAGCCTGTTCGTCGCGGGCTCGGCCATGCAGTGGTTGCGCGATGAGTTGCAAATCCTGGACGCTGCGCCCGATTCACAATCTATCGCCGAGCGCACCGGCATTGTGGGCAATATCCACGTCGTACCGGCCTTTGCCGGGCTTGGGGCGCCTTACTGGGATGCCGAGGCGCGCGGCGCGATTCTTGGATTGTCGCGCGACAGCAATCGTGATCAGATCATTACGGCAACGCTGCAGGCCATAGCGTACCAAACGCGCGACCTGTCGCAGGCGATGGCGGACGACGGTGTGCGGCCGGCCGTTATTCGTGTTGACGGCGGCATGGTCAGCAATGACTGGTTTCTGCAGTTTCTCGCAGACGTGTTGGGAATACCCGTGGAGCGCCCCGTTAACGTGGAATCCACCGTGCTCGGTGCAGCGTGCCTGGCGGGCTTGTCCTGTGGTCTCTACCCGTCGCTGCAGGAAATTGCCGGCTTGTGGCAAAGCGATGCCAAATTCCGGCCGCAAATGGACGACGCGCGGCGCCAGGAATTGTATGCGGGATGGTTAGCCGCAGTGGCCCGGATTCGGTCAACGAACTAACGCAACGCGTCGCCAACCGTATCTGCCGGACAGGGGACTTTCCCCGGTTCAGCAGCGAAGTCCCTGTCAGCGACACGCAATGGCAGGGAGCTACACCGGTTTCGTCCAGGTCAAAAAAGTCATGCAGCCTTATGCGTTTGGCGCCTCTCGCGATCTCTGTGTCCAGGCTCGCTTTCTGAGCTGCGTCGTTGGTCCCATTTCTCTGCCAGCAATACGGCGTGGAGCTCGGCCGCATGCAGAGTAAAGCCGGATTTTGACGGTAACGAAGCCGCATGCGCTAGCGGCATCCAGTGGGTACGCAAGTGACAGGACATGCTGATCCTCCAATGCTACGCTCTGCCTCGAATTCGGGCGTAAGATAAACCGGCTGCATGACAGTTCAGTTACGAAACTGGATTGAATAAGGCGGCGGCGGTCAGCGGTTTGTGATCGCAGAGAATAACCCGTGACAAATCACACTAATTAACCCCGGGGCGACCAACATGCTGACAGTGCCACGTGACCAGCTCGACTCTTATATCGACAAGCCATTGCCGGCGTCCGACTGGTTGCGCATTGATCAACAACAAATCAATGCGTTCGCGGATGCGACGCTTGACCACCAGTTTATTCACATCGATCCCGAGAAGGCACGCGCGACGCCGTTCGGCAGTACGATTGCGCACGGCTACCTGACCCTGTCATTGATTTCCTATTTCATTGCAGAATGCGGCATCGCGCCGGAAAACGTGCAGATGGCGGTAAACTATGGCACGGACAAGGTTCGTTTTCTTGAGCCGGTTCGGGTTGATAGCGACGTTCGTGCTGTTGCATGTTTGAAAGAGGTCCGTGAAAAAAAGCCGGGCCAGATCCTCATCAAGACTCACATAACCGTCGAAATAAAGGGTGCAGAAAACCCGGCGTTGATTGCCGAGGTATTGTCTCTCTTTATTTGCGCGTAAATAACAACACCAAACCAGAAGGATATTTTCGTGACAATAAAATTTGATGATCAGGTCGTCATTGTGACCGGCGCCGGCAATGGTCTTGGCCGCAGCCACGCGCTGGAATTTGCGCGCCGCGGCGCGAAGGTCGTTGTTAATGATCTTGGTGGTGCTCGTGACGGGTCCGGTGGCTCCAGTGCCGC
>JABDKF010000170.1 GCA_013003155.1 Woeseia sp. | reverse complement strand
AATCATTACGGGCCACCGTCGCCGCATTTCGTTGGCGGAAAAGACCCGCCAAGAACCCCGATAAGGTCAGGAATCCCATGTGACGTAGTTCACGTTTTTCTTTTTTATTCAGTAATTTAGCGTATTTTTGATAGCAATTATGTAACGGTTCCAGCATGATCTAGGTAATTGCGAAAGGCCAATTTGTCGCCAGCCAACGTCGCAAGGTAAAAATAGACGCACATGATTGAAAATCTGCTTACATGGTTCAGGGAAAATATTTTCCCTCGCAGCGCTAATGAGTCGCCGAGGCTACCGCCTCAGGCTAGCGAGCACTCGCGCAGCACTCTGCAACAGGCCCTGAAGTCGACGGCCGAGGCCAAACACAAAATGCCGGCAAAAACCCGCGCCAAAAAGCCGACGGAAATCGATCCGGACGAGCTGGTTTATGACCATGTTGTTGGCGGACAGTTGGAAGACCTCGGCCCGGGCAAGAATGTCTTGAAACGCAGCAAATACATTCGTGAAGATGCCGGGACGCACGACAATCTGAAAATCTTCGAAGAAGGTTTGCTGGAAGTTGCAGAAGACGACAGCGGCATAGACCCGTACAACACCGGCCAATTCGACCGCAGCGAAAGCTGGAACAAACGCTCACGCGAATAAACTTAAGGACCGGTCGCGTTGACGCCCATGCCCTGAGCCTTTACGCTTTTCACCCGTTTTCCTGCCGGACCGCAAGCATGAGCCTGCGCGTATCATTTGAGCTTGATGAGTCCGACCTGCAGCACTTCCGCCTTATCATGCGGGAAGCACGTAAAGCTGCCGCCGCCTATAGCGCCGCCGAAATTGTCGCCCGCGCGAATGATCTGCTCACACAAATCCGTGATGGCAAAATGCCGCAGTTCGTTGCCGAGCGCCTCGAGCGACTGTCGTTGATGATTCGGATGCTCGAAGACCACGAATGGCGGCTACCAGCGGCAGATTCTGCCCGCGTCCTAAATGCGCTGGCCTACTTCTGCGATTCCGAAGACCTCATTCCCGATCATGTGCCCGGCCTCGGATTTCTCGACGATGCGATCATGATTGAACTTGTCGCTCGCGAGCTTCGCCATGAACTTGACGCCTACCGGGATTTTTGCGAATTCCGCGAGCGCGCCGGACCGCGCCGCACGCTCAAACCACGAAGCACTGACATTGGCCGCGAGGAGTGGCTGGCCGAGCGCCGCTCCGAACTCCTGGCGAGAATGCGCCGGCGCAGGGAGTCATCCCGGCAACGCGGCGACGGCCCACGTTTGCTTTAGGCGCTTTCCGGCCAGTAAAACCAGCCGACGCTGAAAATGCCCAACCACATCGCTACCTGCGCCGGGTATTGATATCGCGGCCGTTTCAACAAAGTATAGAAACTCAGGGCTGAAATAGCGGTCATACCGAGGAAGATCATAAAACTGTTGACCAGTCCACGGAACTCATAGCCCAACCGGGGATAGTCATCACCTAGGATCAGAAATATCAGCAGCACCGCGAAGAGGCTGACCGAAATTGATACAGACGAGCCGAGTACGATGCCGGTAATGGCGGTCATAGGACGCATGGCGGTGTCAGCAGCCTCCGGGCTTTGAATTAATGCGAGGATTTTGCCGGCTACGCCCTTGATCGCGGCGCACCGGGCATCTAGCCTAGCGTAACTGGAAGTATTGAAAAACCTTTGCGGGTCATTGTTTGGAGATTCATTTGAAAACTTTCGTGAAAGGCTTGTACGGCGGGATTGCCCTCGTCTGCGCGGGACTGTTGGGCATCGTCGCCTACGCGGCAGCCCCTGCCATCGATGCAGCCGTCACATTGGCACCCGAGCCCCGCCACGAAAAAATCGGCCAGCTGGTAACCGAGTTTGTGCAAAAGTCGCACTATCGTCACGCAGCAGTGGACGACGAACTTTCATCACAAGTGCTCGATCGCTATATCGAGTCGCTGGATAACAACCGCCTGTATTTCCTGAAAAGCGATGTCGACGAGTTTGAGGCTTATCGCACCCGAATCGACGACATGGTTCGGTCTGAACCGTTGAACCCCATGTTTGAAATGTTCGAGGTCTATCGAACACGCGCGCGTGAGCGACTGCAGTATGCGCTGCAACTGCTCGAGATCGAACCGGATTTCACCGTCGATGAGGAATACGAATTCGATCGCGAGGAAGCACCCTGGGCAACCACCTTGTCGGAACTCGACGAGATCTGGCGCAAACGCGTCAAAAACGACGCATTGAATCTGGCTCTGACAGAAAAAGAATGGCCCGAGATCCAGGAAAAATTACAGAAGCGTTACTCGCAATTTCTGAAACGCATGGACCAGGTCAACAACGATGATGTGTTCGAATCCTTTATGAACGCATTTGCACATACGCTCGATCCACACTCCAGCTACTATTCGCCGCGCAATTCCGAGGAATACCGCATACAGATGAGCCTGTCGTATTTTGGGATCGGTGCGTCGCTGCAAACTGAAGACGACTATGTGCAGGTCACCAATATCATTGCCGGCGGACCGGCATCCGTGGACGGCAAGCTGCAGCCCAAAGACCGCATTATCGCGGTCGGCCAGGGTACGGATGGCGAACTCGTCGATGTCATTGGCTGGCGATTGGACGACGTCGTGCAGCTGATTCGCGGACCTGAAAATTCTGTTGTGCGGCTGCAGATCCTGCCCGCCGGCGCGTTGCCGGGGATGGGCGAGAAAACACTCGACCTGACCCGCGGACAGGTCAAACTCGAAGAGCAGGCAGCCAAGAGCAGCATAATCAACGTGCCGCGCGATGGCCGCGAATGGCGGATCGGTGTCATTGACGTGCCAAGTTTTTATCGCGACTACGAAGCTTTGAGCAACGGCGATAAGGACTTCACCAGCACGACCAAGGACGTGAAACGCCTGATTGCGGAACTCGAACAGGACGGTATTGACGGGCTTGTCATCGACCTGCGCAACAACGGCGGTGGTCACCTGACGGAGGCCACCGCATTGTCAGGATTGTTTATTGACAACGGGCCAGTGGTGCAGCTGCGCAACTCGAACGGTCGAATCAGCCGACTCGACGACCCCGATCCAGTTGCCAGGGTTGCCTACAACGGCCCGCTTGCGGTCCTGGTCAATCGTTTCAGTGCCTCTGCATCCGAAATTTTTGCCGCAGCAATCCAGGATTACGCGCGCGGCGTCATTGTCGGCCAGCAAACCTTCGGCAAAGGCACGGTGCAAAACCTGTATTCGCTCGATCAATACGTGCGACGCAGGGACGAGGCAGGACTCGGTCAGCTGACCCTGACCATTGGCAAGTACTACCGTGTGACCGGCGAGAGCACGCAGCACCGTGGCGTTAATCCTGACATTGCGTTGCCATCAGCCATTGACACGACGCTGGTCGGCGAGAGCGTCCGCGACACGGCGCTGCCGTGGGACACCATTCGGACCACGCGTTTTCGCGCCGGCGAGCCGCTGGACACGACCATTGTCTCGTTGGCCAACAGCTATCGGGAACGCAGCAAGGACGACCCGGACTACCAGTTTTTCACGGCAGGAATCGAGGATGTCGAATCCGCAAGGGCCAAGAAGGCCGTGTCGCTCAATATCGATGCCCGCGTCGAGGAGCGTGAGACGATCCGTCAGCGTCGCCTGGATCGCGAGAATGCGCGCCGCGCAGCGCTGGGCCTCGAGGCCATCGAGACCCCTGAAGAGCTTGAAGAACTCGAAGGCCCTGATGTGCAGCTCGACCAGGCAGCCGACATCGTGACGGATCTGGCCGAAATGCGGACAATTGACCTCGGACCCGCGCAGACCGCACAAGTCCTGCCCTGACAAGGGCTTGCGACTCCAAGATGGTGCCCGGGATGCGTGCCCGGAGCCGGAGGAATCCGGCTATGCGCGGCATTGAGGCGCTGTTATACTCGGGTATAACACCTGGCGGGATGATCGGTCCCGACGAGAGGTTGCCATGAAGCCGCTGTCCAGAGAGAAAGTCCTGTCGCTCCCGATATCGAGTGTGCGGACGTCCGTATTGCTGTTGTTGCTGCTGGCCGGAGCCGGACTGTCTGTAACGGCTCTTGCCGCCAGCGATACCACGATCAACTGCGACCGACTTGAAACCAGCCTGCGGAGCCTCGACGTTCCGGTAGATGAGCTGACGAATGCAGAACAAGATCTTGCCGGTGCGGCTGACGTAGTCACCGGAACGGTGCCCGTGTTGCAACTGGCGCGCCGCGCCAAAACGCTGACACGGGATGTCTTCGCCGCATTGCCTATCGTGGTCCTTGACGAGGACGGCGCGGAGCTGGAGGCAAACCAGTCGCTGTCGACAGAAATCACTGACACGCTGATCGAGCTTTCCCCGCTCGTGCTGGCGCCCGCGGGACCCGAACAATCGAACACAGACGCAGAACAAGACATGGCGTCCGACAATCCACAGCCGATTCCGCGCTTTCAGCGACATATGTACCGAACCGATATCTGAAGCACTCTAGAAAACGCAACGAAAAAGCCCGGCATTTGCCGGGCTTTTTTTTGGTTCCGCACAACGCAGCGGTCGAGGCAAGCTGATCCTAGCGAGTCAATGCGTTTGCGACGCCCCAATAGTTCTCACCAAGCAAATTTACCTTGGAATCGGCGATTGCGCCCTCCTCGCGAAAAACGTAGACGGTCGAAACACTGGGTGCCTTCGGGACAACTTCGTAGTCGCTTCTAAACTCTGCCGACTCAGCCATCAGGTCGGCGCGCTGCTGCAGCAGCTCCGCGAAGTCCGACTTTTTGTCCATGGCTTCGGCCTGCTGCTGAGTACGCTCGATCAACGCATTGCATTCCTCAGCGGTGCCATAATCTCCGCCTTCAACGCTGTGATCCATCGTTTCTTTAACCAACTTCGCGAAATCCGCACTGCCAAACTGCAAGTAGAGCTGTTGCGCGAATGCGATTATCTGGAAATTGATTGACCGTTTCGTTTCAACGTCGAGGCCCAGATTTTCAGGTGGCTTTTGGTTGTCGATGTTCTGAATATTCGCAAACAGCTCATATTCTGCCTGCTTCGCGCTGGCAAGCTTGTGCCGCAGGACTTCCAGCTTGGAATCGATGCCGCGGCGCCTGAACAATCCGAACAATCCGCGCATTGACTGGCGCTGGGCCTCTTCCAGCCGCAGCCGGCCCTCGATTTCCAGCGTTCCGTGATGAACATCTGCAAGTTTGCGTTCCAACAATTTACGCTGCCGCGCACGGTCTTCGTTCCAGGCAAGCAGTACACGACTTCGGTATTTCCCTTCGCGTTGTTGTTTTAGCTGCTCTGCAAATTTTCCCAGCTTGTTCTCACAACGCTGCGCCAAACCGCGCAGTTGGTAGTAGGCCAATGCGTTGCGAGCCCAATCGGGGTTCATCAGTAAGCTCTCGAGATTCGAAAGTCGCTTACCTTCGATCGCCATTTTTGATTCTTGATGCTTGATCTTGTCGCGCAGCCGATACTGTTCCTTCCGGAGCCGCGCGAACTCTTTCTTGAGCTCTGTACGGTTCCAGAACAGGTGCATAAGCTTGTCGCCGTCCTTGGACTGCTCAGGGGCATGACCGAAAAGGCTTGCGAGTACCGCCAACACTGGCTCCTTGACATAATCAAGCACGCCAGGCATGGCGCACAAATCAGAGGCGCATGGTGCCTGCTTTATGACAATTTTTCTTTGATTCACCGCTCACTTTTGCCTTCCATAGAAGCATAAATGGACAAAATGGGGCGAAACCGATCGACGCCAGGTATAGCGACGTACCGGCGAGGGCGGCGGCTACCGCTCGAGAATAAGGTGGCCTTGATCGTGCAGGTAGTCCAGCCATTTGTTCAACACGATATTGCGCTGCCAACGCGCGTCCAGCTCACCGTTGTGCTCGCGAACGAGACGCCTTAGCTCAGCATGCCGATGCCGGCCGCTCAGACTCATCGCCTCAGCCACGCCACCGTCAAGGTACATGCGAATCTTCAGATCGGGATCTGCGATGCGCTTGTCGCCTTCAAAAAAGAAGTACGTGAGCGAGAGCGTTATGGTGTAGCGGCTGCGGTCGAGGATTTCAAGATGCAAACTGCAATCCCCTGCAACCGTCGAGCGGTAGTAACCATCGAGGCGTTCAATTTCGGGTACAAGTTGTAACAGGCGCAAATAGTTACTCTCATACAACGACATCAAACCAACAAAGCTTCGCGGCTTTGCCAGCGCCTGTGGTACTAATTGATGATCGAGTAACATGACTTCGAATATAGCATAGCGATTGCTTATTCAAAGCCAAATAATTCGCGATTACGTCACACTTTATTCGATCGCAAAAATCATGGTCGAACCCGCCGTTCAACTCCTGTACCATCGAGAATTCGACTGGAAATTTCTTCGATTGAAAACTCGGTCGTATCAATGTATGGCACATTGTTCCGCTTGAAAATCTGCTCGGCCGAACGCACCTCGAAACCCACTTGCTGCACTGACGAGTAACGCCCGACCGGCCGACGTTCTTTGCGAATTTGACGAAGTCGCGCCGGCGCAATGGTCAGTCCGAACAATTTTTTCTTCTGTTTCATTAAAATTTCCGGCAAGTCCCCGCTGTCAAATTCTTCATCAGTTAATGGGTAATTCGCCGCGTAAACGCCGTACTGCAATGCAAGGTATAGACAAGTCGGCGTTTTTCCAGAGCGCGAGACCCCTACAAGAATCACGTCAGCAACTTCGTAATTGCGCGAAATCCCACCATCGTCATTTGCCAATGCAAAATTGGTGGCTTCGATTCGCTTCATGTATGAGTCGATATCACTCATGCCGTGCGCACGACCCGCAGTGTGTGTCGATTTTTGCTTCAGCTCCTTCTCAAGGGGCTCCAGAAAAACGTCAAAAATGTCCAGGTGGAGGCCGTTGGCCTGCCTGATGATTGCTCGAAAATCGTCCTGAACCATTGTCGAAAATACGACGGGTCGCGGTCCGCCGTTTTGTGCCGCCTTGTTAATCTTCTCGACCGCCTCTCTTGCCTTGTCAAGAGTATCGATAAATGGCAAAGTCACTTGCCGAAAATCCCGACTTTCGAACTGCGTCAAAAGGCTGTGGCCGAGGGTTTCTGCGGTAACGCCTGTTTGGTCCGACAAAAAGAATACGGTGCGCTCATCCATAGGTATTCAGCCCTGTTTTCCACTGCAGTCGCAGCGTGCAATTTTGATTTCGTCAATTGATTGTCCATGTCCTAACAGTTAACACAAGGGAGTAAGGTTTGGAGTCTTATGTCATCAAGCTGGATCAGCTTGGCATGCATCAGGTTGAAGAAGTCGGCGGCAAGAATGCGTCTCTCGGCGAGATGATCAGCAATCTCAGTGACCTGGGGGTTACCGTTCCCGGCGGCTTTGCGACGACTGCAGCGGCTTACCGGGACTTTCTGAAAAGCAACGGCCTGGCCGACCGCATATCCAAACTGCTACAAAACCTCGATGTCGACGACATTCCTGCGCTAACCGCCGCTGGCAAGACCATTCGCAGCTGGATTACCGAGGAGCCTTTGCCGGACCGGCTTACACGCCAGATAGAGGCAGCCTGGGACGAGATGTCGGGAGGCAAAGACATTGCCGTGGCCGTGCGCTCCTCGGCTACCGCGGAAGACTTGCCGGATGCGTCATTCGCCGGGCAGCAGGAAACATTTCTCAATGTGCGCGGGACAGAGCATCTCTTTGCAGCGATTCACCAAGTGTACGCATCGCTTTACAACGACCGGGCCATTGCCTATCGCGTGCACCAGGGATTCGACCATGACATCGTGGCGCTGTCGGTCGGCGTCCAGTACATGGTGCGCAGCGACATCGGTTCCGCCGGTGTTCTGTTTACGCTGGATACCGAATCCGGCTTTCGCGATGCCGTTTTTATTACCTCGTCCTACGGACTCGGCGAGACCGTCGTGCAAGGCGCGGTTAATCCTGACGAGTTCTACGTCTACAAGCCGGCCCTGGCCAGCGGCAAACACCCGATATTGCGGAAGAATCTTGGCGCGAAGGCCATCAAGATGATCTACAGCGATAATCCGCAGCCTGGCAAGACCGTGTCAACGGTCGACGTTGATGAACAGGATTGCCAGGCGTTTTCGCTAGGCGATGAAGACATCATCGAGCTCGCCCGGATGGCCGTGACGATTGAAAAACATTACGGCCGGCCGATGGATATCGAATGGGGCAAGGATGGCAGTGATGGCAAACTGTATATTCTGCAGGCTCGCCCGGAGACGGTGCAGAGTCGTAGCGGACAAATAATCCGTCGCTACATACTCAAGAATAAATCCGCGGTCATTAGCGTCGGCCGCAGCATCGGGCAACGTATCGGTGCCGGCACGGCGAAAGTCATTCGCAACGTGAGCGAAATGGACCGGATCCAGCCGGGTGATGTGCTGGTCTCTGATATGACGGATCCCGATTGGGAACCGGTGATGAAACGCGCCGCGGCTATTGTCACCAACCGCGGTGGCCGCACCTGCCATGCTGCGATCATTGCCCGCGAGCTCGGTATTCCTGCGGTGGTCGGGTGCGGCGATGCAACCTCCAGCATCACTGACGGCACTCCGGTAACCGTTAGCTGTGCCGAAGGCGACGAGGGCTATGTTTACGATGGCCTGCTTGAGTTTGAAGAGAAGGAAATCAAGCTCGACTCGCTGCCAGAAATCCCGGTCAAGATCATGATGAACGTGGGCAATCCTGACCGAGCGTTCGATTTTGCCAGTATTCCACATCGCGGTGTCGGCCTCGCGCGCCTCGAATTTATTATCAATCGCATGATCGGCGTACACCCAAACGCGCTTCTCGAATACGACGATCTGGACGACAGCACGCGAGAGACTGTCGCTGAGCAGATTTCAGGCTACGCTGATCCCGTCACGTTCTTTATCGACAAACTGGCAGAAGGCATCTCCACGATAGCCGCCGCGTTTGCGCCGCAGCCCGTCATTGTTCGCATGTCCGATTTCAAATCGAACGAATACGCCAATCTCATCGGCGGTGAACGTTACGAACCCAAGGAAGAAAACCCGATGCTTGGCTTTCGGGGAGCGGCACGCTACGTGTCAGAATCATTCCGGCCGTGTTTCGACCTGGAATGTAAAGCGTTGCTGAAAGTTCGTGAGGACATGGGCCTGACGAACGTGCAGATCATGATTCCTTTTGTGCGCACCGTTGCGCAGGCCAAAGAAGTGATCGGCCTGCTTGCCGAGAACGGCCTGCGACGTGGCGAAAACGGGCTGAAGGTCATCATGATGTCGGAGTTGCCAACGAATGCATTGTTGGCCGACAAGTACCTCGAGCATTTTGACGGTATGTCGATTGGCTCAAACGACATGACACAATTGACACTGGGTCTTGATCGCGACTCTGCATTGATCGCCGATTTATTCGACGAGCGCGACGAAGCCGTACTGGCGATGCTGGAGATGACCATCAAGGCCTGCCGGAAGCAGGGTAAATACGTCGGCATTTGCGGTCAGGGACCCTCCGACCACCCCGACCTGGCACGCTGGTTGCTCGAACAGGGCATCGAAAGCATGTCGTTGAACCCGGACAGCGTTATCGAAACGTGGATGTTTCTCGCAGGGGAAACAGTCCGTTAGCGCGGCGCATTCGAGGGCACAACGGCCGACGCACAGTCACGTCCAGCCGGCGCATTGAAGAACTTCAGAAGCTATCGTAGCGGGAACGTCGCTGCCAGCGCATGCGCGGCAACCAGAGCCCCAGCAGCATACCGGCAAATAAGACGCAGGCACCCGTGATAAACCAGTTGCGATTTTTCTGACCGCTCAAGTTACTGTTTTCCTCTTCGAGCGTATCGATGCGAATACCGGCATCGGTCACCTGCTGCTGCAGTCGCTGATTCTGGTTGTTAATTGCCAGCACGTCAGCCGCGGTGCGCCGGATTTCATCGAGTTCCGTTTGCAGCGACTGCTTTTCACGTTCGAGCGTATTGATGGTTGCCGTGGCCTGCTGATATTGCGCGCGCACAGCCTGCAACTGTTCTTGCAGGCTTCCGCCGGATGCTTTTGCATCGGTCAGCTGCGCCGTCAACTGCTCCAGCTGCTGGCGCGCCGCCGGTTCCCGCATCAGGTAGCGGGTTAACACCCACCCTTCTGTCCCGCCCGGCGTACGCACCCGCGAATAGCCACTGCTCGCATCGCGCTCGATGACCTCAAGTCGCGTGCCGGAATCAACCATGAGCTGAATGGCATTCGTCGTGCTGGGGCCCGTTCGCAGCATGACCTCAAACTGATCGCTTACCCACGCCGGCTCTGCCTGAACCCAGGACGACAGGATCAGCATTGCGAATACCGGCAGCGTTTGCAGCTTCATGATTTTGTTCATCAAATACCTTGTAACTTGGTGTGCCTGGGGCCTCGGGGCCGCGACAGAGTTTACGACACCGCGCCGTTCGCCGCAGCTGTCTCTTTTCTGCGCCAGACAGCGACGAAATTGTTGGCCGGCATGCCGATCAGCGCAGTGCGGGTCATGCCCGCCGCCCCGGCCAGTTCGTCCAGGTACTCAAGATCGCGAATCCCCATTGCTGAATCCCGGCTCCTGAGCGATGCATCAAAGGCAGCGTTGCTTTCGCTCGTAAAATCTCCGCCAATCCGAAATGGGCCGTACAGGCAAAAAGGGGCATTCGGGCCCAGTAAACGCCCGACGAGCGCGAACATCGCGACCACGGCGTCGATGCCCATGATGTGGGCGGTATTGGCCGAGAAGACGGCGTCGTAGCAGCCCACGGGGTCGGGGTCTCGAAGGACATCGAGCCGCAGCGGCGCTGCAACATTGGGCGGGCCTGCCGCGGCAAGCCAGGCATCTATGTCTGCATGGTTGGCTGCGACATCGCTCGTCTGCCAACGAAGATGGGGCAAATGCTCGCCGAAAAAAATCGCGTGCTGACCCGTGCAAGAACCGATTTCCAGTACCGAGCGACAGTTCGCGAATTCAACGCGCAGCACCTCGAGTAGCGGCCCACGGTTGCGCGCCGTCGCCGGCGCGTCCGGCAGATCAGCGTGCGTCACGCGTTAGTTTTTCCGGGTCCAGCAAGTTTGCGCGGTACCAGGCAAGTTCCGCGATTGAATCACGGATATCGGACAAGGCACGGTGCGCAGACTCTTTCGAAAAACCGCCGGAAAGGTCTGGTGCCCAGAGGCTCGACAAAATCTTCAAGGTGCTGACGTCAAGGTTTCGGTAATGGAAAAATGCTTCCAGTGCGGGCATTTGCCGGGCCATGAAGCGCCGGTCCTGGCAGATGCTGTTCCCACACATCGGAGATTTGCCACTATCTACATACTCGGTCAAGAACGCGATCGTGGCGTCTTCGGCCTGATGCATCGTAGTCGTGCTATTTACGACGCGCTCCGTCAGTCCGGAGTCGCCGTGCTGCCGCGTATTCCAGGCGTCCATTTCATCAAGGACCGACTTTGGATGGTGCACAGCAAGGACTGGCCCCTCCGCGATTTCATTGAGATTCCAATCGGTCACAATCGTTGCGATCTCAATGATCTGATCGTTCTCTGCATCGAGTCCCGTCATCTCAAGGTCGATCCAGATCAGATTGTCGTCAGCCCGTGACGCATTGTTCGTTGCCATGCAGTCCTCACCCGGAATTTATAGCGCAGTAAGAGTGTCGCATGTGGGCTGTCTCACGGCCAGAGTCGTGCACATTAACGCCTCGTTAGTGCACGCTGGCCTCGGGCGCGGCATACTGCGCGCCATGAAGCGCTGTTCACTCTTGTCACGCAACGATTGTCATGGCTGACGTGCAGGACGCGCTGGTTTCCGCGACTTACGGCACGCGACTGCAGCTCCGCTTCGCGGACGGCCGCACTGTCACGGCACGTATCAAGGGTCGCAAACTGAAACCTGTCTGCGGCGATCGGGTGCTCGCCGAGCCGCTGAAGAATGAATCCGACTGGAAGATTACCGAGATTCTGCCGCGGCAGAACGAACTGACGCGCCCCAACCTGCGCGGCAAGATCGACATTCTCGCTGCTAATCTCGATTTTTTACTGGTGGTTTGCGCCGCAACCCCACGTACAGACTGGTTTATCGTTGACCGCTACCTGTGCGCTGCGGAGTTAATGAGAATTGACGCGGCGATCGCCTACAACAAGGTGGATGACGGCATTGTTGGCG
Source organism: Woeseia sp. (assembly GCA_013003155.1). Lineage (GTDB taxonomy): Bacteria > Pseudomonadota > Gammaproteobacteria > Steroidobacterales > Woeseiaceae > Woeseia. Next base: position 12,137 of record JABDKF010000170.1, on the reverse strand, counting down.
AGGAGGCAAAACTGGAACTCGAGAACTACCGTGCCATGGGCTACGCGACACCCGTGTGTTCTGCCAAGGCAAAGCGCAATCTTGACGAGCTAAGCACCTTATTGGCGAACCGAAGGGCGACCATTGTTGGCCAATCTGGCGTCGGAAAATCCAGTATTATCAATGCATTAACTAGCGGCGATCAGCGCACCGCGGCGGTCTCCGAGAGTAGCGGCGAAGGCCGCCACACGACGGTGAATTCGGTCATGCTGATGCTGCCAAATGGTGGCTACGTGGTTGATTCGCCGGGCGTGCGGGACTACGCGCCTTCGATCGCAAATCCTGCGGACGTCGAATACGGATTTCGGGAAATTCATCAGCTGGGAGAACTCTGCCGGTTCAACAACTGCCGACATCGCAAGGAGCCGCATTGCGCCGTCACGAAGGCGGTCGAAGACGGTTCAGTGAGCACACGACGTTACGAGAGCTACAAGCGCATGCTGCTGCTCACCGAACAACAGGATCGCGGTCGCTTCTAACCGGGCGGCCAGCCTAGCTTGCGTCCACCCAGCATATGCAGGTGAATGTGAAAGACGCTCTGGCCGGCACCCTCGTTGCAATTCATCACGACCCGATACCCCACGTCGCTGATTCCTGCTGCTTCGGCAATGTCCTGGGCAGCGAGAAACAGTGCACCGACAATCGGTGCATCTGCCGAGTCCAGATCATTGATCGTTGCTACGTGTTTGCGAGGAATGATCAACACGTGCGTTGGCGCCTGGGCGTTGATATCGCGGAAAGCGACCACCGCATCGTTTTGGAACACAATGTCAGCGTCCAGCTTGCCGGCGGCGATTCGGCAAAATAGGCAGTCCGGTTCCGTCATCAGCTTACTCCTGCAGATTCAATCAACTTCAATCAACAACGCGGCGTCCAAAGAAGGCGTGCGACAAGGTGCCGCCGTCGACGTATTCGAGCTCACCGCCCAGGGGCACGCCGTGCGCAATGCGGCTGGCCTGCACACCGTGGCGCGCGGCCAGACCCGCCAGGTAGTGGGCGGTCGCGTCACCTTCGACCGTGGGGTTGGTTGCGATGATGAGTTCTTTGGTCTCGTTTTCGTTGAGCAAAGCTTCCAGCTGATCGGCACCCAGTTCATCGGGTCCGATACCATCCAGCGGCGACAAATGTCCCATCAGAACGAAATACAGACCGCGATAGCCGGTTGCATCTTCTACAGCCATCACATCCGCCGGTGATTCGACCACGCACAGCAGCGCACGATCACGTCCATCGGCCGCGCAAAATGAACAAAATTCGGCTTCGGTAAACATGCGGCAACGTTTGCAGTGTCCGATTCCCTGAGCGGCTTGGCCGAGCGCGTCGCCAAGTACCCTCGCACCTTCACGATCTCGTTCCAGCAAGTGAAACGCAATGCGCTGCGCAGATTTTCGACCTACGCCCGGCATGCAGCACAGCGCATCGATCAGGCGCACCAGTAATGGCGAATACGACATGGATCCAGACGTTGCCTAAAACGGCAATTTCATGCCCGGCGGCAAAGACAAGCCGGTCGCCATCCCGGAAAATTTTTCCTGCACCGTTGATTCAACGCGGCGCACGGCGTCGTTGAATGCGGCGACAATCAAATCCTCGAGCATATCTTTATCATCCGCTATGACCGCGTCATCGATATTGATGCCCTGCACTTCATGCCGGCAATTCATCGTGATCCGTACCATGCCGCCACCCGACTCGCCGGTCACTATCTCCTTGGCCATGTCCTTCTGCGCCTGCTGCATTTGTTCCTGCATTTTCTGCGCCTGTTTCATCAGCTGGCCGATTCCACCTTTCATTCTTTAGTGCTCCTGATTCCGCGATTGTTCGGGATGGACAACTTCAATGGAGTCCGAGTTCAAAGTCGCGCCGAACATGTCCTGCAGCGCGCGTACATTGGGGTCTGACTCTAACGACTTTCGCGCGGCGCTTAGCTGTTCGTCGAGCGCTCGCGCTTCAGCCTGTAACGGTGTTTCCACTTCGGTTGCGCCAACGGCAATATCAACCCGTAGCACCTCCGCAAATCTCTTACTTAAAGACTTGGCGAGCTGTTCCTGTCGCGCCTTGGTCAACAACGATTCAGAACGCTGATCCAGAGACAAATAAATGACGACACCTTCCCGTCGCAGGTAGCCGCAGTTATTCGCCAGCAGGCGCACCGCACCGCTCAAATCGAGGCTCTCAATTAAAGACTGCCAATCAGGATCCTGCCATTGGGAACCGGTGTCGGGTGCCGCGGCTTTTTTTTCGCGCGCCCGAGGCGCGGCGGCCGATTTTGCAGGGCGCGACTTTGTCGGGGGCGCTGTCTGCGCTACATTTTTTCCGCTGCCGCTGCTCGCGGCGGCAGCCGGCTGGAATGCGAGCATTCGCAGCGCCGTCATTTCCATGCCGCTGCGGGGATCGGGGGCCATGTGTAAATCACGCCGCCCAACAATCGCAATCTGGTACCAAAGCTGCACATCCTCGGGCGAGATTGCATCTGCAAATCGCTGCAGCTCGGCCTCATCAAGCTCATCGTTAGCATCCGAGGAACCGACAACCTGCCAGATCGCTATACGTTGCAATATCCTCGCGATGTCATCGAGCAGATTTCCGTAGTCGGGGAATTGCTCGTCGATTTCAGCGATGGTTGCCAGCAGTCCTGCCGCATCGCCATCCGCGAGAAGGCTAAGCAAGCGACCGACGTGACGGCGGTCAATGGTCCCCAGCATTGTGCCTACAGACTCGCCGTCAACAGCACCGCCGCAATAAGCGATTGCCTGATCCAGCAGGCTGAGCGCATCGCGCAAACTGCCATCTGCGGCGCGCGCGATTAGTGCCAGCGACCCCTCGTCGATAGTGACCGCCTCTTCCTTGCAAATAAATTCGAGACGATCGCGAATGAGCTTGGGCGTCAATCGCTTCAAATTAAACTGCAGGCAACGCGACAGCACCGTAACGGGCAATTTTTGCGGGTCCGTCGTGGCCAACAGGAATTTCACGTGCGGTGGTGGCTCTTCCAGGGTTTTCAGGAGTGCGTTGAAGGAGCTCTTCGACAACATGTGCACTTCGTCAATCAGGTAAACCTTGAAGCGGCCGCGCGCCGGCGCATACTGGACGTTGTCCAGCATGTCCCGCGTATCGTCGACTTTGGTTTTCGACGCGGCATCGACTTCGATAAGGTCGACAAAGCGGCCTTCGTCGATTTCGTTGCAGGCGCTGCAGGAACCGCACGGCTCTGCGGTTACGCCTTTCTCGCAGTTAAGGCATTTCGCGAGGATGCGCGCAATAGTGGTCTTGCCAACGCCGCGCGTGCCGGCAAACAGGTAGGCGTGATGCAGTCTTTCTTGTTCCAGGGCGTTAGTCAGCGCCCGCAGAACGTGCGTCTGTCCTACCGTCTCTTTAAAATTTTTCGGTCGCCATTTGCGGGCGAGAACGAGGTAACTCATATGAAACGCCAATCTGTTGCCGGAACGGCAAGGTGTAACAGATCGGACAGTGTAACCGCTCAAGCGCTCGTAACAAGCCGAATATCTGCCCTGATTGGCCCACAAAAAGTGGTCCGCGCCAGCCGCTCCCCGGCACCCGGTGTCACCGCTGCCGCTGCTCCCTTCCGGGCCTGACGGGGTTCACGGCTGACCGTCGCGGGGTAGCCGACGCGGACCGGGCGCGATTATCACCTTCCCGTCAGATGGTTACAACGCGCGCATCATATTTCCCACAATATAGGCCCGATCGACGCGCTGTATGCGGCCTCTTGGCATGGTCGCGCCGCAATCCGGTTGCTATCCTCTATCTCCGCGATAAATCCCGCGGGTTTGCACCGTATTGGAGATCCTGATGGCCGGAAAACCGGAATTTGCCACTGTCGACCCTTTCAACGGGATGACGGGGAAGCAGCCTGGACGCGTGCAAAACCTGCTGGCCGGGCAGTGGCAGGACAGCAAATCGACACGCGATGACATTGTGGACCCGCTGAACGGCGAACGTTTTCTCACGGTGCCGGACACACAATCGATCGCGCCTTTTATTGACAGCGTGCGCCGCTGCCCGAAAAGCGGTTTGCACAACCCGCTGTCGAATCCCGACCGTTACGTCATGCTGGGAAGCGTATGCGCCCGAGCCGCGGCCTTGCTCGCGCAGCCCGACGTCGAAAGCTATTTCACTAAACTCTTGCAGCGCGTCATGCCAAAAAGCTGGGGACAGTGCCTTGGCGAGGTGGTCGTCACGCGAATTTTCCTCGAAAATTTCGCCGGCGACGGCGTGCGCTTCCTCGCTCGCGGGTTTTCCAATCCGGGCGATCATCAGGGCCAGGAGTCGCGTGGCTATCGTTGGCCGTTCGGTCCCGTGGCGGTCATTGCGCCATTTAATTTTCCGCTGGAGATTCCGGGGCTGCAGGTACTCGGCGCTTTGTTTATGGGAAACCGGCCGATCGTAAAAGTTGATTCGAAAGTGTCTGTCGTTTTTGAACAATTTTTACGGCTGCTTATTCATTGCGGCCTGCCCGCGGAAGACGTTGACCTCATTCACTGCCGCGGCAGCAAGATGGGTGAACTGATAGAGGCCTCGCGCGACACCTTGCGCCTGGTGCAATTTACTGGCTCAAGCAACGTCGCCGAGCATGTCGCCGGCGTGATGGGGGGCCGGGTGCGACTCGAGGATGCGGGCTTTGACTGGAAAGTGATTGGCCCCGATTTCGATGCGCCGTGGCTGGACTACGTCGCGTGGCAGTCCGATCAGGATGCCTACAATGCCAGCGGTCAGAAATGCTCGGCGCAGAGCATCCTGTTCGTGCACCAAAACTGGCACAAGGCCATCCTGCCAAAAATTAAGTCTCTCGCAGCGCGCCGCAAACTCGACGATCTGACGATCGGGCCCGTACTGAGCTGGACCAGCGATCGAATGCAGCAACACATCAAGGCAGTTAGTGCCCTGCCAGGTGCGCAGCTATTGTTCGGCGGCAAGGCACTTCAAGGACATTCCGTACCCAATTGTTACGGCACACTGGAGCCGACCGCAATTGAATTGCCGCTCGCTGCGCTCGATGGCGACCATTTCGAATTGGCAACCACTGAATTGTTCGGTCCTTTCCAGGTTGTCGTCAGTTACGACGACAAGAGCCTGCCGAGGGTCTTGAGCATACTTGAACGTATCTCCCACCACCTCACCGCTGCCGTTGTCAGCAACGACGTGACATTCCAGAACCAGGTACTGGCCGCCACGGTCAACGGTACGACCTACTGCGGCATGCGGGCGCGTACCACCGGCGCACCGCAAAACCATTGGTTCGGTCCCTGCGGTGATCCGCGTGGCGCAGGCATCGGCACGCCCGAGGCCATCATCCAGACCTGGAGCGCGCATCGCGAAGTGATCATGGACCAGGGCCCCTTACCCGGCGGCTGGAACGTGCCTGCGTCCGCCTGAGTCACGCGTATCCAAGCCATCGACAGCAAACTTCCAGACGTCGGCACCACGATTTTTGCGGTGATGACGCAGCTCGCAAACGAGCATAAGGCGATCAACCTGTCGCAAGGCTTTCCGAGTTTTGAACCGCCCTTGCGGCTGCTTGAACTCGTTAATCATTATTTGCACGCAGGCGCTAACCAGTACGCGCCACCGAATGGGGTTGCGACATTGCGCGAGGCCCTCGCGGCCAAGGTAGATCGTATGTACGGTCGCGTTGTCGATCCTGATCATGAAATCACGATCAGTTCCGGGGCGACCGAAGGGTTATTCAGTGCGATTCAGGCGCTTGTCCGTACGGGCGACGAAGTTATTGTCTTTGATCCAGCCTACGATTCCTATGCGCCGGCTGTGACCCTGGCCGGTGGCCACACGCGGCACTTGCCGCTGCGCGTCACGGAGGCGCGCCCCGCTTTCCACATCGACTTCGACGAGCTGGCAGATGCGATCAACGCCCGTACGCGACTGATCATTGTCAATTTCCCGCACAACCCCACGGGCGTAAACATCACCGCGGCCGATTTGCAGCGCCTTGCCGAGGTCGTGCGGGACACTTCGGTTTACTTGTTGAGCGACGAAGTTTACGAACACATCGTCTTCGATAACGAACAGCACCACAGCCTGCTCAGCCATGAGGAGTTGTGGCCGCGCAGTATCGTCGTTTCCTCGTTCGGCAAGACCTATCACGCGACCGGCTGGAAAGTTGGCTACTGCATGGCACCCGCCGAGCTCACCGTCGAATTTCGGCGCGTGCACCAGTTCACCTGCTTTGCGGTGGTTACGCCGATTCAACATGCCCTCGCCGACTACATGACCGAGGCACCTGACCACTTTGCCGAGCTACCGAAGTTTTACCAGAAAAAACGCGATCACTTTTGCGCGTTGCTAAAAAACTCGAAATTCACGTTCGAGCCGGCACAAGGCACGTTTTTCCAGCTGCTGGATTATTCTGCGATCTCCTCCGAGAGTGACGTCGATTACGCGCGGCGCCTCACGAAGGAACTGAGCGTGGCCTCGATTCCCGTGTCGGTGTTCTGTGAGCAGCCGCCGGCAGGCCAGAAATTGCGTTTCTGCTTTGCCAAGGACGACGCAATGCTGGAAGACGCCGCGGAGCGCTTATGTCGCCTTTGAGCATCGCAATGATCCAGGCCGATCTACACTGGCACGATGCGAAGGCAAATCGCACGGTGCTTGCCCGGAGCATTGAACGGCTGGAAGACGGCGTTGATCTGGTCGTTTTGCCTGAAATGTTCGCCACAGGCTTCACGATGGATGCGCCCGACCAGGCAGAAACCATGGATGGAGCTACGGTCGACTGGCTGCGCGAGACCGCACAACGGCACGACGCCGCGGTATGCGGCAGCCTCGTCATTGCGGACGGGGAGAATTACTACAATCGCTTCATCTTGATGCACGCAAACGGCGACTACCAGACGTACGACAAACGCCACCTGTTCCGCCTTGCCGGAGAATGTGACCACTATTCCGCAGGCGATACGCTGGAGACTTTGCGCGTCAAGGATTGGCGCATACGGCCACTCGTTTGCTACGACCTGCGCTTTCCGGTCTGGAGCCGGCGGAGCCGCGAGCACGACTACGACCTGCTCCTGTACGTGGCGAACTGGCCGAGCCCGCGGCACCAGGCATGGGAAACCCTGCTGCGCGCACGCGCGATCGAAAACCAGTGCTACGTGGTGGGCGTAAATCGCGTCGGTACCGACGGTAACGACGTACCCTATGCGGGTGGCAGTGCCATCATCGATTTTTTCGGCAATGAATTGGTCAAGCTGGACGACCAGGCCGGCGACGCGACAATCGCGCTGGAACCCGAACCGCTACAGCGCTTTCGCGAGCGTTTTCCCTTTGACATTGACGCCGACACCTTCGCGATCACCGGCAACACTCAGGACGCGTGACTGAGCGGTTCCGCACGCAACACGTCAAGAAACTTCTCACCGTAGCGATCCAGCTTGGTTTGCCCGACGCCTGATATCGACAGCAGGTCCGCTGCGCTCGCGGGGCGCGCGTGCAACATTTCGCGCAAGGTCTTGTCATGGAAAATGACGTATGGCGGCACGCCATGTTCATTTGCCAGCGCCTGGCGACACGCGCGCAATGCGTCCCATAGCGCGCGATCTTGCTCAGGTATCTCAGTAACTTTACCTTTTATTCCACTGATTTGTATTGGTTTTTTGGGGTCTTCACGGAACTCCATAGGCAGCTCACCGCGCAACGCGGCACGGCTGTCCGCGGTCAACACCAACGCGCCAAAACGTTCTGCATCGGCGCGCAGCAAGCCGCGCACGATGAGCTGCCGAATCACCGAACGCCAGCGTTGTGGCGCCAGGTCCTTGCCGATGCCGAACACACTGAGGTCCGCGTGGCCGTGCTGTCGAACCTTGTCCGTGGTCTTGCCGAGCAAAACGTCGATCAGGTGTGCCGCGCCAAAGCGCTGGTTGGTCCGATAAACGGTTGAGAGCAACTTTTGCGCAGCTTCGCTCCCGTCCCAGGTGCTGACCGGCGTGAGGCAGCCGTCGCAATTGCCACAGTCTTCGGTCAGCGTGTCTCCAAAATACGCGAGCAACGGGCGTCGTCGGCAACCGGTCACCTCGCACCAGCCGAGCAACGCGTCAAGTTTCTGCTGTTCATGTCGCTTGAAGTCTTCCGCCGCTTCGGACTCATCCAGCATTTGGCGAAGCCGCACCACGTCCTGAAGGCCATAGACCATCCACGCGTCGGCGGGCTCACCGTCGCGCCCTGCCCGGCCCGTCTCCTGGTAATACGATTCCATGCTCTTCGGCAAATCAAGGTGTACGACGAATCGCACGTCGGGCTTGTCGATACCCATGCCAAACGCGATGGTCGCGACGATAATCACGGCGTCATCGTTCAGGAACCGCTTTTGGTGGCGGGTGCGCGCATCACCCGTGAGCCCGGCATGGTAAGGCAGTGCATCAAATCCCTGTTCCGACAGCCACGCCGCCGTGCTTTCCGTCTTCTTTCTCGACAGGCAGTAGACGATGCCCGCCTCGCCCCGATGCGCCTGCAGGAATTTCAACAGCTGCCGCTTCGCATCCGTTTTCGGCTGCACGAGGTAACGAATATTCGGGCGATCAAACGGACTGACGAAAATCCCGGGCTTTTCGAGTGCCAGCCGCGCGACAACCTCGTCGCGGGTTTTCTGCGTTGCGGTCGCGGTCAACGCGAGGCGTGGCACACCGGGGAAGAGCTCCGCTAGCTCATGCAGCGACAAGTACTCCTGCCGAAAATCGTGCCCCCATTGCGACACGCAGTGTGCCTCGTCAATGGCGATCAGCGACAGCGGGATATCACGCAGCATCGCCCGCGTGTGTCCTGACGCCAGCCGCTCCGGCGCTATGTACAGGAGCTGCAGCGAGCCACCGCGCAATCGTTGCATGACATCCTGCTGTTCCTCGGCGGACTGGCTGGAATTCAGGAAACCTGCATCAACGCCAAGCTCCTCGAGGGCAGCAACCTGGTCGTGCATCAAGGCGATCAAGGGCGAGACGACCAGCGCCACACCGTCGCGCAGCAGCGCCGGAATCTGGTAGCACAGGGACTTGCCACCACCGGTTGGCATGATGACCAACGCATCGTGGCCCGCGACCACCGATTCGATAACCGCTTCCTGCTCGCCGCGAAACGCCGAGTAACCAAAAACCCGCTGCAAAATGTCGTGCTTTGATTCCGTCATCAGTTTTGTATTTGCTCCAGTGCTTCACAGCTACGCAGCCACTCAAGCTCTGCGCCTTCTAGTCGTTGCGCGTTGCTGGCCTGCTCTGCCAGCAACGCTTGTAAAGTTGCCTTATTATCGCTTTCGTAGATCGAGGTATCCGACAGCTTCTGTTCCAGCTGCGCCTTCGCTGCCTGTAAAGCCTCCAGCTCACGCTCCGCTTTTTGCATACGCTTCCTGAGCGGCGCCTGCAACTGGCGTTTCTCCGCATCGCGCTGTTTTTTAACTTTGCGCGAGGCCGCCGTGTGTTGCCCGATGCTGACTTCGGGCGTGTCGTCGCGTTCCTGCGCCGCGAGCCAGTCGGGGTACTCATCCAGGCTGCCGTCAAATTCAGCGACCACGCCACCGTGTACCAGCTGCAGAGTATCCGTTGCCACCCGCAACAGGTGACGATCGTGCGACACGATCACCATCGCCCCGTCAAATTCCTGCAGCGCGGTGGCGAGCGCCTGACGCATTTCGAGGTCGAGGTGGTTCGTCGGCTCGTCGAGCAATAACAAGTTCGGCCGCTGGTACGCAAGCAATGCCAGCGCGAGGCGCGATTTCTCACCGCCGGAGAATGGCGCCGTTTTCATAAAGGCGGTGTCGCCGGAGAACCCGAAGCCACCGAGCCAGTTGCGTAAATCCGCTTCGCGCGCTTTAGGGTCGAGCCATTGCAGATGTTCGAGCGCCGTGCCGTCGGGCCTCAGTTGTTCAACGGCGTGTTGCGCGAAGTAGCCTACTCGCAGGTCTTTCGCAGAGACAAGCTCACCGCCCTGCACCTTGAGCTGGCCGGCCAACAGCTTGATTAACGTCGACTTGCCCGCGCCGTTTGGTCCCAGCAGGCCAACCCGGTCACCCGGCTGCAAGGTCAGCCGGACGTCGTTCAACACCGTGGTGCCACCGTAGCCGACGGCCACTTCCTCTAGCCGCAATAATGGTCGCGGATTTTTCGCCGGCTGCAACAAATTGAAGTGAAACGGCGAATCGACATGGGCGGCGGCAATTTTGTCCATGCGTTCCAGCGCCTTCAGTCGGCTCTGCGCCTGCTTTGCTTTCGAGGCTTTGGCCCGAAAACGGTCAACAAACGCCTGCATGTGAGCGATCTCTCGCTGCTGCTTGACGTACTGCGACTGCTGTAGCGCCAGGCGCTCCGCACGTACATGCTCGAAAGCCGAGTAATTACCCTTGTACAAAGTCGCAGCGATGCGTTCGATGTGCAGGACATGATTAACGACATTGTCGAGAAAGTCACGATCATGCGAAATGAGCAGTAAGGTGCCAGAGTAGCTGCGCAACCAGCCTTCCAGCCAGATGACCGCATCGAGATCCAGGTGGTTGGTCGGCTCGTCCAGCAACAGCAATGACGAACGGCACATCAGTGCCCGTGCAAGATTTAAACGGACGCGCCAACCACCGGAAAACGCGTTGACGGCGCGCTCTTCGTCCTCGCTTGTAAATCCGAGGCCGTGCAAAAGCTTTCCGGCTCGCGCGCGCGCCGTGTAGCCGTCGATGACTTCGAAGCGGCCGTGCAGTGTTGCCAGCCGCTCACCGTCTTTCTCGCCGTCGGTTTCTGCAATTTGCCGTTCAACCTCGCGCAACTCGGCATCGCCGTCGAGTACGTATTCGATCGCTGCACGCTCATCGTGCGGCGTTTCCTGTGCAACGTGCGCAATCACCCAGTCCCGCGGCACCAACACGCTGCCGGCGTCTGCGTGGAGCTCACCCAGCAACAACGCGAACAGGCTGGATTTGCCGGAGCCATTTGCGCCGGTCACACCGACTTTCTGACCCGGATGAATTTGTAGCGTCGCGTTGTCAAATAAGACGCGGGTACCGCGACGTAGCGCGAGAGTGGTGAACTGCAGCATGGACAATATTGTAAAGGTTTCGGGCCCTGGCGCGACGTGAAACGTACTCCGTCCCACCATCGTGACGCGGTTCGGCGTCAGCCTATTCAGCGGGCGGCGTTATGCCGGCAAACGGTAACGCGGCTCTCTCAGCCGGTTTGCACTCTTACGATCTGGAGTCCGGAAACCGCTACCGCCGCAGAGTCGGCGGCTATTCAGAGTGACGCGGCCCCGAACGTGTCACAGGCATCAGGATTGCCGCTTTGGTACCCCGTGCGGAACCAACGGACCCGCTGTTCCGAGCTGCCGTGCGTGAAGGAGTCCGGCGCCACGGTGCCGCGCGACTGCCGCTGCAGGCGGTCATCACCGATCGCGCTGGCCGCATTCAGCGCTTCTTCAAGATCACCTTCTTCGAGAATGTTGTGCATGCGATCTGCGCGATTCGCCCAGACGCCAGAGTAACAGTCTGCCTGCAATTCCAGCCGCACGGACAGCTGGTTTACCTCCGCCTGACTACGCCCGCTACGTTGCAGCTGGCGAACCTTGCCCGAGGTGCCGGTTATGTTTTGCACGTGGTGCGCAACCTCATGCGCCACGACGTAGGCCTGCGCAAAATCGCCCGGCGCGCCAAATCGGTTCTTAAGGTCATTGAAGAAGCTCAGGTCGATGTAGGCCTTGCGATCGGCCGGACAATAAAACGGCCCCATCGCGGCCTGCCCGGTACCGCAGGCTGAGGGCGTAGCACCGGTGAACAGAACCAGCGATGGCGGCTGATAACGTTGCCCGGCAGCCGCAAAAATTTCTCCCCACACGTCTTCGGTATCCGCCAGTACAACGGCGATGCGGTTCGCAGCCGGGTCATTTTGGAGGTTTTCAGGCAATGGCTGCGACGACGAGCCGCTGGTTGATGCCGTTACAGTCTCTAGCCCCTGCATGAGCATTTGCGGATCGAGGCCGGTATAGGCCGCAAATAACAGCACCACAATCGTGCCGATGCCACCGCCGATCAGCCCCCGCCGGCCGCCGGCACCTCGCCGGTCCTCCACATTGCTGCTGCGTCTGCGACCTTTCCAGCGCAT
>JABDKF010000168.1 GCA_013003155.1 Woeseia sp. | reverse complement strand
ACCTCAAAATGGATAATTCAACGATCAAAATTCTGCTCGCTACCGTCGCTATAGTTGCGGGCGTTGGCGTGGCCAGCGCGCAGGAACGCGGCATGGCCCTGGACTTTGAAACGCTCGACGCCGACGGCTCGGGAGAGATCACGTCGAGCGATCTGATGCAGCTTCGAGAGCAACGATTTGCCGACATCGATCTTGACGGTGACGGCTCCGTCGATGTTGACGAGTTCACCGCGCATGCCGAGGCGCGCGCAGCAGAACGTGCGACCCGAATGTTCGAACGGCTTGACGCCGATGGCGACGGTACACTCAGCCGCGACGTGTTGGAAAGCCGGATTGGGCAGGGCCCCGGCGAAAGGATGCTGTCGCGGTTCGACAGCGACAAGTCGGGTGGGGTCAGCGTCGAAGAATTCGAGGCCGCCAAGGAACGCTTCGCAGATCGGCGCGGGAAGCATCGTGATGGGAAGGAACGCGGATGGGGACGCGGCAGAAATTGAATGCGGGCGGCGCCGGATTGCCCGTATGGGTGTCCGGCGCTAGAACCGGTTCGCGATGGATCGTCGAAATTTGGCTGAGAACACGGACGGAGTGCCGGACGAAGCTCTTCTGGTGGCTTTCGCCAACGGCGATCCCGACGCAGGCTGTGCGCTGTTGCATCGGCTTGCGCCGCGAATTCTGTCGCACGCCACACGCGTTCTGGGCAATTCCGCCGACGCCGAAGATGTCGTCCAAGAGGCCATGATCCGGCTTTGGAAAATCGCCCCGGACTGGCGGCAAGGTGAGGCGAAAGTGTCGACGTGGTTGTTCAAAGTCGTGGTGAATCTTTGCACAGATAGATTGCGTGCCGGTAGTCGACGGCTCCAGGTTGATCTGGCGTCGGTGCCCGACCCGGTATCGCATGAAGCATCAGCGATAGATCGAATGACACACATGGAACGTAACAACGCTCTTGACGCAGCGTTGAAACAACTACCGGACCGACAGCGGCAAGCTGTCGTGCTGCGTCATATGGAAGACATGAGCAATCCGGAGATTGCCGCAATTATGGACATCGGCGTGGAGGCTGTGGAAAGTCTGACAGCAAGAGGCAAACGCGCATTGACCGACGCGCTGTTCGAACGCCGGGGAGAGTTGGGATACAGCGATGACTGAAAGCAGGGAAAATTCAACCGAGGCGGCGCTGGAAAGTATCCTGGCAGGTGCCCGTCGAGCCGAAGGCCAACCCGCCACCGATTTGATGCAGCGTCTGACTGCGGACATGGAAAGCCTGCTTCCGGCGCATCAGCGCAACCATGCGCCGGCGCCGGCCGAATCCGTGTTCGATCGTTTCGGGCGAATCTTCGCGGCCTCGGGGCTGGCGGGCGCGACCGCGCTTGGCATCTGGATCGGATTCGTGATCCCAGAGACATTGAATTCGGTCGCCGACGGGTATTCCGACGCCAACCTGTATGGAATCGAAGCCTTTCTTCCCGCAGCCGGTCTGGCCGCGTTGACTGAGTGAGGCAGGAATTGGCTGACACACCCCACAGAAAGGTCCGTGGCTGGGTTGTTCCGATCCTCCTGGCATCGCTGGCGGTCAACCTGCTGATCGTCGGCATTATCGTCGGATGGCTTGCATCTCCCGATGGACCCAGAAGAACAGAATGGCGGACTGTGCGTGGTCTCGTAGGAGAACCGTTTATCCGCGCACTTCCTGACGATCATCGCCGTGCGCTTGTTCGGGAAGTGCTGCGGGACGATAACCGACTACGCGAAAGCCGTGAAAGCCTGCGTGCAAGGTTCGAGGCCTTTCTTTCAGAATTGCGGAAAGAGCAGTTCGACATCGACAAGATTCAGACTCTACTCAAAGATCAGCGCAAAGTTGCGCTAGACCGTCAGGACATGGGCGAAAGGTTTTTGCTCGAGAGGCTGGAAACGATGAGTGTCGGCGAACGCCGAGACTATGCGGATGCTCTGGAACAAGCGCTCAGGCAGCCGAGGCGCTAACCCCGCTGACAGAAACCCGATCCCGTCCGGCATTCTTGGCGGCATAAAGGGCTTGATCGGCGCAGTTGACAAGGTTTTGAATGAACGTCGTTGTTGGCGCACCCTGTGTTTCAGAGGCACTGGCACGAGGAACTCGAACGCGACACTGCGGCATGGGTTCATTTGAAGAACAGGCAACACCTATGCTGACCGTGACGGAAAGTCCCGATCCGTCTGCGATTCTGATCGGCCGCTTGCTGATCTCCGTTCTCAGGCGATCAGCCGCAAGTTCGGCCTCCTCCCCTTCAATATCTGGCAATACGATAAGAAACTCTTCACCGCCATATCGAGATACCAGATCAACCGCGCGGAGGTTGTCACGCAACCTGTTGGCAACCTCGCAAAGGACAGCATCTCCGGCGGCGTGACCGAAAGTGTCATTGACCGCCTTGAAATGATCAACGTCTGCCATCAACAACGTCAATCCACGCCCAGTCTCTCCCGATTGCACCAGTGCATCGGCAAGATACACTTCGGCGTAACGTCGATTATAAAGACCCGTCAGTGTGTCCGTCGTTGCCAGCCTGAAGCTTTCCTCGGTTGACCGTCTCAATACATCGCTGACGCGCTTGCGGGACAACATCGTGTCGATCCGATGTGCCAGTTCAGATGCGGTCGACCCGTATTCTGTCACGTCCGCGGCACCAAGATTCAACGCGCGTTCAGCGATATCCCATTGGTCAGGCGGATGCAGCACGATCACCGAGGCCTGTCTCAAGTGACTTCGGGAGCGAATTTCCGGCAATACAGCGTTCAGCAATTCGGAACCGCCTCGACCGACATTCAGGACGATTGCGTCGGGCAAACCGACGCCCCGGCCATCGTGGAGGAGTTCGTCGCAGGAAAGGCAATCAATTTTGTGGGAGTTTGAGCAGATTCCCGGGAGCGTCTCAGGATCGGAAAACCCTAGAGTCACGCTGATGATCTGCCCGATGACTTCAAACGGCGCACACGCTTCGCGAAATCCAAAGGAAGCAGCGGCCAATCGCCGTCGTTCGAGCTCCGAGGCGGCCTCGGTGTCCCGCAAAAGGGCTCTCAATCGTGCCAGAAGCAGTGTTATCGGCGCGCGCGTCGCAACCATGTCGCTGGCTCCGGCCGCCAAAGCCTGCATCCGACGGAGCGGTCCTGCGTCTTCGTCGCGGCAGAGTAGTGGGATGTCGGCCCCACCCAGCGCCTTTTGCAACCGCGAGAGTATCTGTGACGGATCCGCGCCTGATGTATTCAAGATGATCAGGTCAACCGCACCGGTGGCGGCGGCGCCTCTTGCACATGCCACGCGGTCAACGGAGATAACTTCATACTGCGCGGCCCGAAGCGCGGCCTTCAACCTGATGCGATGTGTCGGTATTGGATCGATCAGCAGGAGACGTTTGGGCATCCGTCCATCCGAATTGTCTAAAATTGGTGTTTTCTGCCCAAGTCATTTCTCATAAGCGTTAACAATCTATTGCCGCGAGACCGATGATGACCCCCTTGTCAAAAGATTCCGCCGAACTGCTCGCGATTGAAGCGTTGTCCTGGCTGGTCGGAAACGATGAGTTGTTGCCGGTCTTTCTGGGGGCGACCGGTGCCTCTCAGGGTGATCTGCGGGTGCGCGCCAAGGATCCGGAGTTTCTTGCCTCGGTTATGGACTTCCTCCTGATGGACGAAGCGTGGATTGCGGAGTTCTGTCAGTCGGCCGATTACAAGATGGATTTTCCCATGCGGGCGCGAGCTGCGTTACCCGGCGGTGCAGAGGTCAACTGGACCTGATGCCAGGATCTAGGCGCTCTTTTTGCGCCTGCGCTTTACAGGCTGGTTGGCGTCAATGAAATCGAGGACCAGTGGTCGGATGTTGGTTCTCCAGGCTTTTCCCGCGAAGATACCGTAATGCCCGGCGCGGGGCTCCAGATGCCACGCCTTCCGGTTGTCCGGCAATCCCGTCAAGAGATCGAGGGCGGCGCGGCATTGTCCCGGCGCGCTGATGTCATCGCGTTCGCCTTCAACGACCTTGACCGCGACATCGGTGATCGCCCCGATGTCAACTTCGCGGCCCGCGACCTCAAACTCATTCCGCGCGATTTCGCGGTTCTTGAATATGCGTTCAACGGTCGAAAGATAAAACTCGGCCGTCATGTCCATGACCGCAAGGTATTCATCATAAAACTTGTTGTGTTTGTCATGATCACCTGCCTGGTCCTTCGCGACGCGCAAGATCTGGTCGGTGAAAGCCTTTGTATGAGTCTCGCCGTTCATCGACATGAAAGAGGCAAGCTGAAGTAGTCCGGGGTAAACCATGCGCCCAACACCAGCGTATTTGAACCCGACTCGCTGGATGATGAATTGTTCCAACTGGCCCATCATGACCCGGCGTCCAAAGTCCGTGACATCGGTTCGGGCGGCATCCGGATCGATTGGACCGCCAATCAAGGTCAGTGTTCTTGGTTGCGACTCGGGCTCTTCCGCGGCGAGATACGCCGTGGCCGCAAGAGCAAGCGGCGCTGGCTGACAAACTGCAATGACGTTAATCGACGGGCCAAGATGCCGAATGAAATCGCTCAGATAGAGTGTGTAATCCTCAACATCGAATTTTCCCTCGCTCACCGGGATGTCACGCGCGTTGTGCCAGTCTGTAATCCAGACTTCTGCGTCTGGCAGCAGGCTTTGAACCGTCGACCGCAAGAGCGTCGCGTAGTGCCCCGACATCGGCGCCACCAACAGGATTCGGCGCGATTTCTCGGGGCGACCCTGAACATGAAACCGAATCAAATCGCCAAAGGGACGCTTCATGTCGACCTCAACGTTGACGACGTGGTCCCGCCCATCCGCCGCGACAACCGTGTCTATGCCCCAGTCCGGTTTAGCGACCATCCGAGAAAAGCTGCGTTCGGTGACGTCTCCCCACGCGGCGACCATCTTGAAAACCGGGTGCGGTACGGTGCCCCAAATCGGGTAGGACGCCATCGCCTGCGCGGTCGCGCCCGCCCACTGGTTCGTGTTGCGTACCGTTTCCATCAGGTCGTAGGTCAGCATATAGCGCATGGTCCGGCGCCCTCCGTATTCGCGAGGCCAAAAGGTCGCTTTGCCGCTTTGGACTAGCGGCGTTACATTGGCACGCAACGGTTAACAGCGATTTTGCTGCACCTGCAAAGGTAAGACGGAATGATTTCGATGACAACTGAAGAAACAGATCACGCCGAAAGACTTGAAACTCTCAACAAAAATATCGCCAGGATCGAAGAGCTGTCGCAGCGTTTGGTCACCGCGCTGTCGCAGAAAAAGTCAGTGAATCCGGGATTGCGCGG
>JABDKF010000157.1 GCA_013003155.1 Woeseia sp. | reverse complement strand
GGTCATCCCCTATTGGTCATCCCCTATTGGTCATCCCCTATTGGTCATCCCCTATTGGTCAAGCCGGCAGTCATACTCGCTTGCAGTGGCGCACAAAACCTAAAGATACGATTGTAGTCGGCAGGCTTAAAAAACGTGCGTTGCCGATATACGCCGTGCGCACAATGTGTTGCGTAATGCCGGGGAGAAAATTGCGAGGCTAACGCGGAATCTTTCCTTCCTTCGGCTATTTGGACAATTACAAAGTCGCAAAGGCAAGTTCGCTATTTTAAAACGGCCGGCTTCTCGCGATTCCTGTGATTGCTATCGCATGACAAATCGTAATTCGACTCCGACAAAGGGGTTATGTGAAGTCACGTCTGATCCCATCAATTCGCCTAGGTTAGAATGAGTTTTAATTTAAGAAATTTGAAGACTTACAAGAAGGCCACTGAATTATGGCGATGCCTGCTGCCAGTCTTCGCGGCTTTACGTTTCGCGAAGCGGACGACAACGACTTCCCACAGATTGAAAGGCTCTATGCAAGTCGGGGAATTCGCATGGGCTGGTCAGGATGGAAGTATCGCGGAAGCCCGGACGGCAACGCTCGTGTAATGGTCGCCGTAGACGCATGTAATGCCATTGTTGGAACAATGGCGTACTTGCCACGACGATTTTCTGTGCCCGGGGGTCAGCTTTTAACCGTATGGCAGGTCGTTGATATCTTCTCAAGCCCAAAGTTGCGCGAGCAGAGAGTATTCCTGGGTCTGCTGAAATACGCGAGCGAGCTCGTAGTAGGCCCGCAGTTTGGCTTGCCGAATCGAAATTCGCGTATTTATAGCCGGTCTCCCGGCTGGAGGGTTATTGGACGATACGACGTATGGCTTTTCCCGGTAAAAATTGGACTTCTTCTCGCCAACAAACCATTGGCATTTTTTTCTCCACTTTTCAACGCGGTTTCCAGAATTTACGCAGCCGGTTGGCTGCCGGGCAAAGCGCGAAATATTGAAATGCAGACGGTCGAGAAATTTAGCAGAGACTATGACCTTGGGCCCAAGCATGTTTACGGTGTGCGCTCTGCCGCCTACCTGAACTGGCGTTACCTGGATAATCCGGTCAGCGACTATCTTGCGTTTGAGTTCTTCGACGGCGCTGAAGCACTGGGATATTGTGTTTTCACAAAAGTGGGCGCGAGGGGCATCATTTCCGATTTTTTCGCGACATGCAGCCGCCGAGTATGTATGCGCCTTTTCGTTGCGCATTGCCGTCGCCAAGGAATTGCCTACATCAGTTACAGTTTGACCGGTCCGCACCTATTTAGTCTTGGCTTCGTGCGCGCTGGGCGCGGCGGCGACTGCGTTGGCCATTCGGTTCCAGACGGTCAGTGGTTTATCGATGCCTGCGATACAGATACCGAGCCCAGTGGAATGGATTCGAAACCGTGTTAGCTCGGGAGGGCAAAAGAATCGACTTGCCGGGAAAAGCAGTATTCATCGAGACTTCCAAAGAATCGGCGAATCCGTTTGAATTTCTGCGCGACGTGACGCGCAGCCAAGGCGATGCTGTGCAGTACTCAAGTCCGTTCGGCAAAATATACTTGCTCAATCACCCGGACTATATTCGACAAGTCTTTCAAAGCCCGCAATTCCACCGAACTTCAATGGTCACGATCGTGTTAGGTGAGGGATTGCTCGCCAGCGACGGTGCCGGTTGGAAGACGCAGCGAAAACGCGTAGCGCCGTTTTTTAATCGTGCATCGATTGCGAAAATTGAGCCTGCTATCCGCACGAGCACGCGTACCATGCTCGAGCGCTGGGAAAGTATCGCCGACAGCGGCGACGAACTCGATGTTGCTGCAGAAATGACTGAGCTGACGCTGACTATCATCGTCGATGCGCTCTTCGGCGTCGACCTGAGCAGGCAGCTGCATCCGCTAGGCGAAGCACTGGACGTCTTGTTAAATGATCTTGGGGCGATGGGATGCACGCAGTTCAACACGCCACTGGTTTTTTCCTCGGCCGACCGTAGTCGCTTTCATCAAGCACTGACGACGCTGAATCGAATCGTCGCTGACATCATTGATAAAGGGCGCCGGGGCAATAGCGATCCTGACAACTTATTGTCGTTCCTGCTCGAGACAGAGGATGAAGACACTGGCCTGCCGCTCACGGATGTCCAGCTCAGGGACGAAATTGTTACGTTGATGATTGCAGGTCACGAGACGACGTCGCTGATTATTTCCTGGGCCTTTAGCCTGCTGGCAGCGAATCCGATTTGCGAGGGGCGCCTTCACCATGAGTTGGACCAGATTCTTGGCGAGCGTTTGCCGGACATCGATGACCTCAATAACTTGCCGTATACGCTAATGACCTTGCAGGAATCGATGCGCCTTTACCCGCCAGTATGGTTCATTGCTCGGAAAACACTGTATGCGGGTCGGGTAGGAAACCTGCAGCTTCCGGAAAATGTTCTGGTCATGGTGAGCCCTTACGCCATGCATCGGCATCGTGACTACTGGCAAAATCCGGAGGATTTCGACCCGTCGCGATTCGCTGTGGGCAACCATATGCCCAAGTATTCGTACATACCGTTCGGCGGCGGCCATCATTTATGTCTCGGCATGAACCTGGCGCTCGTCGAGGGGCAATTGATCTTGGCCAGTATCGCAAAACGTTTCTCTGTCAGGCCGTCTGCCGGCCGTGTAATTGAGCCGGCGCCTGCAATTACTCTCCGGCAACGAGACGGTCTGTTCGCCACCCTCGAAAGACGGCGGCCCGGGAGCGCGGCCGCGTGACTCTGCCAGGCGATGCGACGAGTTTTGCACTGTCACTCGAAGTTGAGTCTGCAGGCGCGACGCTCGTGGATTTGTTGCGCTGGCGGGCGCTCAATCAGCCCGACCAAATCGGCTATACGTTTCTCGCCGATGGCGACAACGAAGAAATTCATTTGACGTATACGGAACTTGACCGCCGCGCCAGGGCGATGTCGGCAATGCTACGGTCTTCCAACGTGGCAGGTCGAACGGTATTGCTGGTGTTTCCGTCTAGCCTCGAATTTATTGTGGCGTTTTTTGCGTGTTTGTATTCTGGTGCGATCGTGGTTGCGGCGCAACCGCCGCGCCCGAATCGACCGATGGATCGCTTTGTCGTCATCGCGCGTGACTCGGGCGCAAGCGTTGTCATGACGCTCGAGCCTATCCGTTCGCGTATTGCGTCGAGCGTTGCGGCGATCAATGGCCTCGAAAACCTGCGGTGGATTGCGACAGACGGCGGTGCTGATCAGGATGCGGCAGTCTGGACTCCGCCCGACATAAATGGTGAGTCAATTGCGCTAATTCAGTACACGTCGGGTTCGACAGCGAGCCCGAATGGCACGGTTATCAGCCATCGGAATGTCCTCAGTAACTCCCGCGTTATTCGTGACGCATTCCAGCATACTGCGTCTTCTATCGGCGTAGGCTGGTTGCCCATGACGCATGACATGGGATTGATCGGCAACATGTTGCAGCCACTTTACGCTGGGTTTCGCTACTTTTTTATGTCGCCGGAGCATTTTCTAGTTCGCCCAGTACGCTGGCTGCACGCAATTTCAAGATACCGGGCGACTACGAGCGGCGGCCCCAATTTTGCCTATGATTATTGCGCTGAAAAAATAGCGCCTGCCAAGCGCGCCGAGCTTGATCTAAGTTCCTGGTCGTTGGCGTTCAACGGCGCAGAACAGGTGCGCCCACAAACCATCGATCGATTCTCGGCTGAATTCTCCCGCTACGGTTTCAGGCGGGACGCCTTTTATCCTTGTTACGGGCTGGCCGAGTCAACGTTGCTGGTAAGCGGTGGCACGAAGCGCGCGCCACCTATCGTAGAATCGTTTGATGCCGACGCATTGCGTTCAAAATACGTTGTCATGAAAAAAGGTTGTACGGACAGTGCCCGCGTGTTGGTCGGCTGCGGCCGGGCGCGCGCCGCTCACCAGGTGATCATCGTCGACCCCGAAACCCGCCAACAGTGTCCGGCTGACAAAGTTGGCGAGATCTGGATTGCTGGCGCCAGCGTGGCGCAGGGCTACTGGCAGCACTCCGAAACAACGGGACAGGTATTCGAAGGTTATTTGGACGGTACGGGACAAGGCCCATATCTGCGTAGCGGAGATCTGGGCTTTCTGCAGGATGGTGAATTGTTCGTATGTGGACGGTTAAAGGAAGTCATCGTTCTCGGCGGCACCAATCATTTTTCCGTCGACATCGAAATGACGGTCGAGCAATGCCACCCCGCAATACGTGCGAACTGTGTCGCTGCCGTGGCGGTTGAAGTCCGTGGCGCCGAACGGCTTGTTGTAATAGCAGAAGTCGACCGGCGTTTCGCAGCCGCTGTCGCTAGCCAGCAACATGAGGCAAAAGATCCATCGCTGGTAAGTGTGGCGAATGTAAAAGCTGCAATTCATGAGGCTGTTTCGCGCAACCATGATTTGTCGGCACACGACCTCTGCCTGGTTAAGCAGTCAACGATTTCCAAGACTTCAAGCGGCAAGATTCAACGGCATGTTTGTCGGGAAAGGTACCTGGCGGGAAACCTGGTGCTTGTCGAATCGCGCGCGCAGGGCTAGTCGGATGCTCCGTCGATTTTTCAAGCGCTCGAAGACTGCCAATGACAAGACCACATCGAGTGGAACACGCGATGCTTCGGAGATTCAGAGCTGGATACTAATCAATATCGGGAAAGAGTTAGGGGTGCCCGGCGAATCGCTGGACCCGACGGATTCGTTCACCAGTTACGGCCTTGATTCTATTGCAGGCTTCACACTTACGCTCGATCTGGCGGAATGGCTGGATCGTGAGCTCCCGGCGTCATTATTTTGGGAATACCCTACGGTCGCGGAGCTCGCTCAGCACCTGGCCAAGGAGGGCTAGGGGTAGGGCTAGGGGTCGAACCGCAATTTTTTCTGTCCCCTTTTGGTATCAGAGCATTGCGCAGGTTGTCGGCGACGGCATCCAGGCGTTAGGAATCGGATTGTCGTCGCAGATGAGCTTCAGCGTCTTTGCACGTTCTGCAGCCAGAATGCTCTCCAGTCTCGCGGCGACTGTGCGGAATTCATTGCTATCCACAAAAGGGGCGAACAGTGGTTCGTCGAAAACGCCGGGTTCACGCCACCCCCGGTCAACGGCATTATCGAGGAAGGTTGCCGCAGCGGGGCTATCCCCTTGCATTGCAGCCAGCATTGCGCTTACAACGTAGTCATATCCCGTGTTGAAACCCGCTCGCTCACGCTCGCGAAGGTCTGCTTCGATGTGGTCGATCATTTCCGATGCACCAGCGACCTCGCCCGTGGCCTGCCATAGGGAGGCAACACGCGCCATTGGCATCGCACTCACATAGATATAATCGAACAACCACGGCCGTGGCGCTTGCTTCTTTAAACTTTGCTCGTAGAGCGTCATGACCTCAATGTCGTGCCCGCCTTCACGTGACAAGGCAGCCGCAAGCTTGAGCACGAGTTCGAGGTTTTCGGAATCTTCCTCGAGTTCACGCCGCGCGATTTCTGCAGCAACCGTGTAGTCGCGACTGGCGTACGCTGCATCGAAAGCAACGCTGTCGCTGACGCGCCGGGCCTCCGTCAGTAATTCAAGCCAGCCGAACGCAGAGACAATCAATGAGTTGCCGAGTTGGTTGGTGGGTTCGAGCGCGTGCGCTTGCAACCCATGCCGCAGGCCGCTTGCAATATCGCCATCTACCGTAATCAGAACCCGGGTCAGAATGAAATGTCCCGCCCACGGCACCTCTGAGATGAGTTCCTGCGTAAGCGCGCTTACCTCATTTTTTCGCCCAGTCTCCATCATTGTGTTGGCGTAGTTCACACGCCCTATGACGCTGCGCGGGTCGATACGGTAAATCTCGGCATGGCCGGCAACAAGATCGCTGTGCCTGCCCAGAGGTCCCATCGCGTTGACACGCCAGTTTTGCGCATCAACGTAGCTGGGGTTGATGCTGACAGCGGTTTCGGCAAACTCAATGGCTTCCTCGTAATGTCCTTGCATCCGCAGCAAAAGCGATTGTGCTGCATGGGACTCGGCAAGGCGCGGCGCGAGTGCCAACGCACGCTCGACGTGTGGTCCGGCGCGTTTGACGACCTCAGCGAGAGAAAGATCGCCGTAAGTGGACGAACTGCTGAGTAACATCGTAATGGCAATTGCAAGCTGGGCGTGCGCAGGCGCAAACTCGCTATCGAGCCGCAGCGAGCGCTCCAGGTGCCCGACCGCCTCCTCGAGATTGTTCTTGCCTCTGCGGTTGATGAGCTGACGACCATGCAGATAGGCCTCGTACGCTGCCGGGTTGGCTGCCTCGATAATCTGCGGCCGTTGCGTGTCGGCGACGTCCTTGTTCGATTCCGAAAGACCCAGGTGGATCTGCAACTGATCAGCAACAGCTCCGGCGATCTCATCCTGGATTGCGAAGATGTCATCGAGCTCCCGGTCGAAGGTCTCGGACCACATGTGAAAGCCGTCGGCGGCGTTGATCAGCTGCGCCGTAATCCGTACACGATCGCCGGCTTTGCGCACGCTGCCTTCGAGCACATGAGCCACCCCGAGCGTGTTGGCAATCTCGCTAATGTCGTGATTCGCTCCCTTGAATTGAAACGACGACGTGCGCGCCGCAACACGCAGCCCTTCAATTTGCGCAAGCACGTTGAGCAACTCTTCCGAAATGCCATCGGAGAAAAATTCCTGGCCCTCATCGTCACTCATATTGACGAAAGCCAGCACAGCGACAGATTTCTGGTCGGGAGCGGGTGTCGCCGACTGCTGGCCAAACTTAGCTGAGACGCTGGATTCGGGCGCAACTACTGTTGCGCGCTGCGGAACAATTCGGTCGAGCACGATGGTAGACACAGCCAGCAGTCCAAATACCGCAATTAGCGTGTCGATCTTTCGCCCGGTCTTACCCGTAATCGACTGAGTGTGGTCGACCTCGTGATCCCGCTTAAGCCCCTCCGGCGTGAGCTCATAGAGCCAGGATGCAAGCAGCGCAGGAATGAATCCCAGCATAACCAGCAGGAAGACCAGTTTGCCGGTCCAGCTGGGAAGCTCAAGGATCGAAACGCCAACATCAGTTATTTGCAGAATGACCCATGCGGCGACTATATAAAGGATGCCGACCCGGATAACATTCCGGCGCTTCAGTTCTTGAAACAAAGACACAGCAGTCTCCGTACGGCAAGTACGAAGAGTATACCGAGGATTACACCGCTCTTCCGGTAATAGGGGACAGACCACGGTTTTCCGGTTTTCTGAAAGAAAACCGTGGTCTGTCCCCTATTGGTCTGGATTGTAGTCGGCGAACAAGTCGGGCAAGAATCCACTTAGGTGATTCATTTCCATTCCGCAGTGAACGAGCAAATTCCGTGCGAAATTTGTTGGCATGGCTGCATCTGAAATCAGGCGTGAACTGACGATTCGATTTCTTAGGTCTTTATTGCTATACGCCGAGAACTTTGGTCGACCCATCCAGAACCTGCTTCTCATCTCGGCGCCGTCGTCAACCTGGCGTATCTGATGAATTACATGGCCAATCGTTAATGCGGGCCTTCGTATCGAAATCCTTCCACAGACAAGCGCGGTGACCTCGTCAGAATAGGGGTTATCGACTGACCTGAAATACTCGGACGCGGGGGAAAAAGTGATCGCAATCTTAGTCGCAGAGTCGCCCATGTACTCGTGCACATAATGGGTTGTCTGGTATTTCTCTCGATTCGAAAGCGCCGGATTATCACCCTGCATTTCCGATGTTCCATTGTCCAGATGGGCCTGAGGATGCCAAAGCTTGTACCTTTGCGCCTCCATGTAGTGCCAGCCCATCCACCATTCGAA
>JABDKF010000127.1 GCA_013003155.1 Woeseia sp. | reverse complement strand
CGCGCGTGCCGTAATTGCGGCAATCTCCTTGTCGGTGAAGCGATGATCACATTCCAGGCAACGAGGATCAGATGATGTTGTGTTCCTGTTACTCATTGGACGGGTACCTCTCGACAATTTTTGCGAGCTAGTCAGTGTAACATTCATCCGGGCGCCTGCTGCGCCCCCACAACCGTTCTCTCACTGGCGTTCTGCCGGCGGGACGCGCGCAGCAGCCTCCGCCTGTTCTATGTGCCGCAACCTTTCGAGGTCATCGTCAATGGTTCGAATCCATTGATACGCTGTCGTTTTCGAGCGCTCGGCATCTGCCGCCACCCGGAAGGCACGCCGCGCCGCCACATAGTCGTGCAGGTTATAGAGGCAGATGCCGAGAGAAATCCGGGCATGGTCCGGGTTGCGGAGATTGCCTTTCTCGATTCCACGGCGGACTGCGCCTGCGCATTCGCGATGCCGCCCGAGACTCAGCTGTGCATTGGCGAGCCGGATGTAGAGATCGCCATCGTTGGCCAGCGATGCTGCCGCCTCGAGCGGCGCAATTGCGCGCTCGTGTTCCTGCGCCAGCGACCAGGCCTGGGACAGCAGCCGCAGGGTGCCGACGGTTGCCGTGACCTGGCCGTCGTCGATAGCTGCGGAAAGCACGATGCCCGCCTCGAAAGGCAAGTTGTTCTGCAGGTAAAGCTGCGCCAGCGTGACGAGTTCAGACTCGGACCGTAACAAGCCCTGCAGATACAGAACGTCGTAAGCGATCAGCAGCTTGGCGTCGTCCTGCAGCTCCCGGTAAGCGTTTGCGAGGTACAACCAATACTGCTTTTTTGGCCATTTTTCGAGCAGGATCTTGTTGACGTCACGTATGCCGGCGTAATTCTCCTGCTGGAAATAGCCGAAGGCCAGCAACGCATACCAGTTTTCCTTTGCTTCGATGTCGCGCGCCCGTGCCACGGCGAGGGCTGTTTCGATCGGTGTGACCATGTCACGATAGCGTCCCACGTGATAGAGAATCTGGGCGTGCAGGATGAACGCCTCCGGGCGCGGTTCGGTTTCGAGCTCGAACCACGAATCTATGTATCCCAGGGCTGCGCCGTATTGCTCATTGACCGTGCAGAGTTGCGCGAGCGTGTAGAGCATCGTATTGCGCATGCGCGGATCGAAGTCCGGCGTCAGTAGTACAGCTTCGAACGCATGGATCGCAGACGCTATGTCGCCCGCTGCATAGTAAGCGTGGCCCAGGTTCTGATTGACGACTGAGCGTTCGTAGTCGCTGAGCCGATCCTCGGCGAGCATCGATGCCAGGATCGAAATCGCGGTCGCGTGGTCATTGGCCTGACCCGCTTCCTGCGCATCCAGGACCTTGTCGTGAACCGCCTTGCTGACGGCTTCTGCACGACGGGTCTGGGTCCGATCGGAATCCGGGGCGGAAGTCTGCCCGGCCCCAACGTTCGCGGATGAAATCAGCATGAGCGCCGCCAAGGCGGCGATAAGGCAGGAGTACTTCATGTCGGCGCATTCCCGGCAACTTCCCGCCTTCGAATGCTCGTCGCAGCCATTCGATCAAGCGCGACAACCCGTACGCTGAAGCATACTATACCTCGTGGTTCAAGGTAAAGGTAAACTGGCGCTTGCAATGCCGCCGGGCGGCTGACGGGTCAGTTCGGCCAGAACTGGCCGCTGATCCAGGTCGGCAAGCTTATGTCTTTCAGTGTTGCCAACCTCAAGGTCAGTTTGTGACAACGCGTTGAGATACTAGACTCACTTTTGAGAACGGGTCCGCCCCGCCAAGGCCAGCGGACCCGCCTGCATTAGCTTTGCATCTAACCGGTGAACCGGGTCCCGGAGATTGCCGGACAGCCCGCAACGCCGACCTTATTGCCGTTGAGGTCGTACAGTTCTGCGATTCCGGACCCACCGTACTCGTTACCGTCTTTGCTAAGCCAAACCGCATTGGAAATCACGGTTGTACCGATAACCCCCGTTTCATCGTAGCGGAAGAACTTGACGGTGGCACTGTACTGGCCCTTGCCCAGGTACTCCCACACCATCAGGTGTAGCGGATTCGCGGGTGAACTTCCAGCAGGTTCTACTTGTCCGGTGCCGCCCAGCTCATACTTGTGCAGGGCCGGGAAACTGGGGCCTTGAACGCCGGTGTCACAGTTAAACAAGGTCACCGTAACGTCCCAGACACCGACGATACGTGAGGCTTTGCCCTTCGTAAGGGAATTGGAACCAGCGAAAACGGCCGATGTCGCCAAGACGCATACAACGCCCGCCAGCAGGATGCCAGTCAGTTTCAATTTTTTGTTAAGGTTTTTCATGTTTGCTTCCTCCGGAAGACTTCAAGTACCGGCCCGATGGCCAGGTTACCGATAGTCATGCGGGACCAGTCACCGACGGCCGGAGGAAGATTGTTATACGCCGAACGTTACCAGAAGCAACAAGTATATTTAGCTGAATCCCAAACATTTATACCTACTAGCAACTCGCAGGTGCAGTGTGAAAATCCGCTTATAGAAAAGCTGGTTTTTACGAAACAAATCCTGGAAAGTACGACCGTACAAGGTCGACTTCCGACTGAAAGCCTGAACAATGTAGATTGCCGCCTCGTGACCCGAAGCGGAAACCCCAATATCTTCGACAAGGCGATTCATCGCCAACCAGTATCGGAAAAGCCTTCTTTCAGCGAACGTCTCGTTTGGGTAACCGGCGGCCACTAGAAAGTCTAGCGGCCCGGCGGCTGGTTTCGGCCAGAAGCGGTCGTTGACGGAATCGCCAAATTGACAACAGCAACCTAACGTTTGAGCCCGAGATTTCCAGGTTCCAGCTTCTTCTTTCGGTCCGTTGTTGGCGTTTCGTGATTAACAGGTTCGAGCTTGAGCTCGGCAATCCATAGTTGACCCTTACCGCTCATTAGCGTTCCAAAGGCCACATCGGTCGCGTCCTCTGGAACATCAAGCACCACCGAATACCTTGACCAATTTGTGGTGCCCGTTATCGATCGGTTCTGCATGTTGTCGAAAGCTATAACTCTACGATCACGTCCATCGACGCGCATCCATAGGCCACCCCATCCGCCTTCAATCTCCTCACTTTTCACAAGAGCAGAGAAGCTCAATCTCTTACCGAGATAGTTATCGGCGGCAAAGCTCTGCATTATTCCAACAAAGCCCTCAACTGCCTCAGCACATTTCAGGGACAGGTTCGGCGAACCGGAATCCTCGACCTCAGTGTCAATGCCGGCAAGACAATGATCCTTTGCTGGAGATGCTCCGTTCTTGAACCATGGTTCCGGGATCGCCTCATCGATGGGACCTGCAGAGGCAACGATTGGTGCGAGTATGATCGCGACTAGTGTTCTGGATAGCATAGCGGCTCCTTGGCGCTGGGCACTGACTACCTGACAAAGCGTAGTCGAGAACTGAATGCTGTTCATGTATTGACCGGCTGCTTCGGCCAAGCAGCCGCCATTTTACCTCGAATTACCTGGGTCGCGGCTTTCCGCCAAAAGCAGCCGCTCGCTTCCATTCTGAACTACCGCTCTATACTCAAGATTCCGTCGATAAATATCTGAAAATCAGAGTTGAAAATAAATCGCTCACTTTCCCACGCCCAGCGCATGTGCCGGGCTCTTCTCTCAGCAGCATCGACGCTCTCCGCCCCTCGAGTCTTCCCGGCGTTCATCGAAACCTCTTGAACCACCGCGTCGTAAAGAGCCGGATCTACCGTCCCATTGAGATGCTGACGATGGACGTTCGACCAAATGTGAAAAAGTGCGCGCCACATTGCGAGCATCTGAAATTTGTCCTCGGGCGGTGCATCAGCGGGGTTTTCGGCATTGCTTGTCACTGCTAGAGCCAGCTCCGGACTCGATGCAAGTACAAGATTGAGCTCCCGAAAGGCATCCTTTACGGCAGCATTGGTCGCTGAGCGGGTGGCGATCGTGTTTTGCCTTACTTCGATTCCAACGAAAATCAATGAAGCAACAAGCGCAAAGATGCCAACACCCTGCACCCAGTCATTTAGTTTTGCCGAATTCATAAAACGGGCTCCGTTCGTACTAACTCAAGATGCAGGTTGGGATGTCTTTTCGATGCGGCCGCCTCGCGTCAGTAGCCGTCATTCTATCTCAGACCAGGCGAGGGTCGCGTTTCGGCCAGAAGCGGACGTATGCTACCCAGTGAATCGAGCTAGAAATATCCAGGCGATGTTGACGAAACAAAACCAGAGAGAGTACAGCCGATCGAACGTCGCATTGCGCAAATAGATCCCCAAGCTTGATAACGCGAAGAAGTGAACCATCATTGGCGAGTAAAACCAAGGAGCTAGTTCGCCATCGCGCAGCTGAATCACCACCGGTTCTACGACGCAGTAGAGAGCAAACACAGCGTAAAACTTGCCTCGAACTTGCTCGAAAGCTGGCAACTCTACGCTTCGCAAAGGGCTGAGAATCACCGCTTTGACGTAAAATAAAGATATATAAAAGAAAAGCAGAAGGAATTCGACGACCGTCCACGTCTCGTATGATTGCCAGCGAAACGTTGACCACCAAACCGTTATGAGGAGAACGGTAACTCCCAGGGAGAACACCACGTGAGTGATGTCGATGCGACCGTCAGAATTTTTTGGCGGGCGCGTCATACCAGACAAAAGCTGGGTCAAAGCGAGGCCCGCGATAATAGAAATCAGGACGAAGATGAACTCAAACTGAGTCACGAATGACCCTTCTCGTTGTTATTAACGGGTGACCGCTATGGGTCAGTAGCCGCCATTCTAGCCTAAACCAGATAACTGTCCGCTTCCGGTCATAAGCGGTCAAACGCCGTTGCCAGATTTGCTGATGAAGTAGCCAGCAAATCCGATTACCAAAAACACCGCAGCCACAAGATCGGCGACAATGACGCGCCTCAGTTCCTCGTTATATCCGCCCGTTGCATACGCCAGGTACAGGAAGGAACCAACGCTTACGGCTCCCGCAGTCAATGCAATGAAATAAAGTGGTGGCTTTATCGCAGCGTAGATACAGAACAACCCGAGCAGGCCAAACAGAACTGCCCTGTGGCGCATCAGAATCGATAGATCAGGGTCAGTGATGTTAATGCCGTACAGTGAGTTAAGACGTCCTACACCTAACACACCAGAAAGCGGAATCACGTGGATCGCGCCAACTATGATCAGCGATGCAGGGACGAGATATTTGAGAATACCTGGCAATAGAACCTACCTGTTCAAAGCTGCGACTGCATACTTCCGCTAAGGGTCAGTACCAGGAATTATAGCCTGCATCTGGTCGACTTCTGCTTACGGCCAGAACCGGTCGTCCGAACGCGCTAAGTTCAGTCGATAGAAAAACGCAAAACCAATCCTTGGTTGATAGGATCAGGGGACTCTGTAATGAACGCGAAATCGCCAGGCGACAAATCGACAGTAAAGTATCCTACAGAGCCTTCAGGCATATCGTTGAGACCACCCAGAAACGTCACGGGCGATGGCGTCTGAAGTCCCTCCGGTTTTCTCCAGTCCATCCAATCGGAGGCCCGCGCAAGATCAGCATCTTCATTCAACTTGACAACGTGCACGTCGTTTCCAAGAAAATTCTCGAAGGCCTGTTGCTCTATAAACTCAACTTTGATTTGGTTTATTCCGGGCTTCAATGTGCCCTGGGTCAATTCAAGACTGTCGTTCCGTATCGCTAACGTTGCACCATGAGGCGGGGGCGATGTTGGCGTGTCCGAATCAATCACCCTGATTTCGAGCACCATGCCTAATTGATCGGGACTGGGATTGTATGTATGCCATATGCCGTTCGTCTTGACGTAACATTCCAGAACATAGAGTCCCGGCTTTAGGTTAACTGTCGCTGCCGACGTGTAGCCGGAGGACAATAATCCCGGCCCGCCAAAAAAGTATAAATCTGGCAGCCATGAAGGGAAGCCGCCTAACGCTGTTTGCATTCCTTCATCATTCCCTTCAATCAACGCGTCGAGATAGTCCTGGTACGGCTTGACGAGTTCGCGTTTCATCTGAAAGGCATCGATGCCGTCTGGGGGAACATCAAACATCGCCAGATGAATCATGCCGGACTGATTCACAAACCTGATGGTGGTCCATCCTTCTGGGATCTCCGATGGACCTTGAAGTGTCAAGCCGATAGCTGTCACATCGAATACATTTGGTCCGCGGGCATCATCCGTATTGTTGCAACCGCCCAGCAATGCTGCACTGCATCCAACGATCACTGTCAGTTTTAGCAGGTTCATTGGAAACCCCCCCGGATTCCTGATCTTGCAGTCTGAGTCGAATCTCGTCTGTATTCTTGTCTCGAATTGCCGATTCGCGTCACAAGTAGCAACTCATTCAACGGCCGCTGTGGGTCAGTGCCAGCCGATGAGTCTATCATCAGGTGAATGGCTGGAGTCGGCCATAAGCGGCCACTTAGGTAAAGCTAATACCTAGGCCAGCTTACTTGCGATAATCAGGAATTCATCTCCCCAGCCGTTATCGATAGCAGTTTCTTGCAGTGGGCCAGTTGGTACGAAGAGAGACCACAGCGCTTTGTTTGCCTTGCTATCGCCGCCTTTTAGTTTTTTTCTTGTGGATTCGACTCTTTCAACCAGTTCTGCAACGGAGAGTCCTGAATACGATGAATCGGTGGACTTGGCAAGTAGCTTCAAGAGGTCGTCAATCGCCTCAAGCTTTTCCGTTATCCCCCGGTCTCTCCTTTGTTTCAGCCACTTCCGGATCAACGCGAATTGTCCTCCAAGGGGGTTGTCACGCTGCAGATGTCGACCGTCTGTTACGGATCAGAAGCTGACATCATAGCAGACGCTCGACCAGGGTCTGTTCACGGCCAAAAGGAGTCGCTAGGACATGACGCCCGATTGTCCTTATTAAGTCGACGCGGCGCATCAGCTTGTTCAGATGCCCAACGGTCCCATCAATTTCAATTGTTTACTCAGCTGAGGTCATGATGGCGGGGACCCACTGTAAGTGCTGGCAAAGCTGGCTGCCGGCAAAGCGCACGGTGGCAAACCCGGCGGAATCTTCTATGCTCTGACACACAGAACAAAAAATTTGTCGGGGACTATTATGAACAGACGTAAATTCTGCCGCTCTGCGGTTGCGGCCGGCGTAGCTGCTGCGTTCCTGCCTGGCTGCGGCAAACAGGAGCCGACAGCGAACCGTGCAGACACCAGCATTGCCGCAGTTTCGATCGACGGCGCGGAGATCGAGCTCCAGAAAGCAGCCATCAACGAACTGTCGGACAGTCTTTCAGGGCCCCTGATGTTGTCCGGTCACCCGCAGTACGACGCAGCCCGGACGATCTGGAACGGAATGCACGACAAACGGCCAGCGCTGATCGCGCGCTGCCTGTCGAGCGCCGACGTTAGCAATGCGGTGGCTTTTGCGCGCGACAACCAGTTGCTGACTGCAGTGCGCGGCGGCGGCCATAGCTGGCCCGGCAAGTCGGTTTGCGACGGCGGCTTGATGATAGACCTGTCGCCGTTGAACAACGTCACGGTTGACACCGAACGACAACGCGCCCACGCACAGGGTGGTGCGCTGCTGTACACACTCGATACCGAGACGCTCAAACACGGGCTCGTAACCGTTGCCGGTGTCGTCTCGCATACCGGAGTTGGCGGCTACACTCTTGGCGGCGGTTTCGGCCGGCTGAATCGCAATTACGGTCTCGCGGTCGACAACCTGCGCGGGGCGGAGATCGTCACGGCAGATGGCGAAGTGCGCCGTGTCAGTGCCGAACGCGAACCGGATCTTTTCTGGGCTATTCGCGGCGGCGGCGGCAACTTCGGTGTCGTGACAGACTTTGAGTTTCAGCTACACCCGTTTGAGCGCAGTCTGCTGTCGGGCAGCATCCTTTGGCCCGTTGCACAGGCGCGGGACGTACTCGAGTTCTATGCCGAATGGTCCGCTAGCCTGTCCGACGCGATGTATGTTGGTCCGGTCATGGCCAGGCTACCCGAGGTCGAAGACGTAATCGTCATGGACGTCGTGTACGACGGTGATCCGGCGGCAGGGGAAAAGGAACTTGCGCCGCTTCGTGCGATCGGCAAACCCGTTGTTGACGGCGTCAAATTACAGGATTACATGGTGCTGCAAACCGTCAATGACGTGCCATTCGGTCATGGAATTCGATCGTACGCGAAAAGCGGCATGGTAAAGGAGTGGACACAGGGACTCGTCGATACCCTGATCGACGCCTACAACCCGCGGCTGTTCCTCGCCAATCATGTCGCCGGCGGCGCGGTGAAACGCGTCGGTGAGTTGGATACTGCGTTTCCACATCGCAATGCGGAAATCATGCTGGTATTTGCATCAGGATGGATGGATCCGGCGCAGGACGAAACAATGATTGCTGAGGCTCGGGCGCTGTACAAAGCAGTCGAGCCCTATCTCGGCGGCTACTATGACAACATCGAATTCGACCGCGCCGAAGCCACCGGCAATTACGGGCCAGCGTATGAACGACTGTCAGCTGTAAAAGGGCAATACGACTCGGGAAACTTGTTCCGGCTCAACAGTAATATCGCGCCGGCTGCTTAATCCGTACTCGCGGAGAAATTCTCGATACCCACTAGTTCCGATTTCGTCAGGGTACGACCAAATCAATCGTTGTGATACCGAGACCGGCGATAGCAAGCCCCGTGCCTGCTTTGGCTGTCCATTAATCAACATGCAGGACTATCGTGAGAACCACTGCGCAAAAAAAATGCCTTCAAGCCAGCCGCCGATCCAACTAATTATCTCCCTTTCCGCTCAGTCGCCGAGGACTCTCGTTTCGCGAACCGTCGCCAAAGGCCGCAATGGGTCAGTGGCCGTCATTGTATCTAAAACCTGGTGAAGGGCTGGTTCCGGCCAATAGCGGCCATCATAGAAACCTGTCGCCGTTCCGCTTACTCCAGCGGGCAAACAACGCCCCGATGATTATCGCGATACCGATAATAAGCCCGATGAAAAGGAAAATCGCGGCGCTTGTGCCTAGAGACCACATTCTCAACCCTCAACGCGAACGCAGCGAAAGACTACCACTGAAAGATCACCACTCGATTGTTGCATTTGTGTGCCTGCAATGGGTCAGTAGCGGAAAGTATAGCCGGAAATTTGTGTGCGGCTGAGTTCGGCCATTAGCGAACGTTCGTTGAGAAAAACCGTGGATCAATATCAACTGCTATACGAAAAACATGACAGTGGTGGTGTGCTAGCCGCCATTCAATTTCCAGGTTCTCAGTGTAGCGGTGCTTATATCGCAGTGTTTCAATGCACTAATGGAGACCCGTGCTCACATAGGCGAGTATCGTCACAAGGAGATAGACAAATACAAGGAGAATACCGAATGCCCAGAGCACGCGTCGTAGCAAGACGCGGGATACCGAAGGGATAGAAAATGCCATAGCAACAATAACTGCCTGCAGCCCAAATAGTCCACCCGATACCCATTGGTCAACTACCTTTCCAACACCTCGCGAATAATCATAGGTGTATGGAACGATTAGCAACTGTAACGCCTGTAAGCCAAAGCCCGTAAACAAGCCGAACAGGAACAACGGTACGCTGATTACCAAGAAACTTGTCGCGATCGGATTTTGGAGTATCTTGTTCAAGTAGTCAGTCCCCTGCAGCGGAAGCGCAGAGCCATGACCGTCAGAATCGCGAGCACGAATCCCAGGAACTGATTGTCCATTATCGAAAACTCGTGACCGGCCGCTCTGGGTCTGTTGCCGTCATTCTACCTCAGACCAACCGGGTTTCTGCTTACGGCCATAGGCGGCCTCATGTTCAACTTGCAAGAACACTCCTTGCGACTACGGACCAAGCCAACGTGGAAACAGCCAGGGTCCAGCCGCTGATCCGCATGATCCTTGGCTTGGCAAATATCAACGGCAGCGTAACGAAAACAACGAAGTACAAATAGAATAATGGCAAATACCATGGGTCTAACAGGTCGCCGCGAATAATCTTCTCTCCGCAATCCAGCGTAACAGCCGCAAGTAGCGTTATGAGCACGAACTTTTGCTGCAGCTTTTCGGAGTAGTCGGTCAGGAAGCTGTAGGGGTAGAGAGCCACAGCCATTAGATAATGGACGGTTGCCCACATAGCGAGGTACAGAAACTCATGAAATCGCCAGTTCGCATGATCGCTCCACTGAAAAAACACCCACCAATTGACTAAGAGTATATTGCCAACAAGCACTGACCAGGCCAGACGCGTGTCCGTTAGTTCACCCCGAAATAATGCTTGCACCATCCCGGACAGAAGATTGGCGATCGCCA